>NZ_SMJX01000496.1 GCF_004348535.1 Actinomadura sp. KC216
GTGTGCGGGGCTTCGGGATGGGGGCGACCGGGGTGTCCGGTCCGGTGATGCGGCGGATGTCGATGCCGCCCGGGTCGGGACGGTCGACGAGCGGGACCTGGGACGCCCCGTAGTGCCCGCCGCGCGCCCAGTCCTTGCGGCTGCGGTGCGCGTGGTAGGACTGCGGCGACGGCAGCGGGGGACCGGCGGGCCAGCGGCGCGCGACGCCCCACGCGTCGAGCCACTGGACGATCGCGTCCAGGCCGGTGAGCAGCGCTCCGGTGAACGGCGCCCGGGACTGGCCGACCACCATGATCTGCAGGCAGACGCGGCCTTCGCGGCCGACCCGCCCGCCGAGCAGCCGGGCGGCGCGGGTGGCGGGCAGGAGCTGGACGATCTCGCCGGTGCCGGGGTGCCACACCAGGTGCGGCGGCCGATCCTCCTTGATCAGGTCCGCGGCCACCGAGCGGGCGGAGACGGTACGCGGATCATGCTCGCCGGCGCACCAGACGACGCGGGGAGCACCCCCTCGCAAAGCTCCGCCGTCCTGTCGCGCCGGCATGCGGCCGGCTCCCGGCAGCCATGCGTCTGCCACGGTGCGTCCCCCCCAATCGGGCGGTCTAGTCCCGAATGGTCTAGTCCATTACGTCTGCCCGGCGGGACATTCGCAGTCCAGCCTGCCGTCATGGGCCGGATATGACGGCTATTGACCTCCGCGCCGGGTAGAGCCCACTCTGCTCGGGTGTCGTCGCAGATGCGTACCCCACGTGTCCCTGGAATCCACCTGACGTCCCTTTTTTCCTGTGAGACTCTCGCCGAATCGCCCGGCCGGATGTGGCCGCCGTCGCATTTGCGCAGGTCAGAGCGAACCCTGGAGGCCAGGTGAAGCCTTCCTGCAAGTCGGCCGGAAGTGGCCGGAGGATTACGGACCGCAGGAACGGGCAAGGGTCCGGGTTCACAGGCCAGACCGAGCCGCGTTCTAATAGGTCGTCATGAGCGTTGACGCAGAGCGACCGGCCTGGCCCCCGTCCGAGGTCCCCGGGATCGACGTCCCCCGCCTCGCCGGCTGGCTGGCCCGCGAGCTGCCCGGATCGGGACGCATCGAGGCGATCGACCTGATCGCGGGAGGCCGCTCCAACCTCACCTACGCGATCACCCTGGACGGCGGCCGCCGCATCGTCCTGCGCAGGCCGCCGCTCGGGCACGTCCAGCCGACCGCCCACGACATGGGCCGCGAATACCGGGTGCTGACCGCGCTCGGCGCCGGGACGGCGGTCCCGGTGCCGAGGACGCTGGCGTTCTGCGACGACGAAGACGTCATCGGCGCGCGCTTCTACCTCATGGACCACGTCGACGGCCGCGTCCTGCGCAGCCGCGAGGACGCCGAGGACATCACCCCGGAGCAGGCCGCCGGCCTCAGCGAGGCGCTCGCCGGGGCGCTCGCGGCGATCCACACCGTCGACGTCGAGGCCGCCGGACTGGGGGACTTCGGTCGGCCGAGCGGCTACATGGCGCGCCAGCTCGCCCGCTGGAGGCGGCAGTGGGACGGCTCGCAGGAGGCCATCCGCGCCACCGGAGCGGTCCGCGACCTGCCCGAATACGACCGGCTCGGCGTGCGGCTCGCCGAGCGGCTGCCGGTGGACGCCCCGCGCGCCCGTTCCGGGGACGCGGATGAGGGGCGGGCGCGGCTCGTCCACGGCGACTTCCGGCTCGACAACGCGCTCGTCCGGCTGGAGCCGCGTCCCGAGATCGCGGCCGTGGTCGACTGGGAGATGTCGACGCTCGGCGACCCGCTGTCCGACCTCGGGCTCACGCTCGTCTACTGGACGGAGGCCGCCGACCCCGACGAGCTCCCGGTCGGCGCGAAGATCACCACGGCGCCCGGGTTCTTCACCCGCCGCGCGTTCACCGACCGGTACGCGGCGCTGACCGGCTTCGACCTCGCCGACCTCGACTTCTACGTGGCGTTCGCGTGCTTCAAGCTCGCCGTCATCCTGGAGGGCATCCACGCCCGCTACCTGCAGAAGGCGACGGTCGGTGAGGGCTTCGACCAGATCGGCGAGGGCGTCCCGGTGCTCCTGCGACGGGCGCACCGCACCCTCGACACCGGCTCGATCTGACCCGAACGGCCACAGAACGCCGCGGACCGCCCGTGACGCGCCCCGACCGATCTGACCACCGCCGACCGGCCGGGACGGCGACGGGACGGCCAGTGCCCCCGGGTACGCCGCAGGGCGCGCACCCGCACTCCCAAGCGGATGCGCGCCCGCGGCGTTCCGGAAAAGGTCGAGGACGTCAGCAGTACGAGACGGGGGCGGAACCGCCCGGCGAGAACGAGACCGAGCCGGTCCGCCTTCCGCCGAGGCACAGGAAGTTCGTCCGGCTGACGGTCACGGAGGCGGACTGGCCGGCCGACAGATGCCCGGCGCCGCCCGCGCTCAGATCGCCGCGCGTGCCCGTCACCCGCCAGTTCACCGCGCCTCCGACGGCGGTGATCCGGACGGTGCACGAGTCCCTGCCGCCCATGCTGCAGCCCGACACCGACAGGTGGCCCGGGCTCGGCGGATCGGGGTTGTCGTTGTCCGGGGGACGCGGCGGCTTGGTGGTCGGGGTCTTCGACGGAGACTTGGACGGGGACTTCGACGGCGACTTGCTCGGAGACGCCGACGTGTCCGTCGGGGACGGGCCGGTCGGCGTCCCCGGATCGGTGCCCGTGCTGGACCCGCCGCCCGGCACCTTCGGGCTGTTCGCCGCCGCGTTCGTCTCGCCGCCCCCGCCGAGCCACGACATCGCGCCGACGAACAGCACCACGGCGCCGATCGCCACGGCGACCGCGGCGATGAGCGGGGCGCGGCGGCGCGGGGCGCGGTCGCGGGCGCGGGCGGGCGACGGCTCGTAGGGGAGCGGCCAGCCGTACTCGTCGAACGGCTCCGTCCAGGCGGCGATGGCGCGGCGGTTCCCGGCGCGGTCCTCGGCGGTCGCGGCGGTCAGCACGTCCAGCCGCAGCTCGGCGGGGATCGCCGCGATCGGCAGGACGGACAGCAGCCGGTCGGTCGGCAGCGGCGGCGTCTCGCGCTCGCCGCACACCGGGCAGCTCGCCACATGCCGGACGAGCGACGCCGACGTCTGCGGCGACAGCGGCCACGACTCGGTCAGCGCCGAGACGCTGGGGCAGTCCTTCCAGTGGTTCTGCGCGATGAGCGCCGCGTGCAGCGCGCCCGCGAGGTCCTCGCGGGACTTCTCCACGAGCGCGAGCGTCTCCTCCAACGGCATGCCGAAGATGCCGGACAGGTCGACCTCGTCCAGCTCGTGCCGGACCGACAGGTCGATCGCCTCGCGCTGCCGGCCGTTGAGCGCGGCGAGCGCGCTGTGCGCGAGCAGCCTGCGCTCCTCGCGCCGGGCGAGCTGGTCGTCGGTGAGGTCGTCGTCGGCCTCCGGCGCCTCCTGCCCGGTGTGCCGGTTCGGGCTGTCGCGGCGGCGCATGCACTCCTTGCGGGCGATCGAGTACAGCCAGCCGCGCAGCCGGTCCGGCTCGGTGAGCCGGTCGATGTGCTCGCGGGCGGCGATGACGACGTTGCGCAGCGCGCCCGCCGCCTCGACGCGGTCGCGGAGCAGCCCATGGCAGTAGTCGTAGAGGAACGGCGCGTAGGTGTCGTAGACCTCGGTCAGCGCGATGACGTCCCCGGCTCGCAGCGAGTTCGCGAGCCTGAGGTCGTCGTCCCGCCCGGGCCCTGGCTCACCGGCCACGGGAACCCTCCCAGTCGAATTCGGTGTTCTTGATCATGCCCCCGTGAGCGGCGACGCCCGCCGGCCCCGCTCTGGGTGCCTGATCTTGCCACCAAGTTGCTGAGATTTCTCCCCTATGAACGGATTTCAGTGACGGCAGCGGTACGCCCCGTGGCCGTCTGGCCTAGTGGGCAGGGCTCTCCCGCCACATAATGTGATCTACGTCACGTTTAGTTCCAGCCGTCTCCCTCACCCTGTCCCGGGCACTGCCACGAGATGGACCGGGTCTGGCCGCCCGGGGAGAAGGTCACGGTCGCGGAACCCGAACCGGACTCGTCGCCGCACGAGAGCGTGACGACCGCCCTGCGCGTCTGACCGCTGGGGACGATGCCGCTCCCGCCGCCGGTGAGCGGCGATCCTGGGGATGCCGACCATCTGACCGATCCGCCGGAGGCGCTCACCGGGATCTCGCAGCTCTCGCCGGGACCGAGAACGCCGCACTGAGGGCCACCC
>NZ_SMJX01000497.1 GCF_004348535.1 Actinomadura sp. KC216
GACCCGCACGTCCCGCGGCGGCCCCCATCGACGGCGCGTCAGCGCGGGGCTAGGCCATCGAAGATGATGCCGAGCGTGCTGGTGCGGACCGGCTCGTTCAGGTGCAGGTGAGCGGCGGCGCGGGAGGCGCCGACGAGGAGCGCGTAGACCTCGTCGAGGCGGACGTCCGCCCGGACCGCTCCGGCGTCCTGGGCCCGCCCGAGCAGGACGCCGACGGCTTCGCGCAGGTCGCGCGGGCCCTGCGCCGCTCTGCCCGCGGCGTCGCCGCCCGCGTCGGTGAACGCCTCGATGATGGCGAGCTTGCCCGCGGCGTCCTCCACCAGACGGCGGAAGAAGCCGAAGAACGCCCGGCCCGGATCGGCCGCATCGGCGAGGCCTCGCGCCTCCCCGCACAGGCGGTCGAAATGCGTCACCAGGACCGCCTCCACCAGCGCCCGCTTGGTGGGGAAATGGCGGAAGACGGTGGCGATGCCGACTCCGGCGAGCCGCGCGACCTCCTCGGTGGAGGCCGCCGAGCCGCCCCTGCCGAAGACGTCCTCCGCCACTTCCAGGATCCGGGCCCGGTTGTCGCGGGCGTCGGCGCGCGTGGGTTCCATTGACATCCGAAGTCTCCACTCCGTATATTCGGAGTCTCCACTTCGGAACCTTACCGTGTCGCCGGGAGGCATCATGGCGCCCAGTCCTCGCGAGGTGTTCCTTGAGCTTGTGTGGGGCGTCTCGGAAGGGCGCTGGGACGAGCTGCCCGACCTCTACGCGGACCGGACCTGCGTCGAGCATCCGTTCTCGCCGTTCGAGGACGGGCCGATGCGCACCCGTGAGGAACTGCGCGAGCATTTCTCGGCAGGGAAGAGCCTGCCGCCCCTTCGGCAGGAGCCAGCCAACATCACCGTGTACGAGACCGCGGATCCGGAGGTCATTGTCGCCGAGTTCGAGTATCGCGGGACGACTGCGAGCGGCGAACCGTTCCGGGTGCCGTGCATATTCGTCCTGCGCGTCCGGGACGGAAAGATCATCGCTTCCCGCGACTACATCGATCACATTTCCTCGGCCCGCCGCCGCGGCGCCCTCGGCGAATTCATCGAAGCCCTCCGTCCCTGACCGGCGGCCGGGCGGCCGGGCGGCCGGGTGCGGCCGGGAGACAGGGGTGGCCGGGCTTCTCCACCGGCCTGGCTCCCGCTAGCGCCGTTCCTGGCCAGGTGCCTCCTGCTCGGTGACGGCGGCACCGCGACGGGGGCGCCAGAACTTGCGCGCCGCTATCGTTCCGGCCGCGAGGACGCCGAAGGCGGCGGTGATCCACCAGATTCCGATCCGGTCGATCCCGTCGGTCAGCGCGCCTTGGATCTCGGTGACCGTCCGGACGACGGCGGAGTCGGCTTCGGCGCCCGCGTTGACGCGCGTTTCGTACCAGCCGTAGTAGGCGACATACAGCCCGGCCAGAAGCAGGAGGCCGCCGCTGACGCGCGAGACGTACGGCAGGATCCGGCGGGTGCGCGCAACCGCGGCGTCGTGCGCCAGCGCCACCAGCATCGACAGGAACCCCACGACCAGGCCCATCCCGACGCCGTAGGCGGCGAACGCCGCCAGCCCGGCGGCGATGCCCGTGCCACCGGACACCAGCCCGGTGACGGCCAGGAACGGTGCGATGGTGCACGACAGGGACGCGACGGCGTACGAGGCGCCGTATCCGTACAGACCCGCCAGCGAACCCGACAGCCCGCCCGCCTGGAGGCGCGGCAGCCGGAGCAGCAGTTCCCGCCCGGTCACCAGCCACCCGCCGAGCGCGACCAGGACGACGCCCACGACGATGGTGAGCCAGGGCAGGTACTGGTGGATCGAGGCCGTCAACGCCGAGATCAGCAGGCCGAACACGCCGAAGACGGTGACGAACCCCGCGGTCATCGCGGCCGACAGCCGCAGCGCCCGCCAGACGCCGCCGCCGCCCGGCCCGGCGATCAGCAGCGTCAGGTAGGACGGCAGGAGCGCGAATCCGCACGGGTTGAACGCCGCCACCAGCCCGGCGGCCAGCGCGAGCGATATCTCCTCCATCGGCGTGTCAGCCGAGGAGCTTGCCGACGTGCCGGTTCAGCTCGGACTCCCCGAGCGGCCCGGAGTCCCTGGACGTCGTCCCGTCGGGTGCCATGAACACGAACGACGACTGCGAGGTCACCTTGAAATGGGCGTACAGCTTCCCGGTCCGGTCGTCGAGGTGGGTGAGGCCCTCGGTGCCCGTCCGGGAGACGAACTCGTTCAACCGGTCCTTGCTCTTCTCCAGCCCTCCGATGCCGACGAACGAGACGCGGCCCTTGAACTTCTCGGCGGCCTTCGCCACGTCGGGGCCTTCGGCCTGGCATTTGGGGCACCAGGGGGCCCAGAACCAGAACACCACCGGCTTGCCCGCGAGACTCGTGCCGTCGAACGCCTCGCCGTCCAGCGTCTCGCCCGTGAACCGCAACGTTCGCGGCGTGTCCTGCCCCGCTCCACCCGATCCGGCCCCGCCCGGGCTCTTCGCGGCAGGGGTCCGGGACGCGGCATCCGTCGGCTCGACGGCGGTCGTCCCGTCGCCGCCGCCCCCGCATCCGGCCATGAACGACATCGCACCGATGAGGACCACGATCGCCAGCGCCTTCTTCATGCCGGTCACCCTATTGTCCGGGGCGGGCGAGCGGGTCCTTACGAATCCTTACGAAGCGATGACGTCCGGCGCCGCCCCACCGGCCTCGAAAGACGCGACATCCGCTCGGTCCGCCCCGAACGAAACCCGCGGCGAAACGGTTTCAAATGCCGCGCTCATTGATGGTCCCCGGCGACGAAATATGTGATCTCCCAGGCAGGCCGAAACGTCGCCTTGCGGCTCGGCTGACCGTAATCACCCCGTAAGGAGCGCGGGCTCCTCAGAGAACGAACACGGTGACAGGCTCGGGGCGCTGCCGGGCCGACGGCCATTTCTCGATATAGGGAGATCGTTATGCGAAGTTACGTCACGGAGTTCATCGGCACATTCTTCCTGGTCTTCACCGTGGGCTGCACCGTCCTCGCGACGGCTCCGTTAGCCCCGCTCGCCATCGGCGCGGTGCTGATGGTCATGGTGTACGCGGGCGGGCACGTCTCCGGCGCCCACTACAACCCGGCGGTGACGCTGGCGGTCCTCCTGCGCGGGCGGATCCGCTGGACCGACGCCGTCGCCTACTGGGCCGCCCAGCTCATCGCGGGCGTCGTCGCCGCCCTCACCGCCCGCTATGTGGTGGATCCGGGCAAGGTCGCGGAGCTGTCGCCGTCGGGCCGCGCGGTCGGGGCGGCGCTCCTGGCCGAGGTGGTGTTCACCCTCGCCCTCGCCTACGTCGTCCTCAACGTGGCCACCAGCAGGGACCACCCGGACAACAACTTCTACGGGCTGGCCATCGGATTCACCGTCGCGGCCGGGGCCTTCGCGGTGGGCGGCATCTCCGGGGGAGCGTTCAACCCCGCGGTCGCCACCGGCGCGGCGACGATGGGCCTGTTCGCCTGGTCGAAGCTCTGGATCTGGCTGCTCGCCGACCTTGCCGGGGGAGCCCTGGCCGCGGGGGCGTTCCTGGCCCTCAACCCGGAGGACCGTGCCCCGGCGGAGACCTCCGCGGCCTGACGGTCCGGCGCCGTCTCGCGAAGGGAAGGGAAGGGACGCATGAGCCGAATCGCACGGGAACTCGTCGAGCGTGCCGGCGTCGACGTGGACGTCCTGATCGGGGAACTGACGGCGGCCGCCCGCGCGAAACTGGCCGCCCACTACCGCTACACGATCCTGCACGCCGGCCTGGCCGGTCTGATCGGCGCGCACCTGCGAGAGGTGCTCATGGACGTTCGCGCCGAGCACCTCAACCATTTCGACGCTCTGGTGACGCGCATCTACGAACTCGACGGCCGCCTGCCCGACGACCTCGCCGATTTCGCGGCCACCGACCCGGCGGGCGGGAACCTGCCGGGCGACGTCGGGGACGATCCGAAGGCGCTGGCGACCGCGCTCATCGACGCCGCCAGGCGAGCGACGCCCCTCTACACGGGTCTGTGCGAACTCACCGAAGAGAAGGACAGCCGCACCTACGACCTCGCCCAGGCGATCCTCTTCGAGGAGAGCGAGCACGACGCGTGGTTCTACGAGTTCCTCGGGACGGGCCCGCCGCCCCGCTTTCAACGCGGTTTCCGGGGCCGGTCCCCCTACGTGACCCGGCTGCCCCCCACCGATC
>NZ_SMJX01000498.1 GCF_004348535.1 Actinomadura sp. KC216
CCGGTCACCGGTCCCGGCGCGGCCTGCCTGTCGGCCATTTGCGGGCGCGTCGTCGTCCTGACCACCGGCCCTGGGGTGGCCTGTGCGTCCCCTGCCTGGCCGTGCGCTGGCGTCCCGGTCACTGATCCGGGCGCGGCCTGCCTGTCGGCCGTCTGCCGGCGCGTCGTCGTCCTGACCATCGGCCCGGGGGTGGCCTGTGCGTTCCCCGGCTGGCCGTGCGCTGGCGCCCCGGTCACTGATCCGGGCGCGGCCTGCCTGTCGGCCGTCTGCCGGCGCGTCGTCGTCCTGACCATCGGCCCGGGGGTGGCCTGTGCGTCCCCTGCCTGGCCGTGCGCTGGCGCCCCGGTCACTGATCCGGGCGCGGCCTGCCTGTCGGCCGTCTGCCGGCGCGTCGTCGTGCTGACCCTTGGTTCGGGGGCGGCCTGTTTGTTCTTCGCCGTCCTGAATGCCTGCTCGGGAGTTGTCTGCTCGGGTGCCGGGTCCGGGAGCGGCTGTTCGGTGGGCGTGGTCTGGTCGGGGGGTTCTAGGGCGGTGGTCATTGTGAGCCGGCCAGGGCTGAGGCGCGGTAGCGGCCGCTGGGGAGTCGGTCAGTTATCAGGCGGTGGAGGGCGGCTGCGGCCTCCTCCGGCGGGGGAGCGGAATCGGCGTCCTCGCCTGCGGCGCGGAGCATGTCGGTGTTCATCTCGCCTGGGTCCGCCCACCAGACGGATACGTCCGGCTCCTCGGCGGCGAGGACGTTTGAGAGCTGCTCGAGCGCCGCCTTGGACGACCCGTAGCCGCCCCACGTCTCGTAGTTCTCCAGCGCCGCGTCCGACGTGATGTTGAGGATCGCCCCGCGCCGCTCCCGCAGGCTCGGTAGGACGTCCTGGATCAATGCCAGTGGTGCGAGGACGTTCGTTGCGAAGGTGTCCGCAAGGTCGGTGACGGGCAGCGCGGCGAGCCGGTACATCGGGGTCGGGCCGAGCGTGCTCGCGTTGTTCACGAGCAGGTCGAGGCCGCCGCTCGCGGCTCGGACGAGGTCGGCGCGGTGCGCCGGGTCGGTGACGTCCCCCGCGATGGCCGTGGCGCCGCCCGCGGTGCCCGCGTGGTCGCCGGGGGTTCCCGCGTTGCCGCCGTTGGCTGCGTCGACGGTGTTGTGGGGCGCGTTGCCGCTGGCTGCGGCGTTGATGTCGACTGCCGATGCGGCCAGGGCGGTCGCGTCGCGGGCGTTGATGATGACGTGCCAGCCGTCCCGGACGAGCTCGCGGGCGAGGGCCCGGCCGAGGCCCCGGGAGGCTCCGGTGATCAGTGCTGTCTTCATGCCTCCGACGCTAGAAATCGGCGCCGCTCGCGGCATCGGCCGTCGGGACGCTGGACGGTGGTCAGATGGTCCTAGGACCGCCGTCCCGGACCCGACGACGGGACCGCCGGTGGCGTCGTCCCCAGGGCTGATTCGCGAAGTCCCGCTCAGCGAGTACGGTCTTCACATGTGAGCGCCGCCAGGCGCTCGGGCCAGCGGAGACGAGAGGCCGGGATGGACACCGACGGCGGAAGCGGCGGCCAGGGTGCGACCCTGCGCGCCGTGAGCTCCGCGGTGCTCGCCGTGACCCGGCACCTGTCCGTGCACGAGGTTCTGCAGGTGATCGTCCGGGCGGCGGCACAGCTGCTGGACGCCCAGTACGCGGCCCTAGGCGTACCGGACGACGCGGGCTCGTTCGCCGAGTTCGTCGTCGAGGGTGTTTCCGAGGAGCAGTGGGAGCGCATCGGCCCGCTGCCGCGCCAGCACGGCATGCTCGCCGCGATGCTGCACGGCGACACGCCCAAGCGGCTCGCCGACATCCGCAGGGAACCGGAGTTCGAGGGCTGGCCGCAGGCGCACCCCGTCCTGAAGGACTTCCTTGGCGTGCCGATCCGGGACGGCGAGGACGTCATCGGCATCATCTTCCTGGCCAACAAGAGGCGTCCCGGCGGCTTCACCGAGGACGACGAAGAGCTCCTCACCCTGTTCGCCGCGCACGCCGCGATCGCCGTCACGAACGCCCGCCTCTACGAGCACAACCGCGAGCTGACCGTCGTCGCCGAACGCAACCGCATGGCCCGCGAGCTGCACGACGCCGTCGCGCAGAAGCTGTTCTCGCTGCGGCTCACCGCGCGCACGGCGTCCGCGCTGGCCGCGCGCGACCCGGTCCGGACCGTCCAGGAACTGGAGCAGGTCGAGCGGCTCGCCGCCGAGGCCCTCGCCGAACTCCGCGCCGTGATCTTCGAGCTGCGCCCGGCGGACCTCACCGACGGCCTGGTCTCCTCGCTGCGCAAGCACGTCGAGGTCCTCGACCGGGCGCACGAGACCACCGTACGCATCGCCGCCGACGAGGCCGTCGTCCTGCCTGAAGATCAGGAGGCCGTCGCGTTCCGCATCACGCAGGAGGCGCTCTACAACGCGCTGCGCCACGCGGGTGCGCAGACCGTCGAAGTGCGGCTCGGCACGCGGGACGGGCAGGCCGTGCTGGAAGTCGCCGACGACGGGTCCGGATTCGACACGTCCGCCGCAGCCGCCGAGCAGCAGAACGGGCTCGGCCTCGCCTCCATGCGCGACCGCGCCTACTCGATCGGCGGCGAGCTCACGATCGACGCCGCGCCCGGGCAGGGCACGACCGTCCGCCTGGAGGTGCCGCTGTGACGGGCAATGGGCGCAAGCCGATCAGGGTCCTGATCGCTGACGACCATCCGGTCGTCCGGCAGGGGCTGCGCACCTTCCTCGGCATCCAGGACGACATCGAGGTCGTCGGCGAGGCGGAGGACGGCACGTCGGCCGTGACACTGGCCGAATCCCTTGAGCCCGATATCGTGCTCATGGACCTCAAGATGCCGGGCGCCGACGGCCTGACAGCGCTGACGGAACTGAAGGCTCGCGGGGTGGCTTCACGGGTCCTGGTCCTGACCAGCGTCACCGAACGCGGGCATGTGTTGCCGGCCGTTCAGGCGGGCGCAGCCGGGTACCTGTACAAGGACGTCGACCCGCAGGCGCTCGTCCAGGCGATCAGGGCGGTCCACGACGGGCACGTGCTGTTCGCGCCCGACGCGGCCGAGGCGATGCTGGCGGACGGGCCGGACGCGCAGGACGACCGCGGCCTGGCCGCGCTGACCGAACGTGAACGGGAGGTGCTCGTGCACATCGCGCGGGGCAGATCCAACCGGGAGATCGCCCGCGCGCTCGTGGTGTCCGAGAAGACGGTCAAGACACACGTCAGTAATCTGCTCATGAAACTGGGAGTCCAGGATCGGACGCAGGCGGCGCTCTACGCCGTTCGGCACGGTGTCGGCACGTCCGGCGCCGATGGCGAGGCAGCCGCCCGCGACTGATACAACTCCTCTGACCGGATCGTCATCGAAATTGGTATGAACGTAGCTATCAGATACGCAGCAGGCAGCGACATCGGCTGCAACCGAGAGAACAATGAAGACTCGGGCTACGCCGGTGCGCGGCTGATCGCGGTCGCGGACGGCATGGGCGGCTACGCGGGCGGCGAGGTCGCGAGCTCGACCGTCATCGGGTCCCTGCGCTCGCTCGACACCGACGCCCCGCAGGACGATCTCGTCGAGATCCTCGGCCGCGCCGTGGCGGAGGCCAACGAGAAGCTGCGCATCGTCCGGGAGGAACGCCCCGACCTGAGCCGCATGGGCACGACGCTCACCGCCATGCTGTGGTCGGGCGAGTCCGTCGCGCTCGCGCACGTCGGCGACTCGCGCGGCTACCTCCTGCGCGACGGCGAGCTGTTCCAGATGACGCAGGACCACACCATGGACGAGCTCCTCAAGGCGGAGGCCGAGCAGGCCGGTCAGACGGCCGATCCTGCCGAGACGTCCCGGCTGTCGCACGTCCTGTACCGGGTCCTGGACGGACGCGAGGACCGCGAACCCGACCTACGCCTCCGCGAGGCCCGGCTCGGCGACCGCTACCTCCTCTGCTCGGACGGCCTGAGCGGTCCCGTCGACGCGCAACGCATCTACGAGATCCTCTCCGCCGAGGCCGACCCGCAACGCGCCGTCGACCGGCTGATCGAACTGGCCCGCGAGAACGGCGGCCCCGACAACATCACCGCCGTCGTCGCCGACGTCATCGAGTCCGACCACATCACCACCACCGACCCCCCCATGGTCGTAGGCGCCGCCGCCCAGTCCTGACCGACCACCCACCCCGACCCCGCCGGCCGCACACCCTTGTCAC
>NZ_SMJX01000499.1 GCF_004348535.1 Actinomadura sp. KC216
CCCGGGCACCGAGTCCGCCACCAAGAACATGCTCGTGGGCCCGATGGCCGCCATGGTCGACCGCGTCCGCGACCTCATCCGCGACGCCGGCGACCGGTAGTCAGCCTTCGATCCCGGTGGCGCCGTGGGGAGTGCCGACCGGTTTGGATTCGGGCGAACCGCGCTGGCGCAGATAGATGGACAGTGCCGCCATCGACGCGACCGCCAGGAATTCCGACTGCCAGTTCTGCAGGGTGCGGTCCCAGAATTCGGCGGACCGGACGTATTGCCACCATGACAGCGTGTCCTCGTACTGGGCGAGCTGGTTCGCGTTGTAGGCCACTCGCCCGGCGAGGGACTGGACCAGCCAGGACAGCACGAAGATCCCGCCCATCACCAGGCCCAGCGACCGCGAGAACAGCACTCCCCGCAGTCCCCCTCCCCGACTCCAGGCGGGCGACGACGGCCCGGCATGCTTGCCCACCTTCTGTTCTGCATCGGACTCGGTACCGCGCTCGTCCAGCGTCTTGGACTCGGGCGACCCGCGCTGCGTCAGCCACACCGTGATGAAGATGTACAGGAAGAACTGCAGGTACTCCGATTGCCAGTTCTCCATGACGTCCACGCCGAACTGCGAGCCGGTGATGTAGCGGCCCAGGCCGATGGTGTGGCCGCCTTCGGCGACCAGCTGGTTGTTGTAGTTCGCCAGGCCGGCGAAGGCCTGCCCCACGAGCGCGCCGAGCATGATCAGGAGGAAGAAGAGGGTGAGCCCGTTCTCGCGCAGGAACCGTCGCATCGTCCGCCCTCCGGATCAGCGCTGCAGCAACGCGATCGCCGCGACGTAGCCGAGGCCGATCACGATGATCGACAGGGTGAGCACGAACGTGGCACGCATGAGTGATCAAGCCTCGAGCTCGCAGTCGTAGGGACGCTCTCGCCGCGGCCGGCAGCCCGCCGCGGCGATCCTCCAGGTCTGCGCCCACTGGGTCAGGAAGGCGGTATCGCCACCGATGTGAACCCGTGCCCATTGTCCCCACACTTCCGGGTCGCGCACCGCCCCGCCGGTCAGGCCCAGTTCGAGGATCTGCTGAGCGCAGGAAGAGCCACCGGATTCCACGCTGCTCTGAGCTTTGGGGACCAGCCGCGCGCAGGCGCCCCCGCCGTCGCCGTCCCGGATGGCCTCGGAGAACGCGGACGCGACCGCCTCCACGTCACCGCCGGCCCCCGAGCCCGCGCATCCGGCCAGCGCGGTACCCGCGAGGGTGACCGCGATCGGCAGCGATACCGTGCGAAGCATGTGCGAGCCATTACCCGGGGAGCACCTGCGCAATCAGCCGGCCCGTGGTGGGCGGCCCCGCCCTTACGGCCGAGGCGTCAGTCGCGTCCGCGGCCGGTCAGGTGGTCGCGGACCCGGTCGATCAGGCCCGTGCCGGGGGCCAGCAGCTTGTTCAGCGGCGGCCTGTCCGGAGCGGACGGGTGCGGACGGGTCGGCGCGGTGCGTTTGGCGGACTCGACCTGCTTGCCCAGCGCGAGCAACTCTTCGGACCCCGCGTTGTCGGCGAGCCGGGGGAACATCTCGCCCTCCTCCTCCCGGACGTGCGCGGAAACGTCGTCGATGAGCCGGCGCACCAGCGTGCCGAAGGAGTCGTGGGCGGGGTCGGCCCGCTCCAGCTCCTTGAGGATCCGCTCGACCTCGGCGTGCTCGGATATCTCCTTGTCGGCCAGCTCGTCGCCACCGGGCACCAGCTCGCGAACCGCGGGGTACAGGTACATTTCCTCGGCCACCGAATGCCGCACCAGTTCGATGGTGATGTCGTTGACGATCCGCCGCCGCGCGTCCGGGTCGGTCGCCTCCGACAGCTCGTCGAACATTTCCTCCACCTCGCGGTGATCGTGGGTGAGCACCTGAATGACATCACGCTGCGCCATGACCATTCCTCCTTCGGCTCGCATCTCGGGGAAACCGGATCTCCGCGAAATGGACGGGGGCGTTTGCGGGCTGAGCCGAATGCGCTCCGCGCGTTAGCGCTTACCCTGCCCCTGCGGGACAAACAGTGATCCGTCCCGCAAACGCGATGTCGCTGGTGGGAGCGGTCACGGGGGCCGTGCCGTCGAGGTGGGCGAGGAACCGCGGGGGCGCGGCGGTGGCCGGAGTCGCCGGGCGGCAGGTGCGCCCCGGGCTGCCCCGGCCTCATCCGGGGCAGCCCGAGCACCTGTTCCTGGTCCGGTAGGTCAGGACGTTCTGGTGATCTCCTTGCTGACCCCGCTGGGACCGTCGTACTCCCGGTCGGGCATGGCGCGCAGCGCCCGCAGCATCTGCTCGTCGGCGCCGTGCTCCTGCGCGTGCGTCACCAGGTCGTCCCGGGAGGCCGGGTAGTCCATCCCGGCCAGGCACTTCTGGACCTCGATGAACGATGGATTATCCGCCATGGTTCCCCCTGCCTATGATCTCGACTGAGCGGTCTTGCGCTGGCCTGCGTCCGCTTTTGGCCTGTGCGCCGGACCGGCCCTTGGCGCCCTTCCCCTTGGGTCCCGCTTCTAACGACCGCCGACGAGAACCTGTGGCGCGGTGACCTTGATGCGGATGCGGAGCCATTTTCCGCGTCTCTCCGCCATCCGTTCCCTGGACGACGCGCCCGGGTGTCACATCCGTCCAGCGGCACGTGTCAGATCCACAGACCGGCCAGGAGGCGCCGGGACGAGCGATGTGGAGAAGACCATGAGCAAGATGTCCGAACGGTGGCACGTGTGGAAACGGCGCCTCGCCGTCGCGCTCATCGCGTACCTGTTCCTGGCGTTCATGGTCGGGATGGTGACCAAGTTCTGGCCTGGCCCGACCTTCTTCGGCCCGGCCTACTCGGTGAAGTTCGCCGACTGGGGGTGGCCGTCGTGGATGCGGTTCCCGGTGGGCGCCGCCGAGGGGATCTGCGCGGTCCTGCTGGTCGTCCCGCGCCGCCGGACGCGCTTCCTCGGGGCCGTGGCGCTGGTCCTCCTCATGGCCGGGGCGGTGACGACGCACCTCCTCGACGAGGCGCCCCTCTACGAGGAGGTCTCGGCCCCCGTCCATCTGGTGATCATGACGGCCGTGGCGCTGGCGAACTGGCCGCCGGACTGGCGCCTGCCGCTGCGGCCCTGGGAACCGGACGCGCCCCTGCCCCGCTGAACAGGCGGCTGGCCGGGCGTTCGGCATTGTTAGCCGGGGTGGATTTCTCCTCCGGCCGGGACGAGGTTCTGGCCGGTGTAGTAGGAGGACAGGCGGGGGCTCGCGAAGAAGACGTAGGACGGTGCGATCTCGTCCGGGTCTGCCGGGCGGCCCATGGGGGCTTGTTCGCCGAAGCCCTCGACGCGGTCCTCGTCGAGCGTCGCGGGGATGAGCGGTGTCCACACCGGGCCCGGGGAGACGGTGTTGACCCGGATCCCGCGGTCCATCAGGGATTTGGCCAGGCACTGCGCGAAGGTCATCGCGGCGGCCTTGCTGGCCGAGTAGTCGATCAGGCTGGTGTTGCCGCGCAGCCCGTTGATCGACCCGGTGATGATGATCGATCCGTCGTCGGGCAGGTGTCCGAGGGCCTCCTGGACGGTCCAGAAGAGGCTGTGGACGTTGACGCGGAACGTGCGGTCGAGCTGCCCGGTGTCGATCTCGCGGACGTCGTCGACGGGCTGCTGGGTGCCGTGGTGCAGGACGAGCACGTCCAGGCCGCCGAGCTGCTCGGCCGCGCGGGCGACGACGTCGCGGGTGTGGCGCTCGTCGGCCAGGTCGCCGCCGAACGTCAGGCAGCGGCGGCCCTCGTCCTCGACCAGGGCGGCGGTGTGCCGGGCGTCGGCGTCCTCCTCCAGGTAGGTGATCGCGACGTCGGCGCCCTCCTTGGCGAAGGCCACCGCGACCGCCCGTCCGATGCCGGAGTCGCCGCCGGTGATCAGCGCCCGCCGCCCGGCCAGCAGGCCCCGGCCCTCGTAGCCGCGCATCTCGTCACGCGGCCGCGGCTCCATCTTCGACGTCTCGCCCGGGTAGGGCTGACTCTGTCCGGCAGGACCGCTCATTCGCCACCTCGCTCGAGTCGTTTCCACCGCGGATCCGTCCGCGGAGGGCTCATCACCGGCTTCCGCGACGTACCCCGGCCACCGCCGTGAAACGTCAGTAGCCGGTCAGGCGGGCCCGGGCGGCC
>NZ_SMJX01000049.1 GCF_004348535.1 Actinomadura sp. KC216
GGGGTCGAGCATGTCGAGGGCGAGCAGGAAGGTCAGAGCGATGAAGTGCTCCGCAGCGCGCCACGGGTTCTCGCTGTTGACGGCCCCGGCTTCGATGAACGCCTCCATGCGCCGCACGAACAGCTCCTTCGGCGCGTTCCTCATCGAACCGGGGACGCGGCGACCGGCCGGCCACGTGCCGGTGAGCTTCCGGAACAGAACGAAATCGGAGGACGCGAACGCGTCCGTGGCCACGCGACGAGCGAAGGAGAACAGTCCCGGCCGCAGATCGCAGCCTTCCGGCAGCTCTTCCTCGATCGCGGCCCGGACGGTGACCAGGAGCCGCTCCGACACCTGGTCCACGACGGCCAGGTAGATCCGCTCCTTGTCGCCGAAGTGGTCGTACACGGTGCTCTTCGACACCCCGGCGCGGGCCGCGATGGCGTCGACGCTCGTCCGGTCGTAGCCGTCCGCAAGGAAGAGAGCCCGCGCCGCGTCGAGCACGGCGGTGCGCTTCAGCGGTGAGCGTCCTCGCCGGCGCGGCCCTTCGACGACTGTCATCTCTTGTCCTTCCGTGACCTGCTACCTCTTGCTAAATCGAACTGGACGGTGCAGTTTAGTACATGGGCGCCGCCTACCGCTCCCCTCGTGGTGCGCTCGCCGCCAATCCAGGCACCCGCGCTGCCCGGCCGAGCAGCCGACTTGCGGAGAAACGGTGGAACCGGCATGAGTGATCTGGTCCAGTCACCGCGGAGGACCGAGGAACAGGCCCGGCGCGAGGAACTCGCGGCCTTCCTCCGGGCGCGGCGCGAGTCCCTGCAGCCGGAGGACCTCGGCATCCCCCGCCGCGGCCGGCGGCGGGTCAAGGGCCTGCGGCGCCACGAGGTGGCGGACACGGCGGCGGTGAGCGTCACGTGGTACACCTGGCTGGAGCAGGGTCGCGACATCCACACGACGCCGCAGGTCATCGAGGCGCTCGCGCGGGCGCTGCGGCTCGACGACAACGGGCACCGCTACCTGCGCCGGCTCGCAGGGGTCGCGCCCAGGAGCCTCGACCGCGGCCGTCCGGAGGTCGGTGAGAGCCTGGTCGCGCTCGTCGACAGCCTGCTGCCGCACCCGGCGCAGCTGATGCGGCCGGTCACCGACCTCGTGACGTGGAACCGGGCGTACTCCCGGCTGTTCGTCGATCCGTCCACGCTGGACGAGAAGCACCGCAACGGCCTGTGGATCCAGGTCATGTGCCCCGAACTCAGGGAGCGTCTCGTCGACTGGGAGACGGAGACGGAGTCCGCGATCTCGCGGTTCCGGATCGAGGCCGCCAAGTACCCGGGCGACGGGCGGTTCGCGCAGGTGATCGACGGGTTGAACGAGAGCAGCGACTTCTTCCGGAGAACCTGGCGGCGCCACGAGGTGCAAGGCTTCACGGGGCATCTGGAGAGGATCGAGCACCCCGACGTCGGCGCCATACGCGCTCGGGTGGTCCAGCTCCGGCCGCTCGACCACCCCGACCTGCTGGTCATGATCCACATGCTCGAGGATCAGCGGTCACGGGACCGCATGGCCGCGCTGCTCGCCGGCTGACGCGACGAGGGGCGGCACCTGCCCGCCCCACGGTGACGTTCTCAACCGCTGCGATGCACAGGCTGCCAGCGCAGTACGACGACATCACGCTCGTCGTCACCGGCCGCGACGTCCATGAAGCCGACCTCGACGGGCAGTCCGATGGCGAGCCCGGTGCCGTCCTGGGGCCCGTCGACGTAGCCCGGCACCAGAATGTCGTCCTGATCGGCAAGGCGCACCAGGACGACGGCGAAGGGCCCGCCCTCCGCGGCGGGCCGGTGCGTCACCGTCCAGGACGCGACGGTGCCGAGCCCGGAGGCCCGCACCCACGTCCAGTCATCCGAGCCGCAGTCGTTGCAGAAACCCCTGGCCGGCCAGCGCAGCCGGCGACAGGGCACGCACGCCTGCACCAGGAACTCGCGGCGCCGCAACGCCTCCCACCACGGGGCCGAGTCGAGATCGGTCACGAGATGCGGCCGCGCGCTCACGCGGCCCGCTTGAGGATCACGGCACCGGTGAGGCCGCTGTTCACACCGGGCTGCGCCGTCGACAGGGCGACCTCGGCACCCGGCACCTGCCGCTCGCCGCAGTCGCGGCGCAGTTGGAGAACCGCTTCGGCCACATGGTTGAGCCCGTGCACGTAACCCTCCGAAAGATGACCGCCGTGGGTGTTGACGGGCAGGGAACCACCGAGCCGGGTCACACCGTCCCGGATCATGTGGGCGGCCTCCCCGCGCTCGCAGAAGCGATAAGCCTCCAGCTGGAGCGGTACGAGCGGTGTGAACGCGTCGTAGAGCTCGGCGAGATCGATCTCATCGGGTCCCAGTCCGGCGGCGGCGTAGAGCCGTGGGGCCATGGCCGCCGCGCCCGAGACGGTGGGGTCCGGGTGGTGGTTGGAGGCCAGCTGGTTGCCGCCGCCGAAGGCGGTCGCGGTGATGGTGACCGGTGTCCGCCTGAGATCGCGGGCCCGGGCCGTCGATGTCACGACCAGCGCGACGGCGGCATCGGTCTCCGGGCAGCAGTCGAGCAGCCGGAGCGGCTCGGCGATCCACCGGGACCCGAGGTAGTCGTCCATCGTCATCGGCCGCCGCATCATCGCGCGCGGGTTGCGGACGGCGTTGGCGCGCTGCGCGATCGCCACCCGTCCGAGATCCTCGGCCCTTAGGTGGCATTCGTGCATGTACATGCGGGCGAACATCGCGAACTGCTGCGGCGCCGACGCGTGGTCGTACGGCAGCCAGTACTGCGCGTCCCCCGACAGCGCCGGGTTCGTGGCCGCCCCGGCCATCCGCACACCCGAGCGTGCGTTGAGCGCTCGCCAAACGACGACGCAGCGGGCACGTCCGGTCGTGACCGCGGTCGCCGCGGCGTCCAGCGGCGCGATGCAGGAACTACCGCCGCCGAACACGTCCCGCGCGAACCTCAGATCCCGGACGCCGAGTGTCTGTGCCACCAGCGCGGGATCGGCGGAGTCCCCCACGCGGTGGCAGGCGACTCCGTCCACGTCGTGCTGCGAAAGGCCGGCATCGGCGAGCGCGGCCTGGATGGCGCGGACCGCCAGCGTGAGCGTCGTGGCTCCCGAGTTCCTGGAGTACTCGGTGTGACCGACCCCGGCGATTGCCGCGGCGTCTCTTTGTGCGTCGCCGACATCGATTTGCCCCACGGCGGGCACGTTACCGCCGGTCGCCTGGAACAGCGTGGTGTGCTTTTTACTAGTGCTCCGGATACCTGGAAATGGCGTTATGCGTTGGCTGGTGCAATCGCCACCATCCTCGGCCCATGCCTCATCGGTATCGTCCGGAACCATGGAGGACGCATGACGGCGAAAAATGACCGGCCGCCATCTCAGGGGCCACTTGTGGGAATTCGGGTGCTCGACATCGGGCAGCTCGTCGCCGGCCCGATGATCGGCACCTTTCTCGCCGATTGGGGTGCCGATGTCGTGAAGATAGAGCAGCCCGGGATCGGCGACCCGATCCGGAAGCTCGGGTCGCACTCCGGTGCACCGCTGTGGTGGAAGGTCAACGGACGCGGGAAACGCTCGGTCGCGCTGGACCTGCGCACCGACGACGGCCGCGCCGTTCTCCTCCGCCTCGTCAAGGCCGCCGACATCCTCATCGAGAACTTCACGCCGGGCTCGATGGAGCGCTGGGGCCTCGACTACGCATCGCTGCGGACCGAGAACCCCGGCCTGATCATGCTTCGCGTTAGCGGCTTCGGGCAGACCGGGCCCAATCGGACGCACCGGGCGTTCGGCCGGATCGCCCAGTCGTTCAGCGGCTTCTCCTCGATCAACGGCTTTCCCGACCGCCCGCCTGTCCATCCGGGCATACCCGTGGGCGACTACTTCGGTGCCCTGACCGGTACGGCCGCCGTGCTCGCCGCGTATGCGGAGCGTCAGCGATCAGGCGAGGGGCAGGAGATCGATCTCGCGTTGTACGAGGCGTGCTTCCGGGTCATGGAGCTCATGACGGCCACCTACGACCAGGAGGGCACGGTCATCGGCCGCGAGGGCACGTCGAACACCTACGTCGCCCCGGTCGGCACCTGGCTGACCGCCGACGGGAAGTGGTTCTCGCTGACGGCCAGCACCCAACCCGTCGCCGAACGCCTCCTTGAGACCGTGGGCGGTCCCGAAATGGCCTCGGACCCGCGGTTCAGCACGAACTCGGCCCGCGTGAAGCACCGCGCGGAGCTCGACGTCGTCCTCGCCGCATGGGTCGGGCGGCGCTCGACGGAGGAGCTCACGAAGATCTGCGACGACAACGACGTCGCCTACTGCGTCGAGTACGACATCGCAGACATCTTCGCGGACGAGCACTACCGGGCCAGGGGCACGATCGAAGCGGTCGACGACCCCGAGTACGGGCCGATGCGCATGCCGGCCGTCGTGCCGCGGTTCGGACGGACGCCTGGCGCGATCCGCTGGACCGGCGAGGAACTCGACGCCAGCCGCGACGAAGTGCTGCACGACCCGGCCTGGGGGACGCCGCAGCCATGACCGATATCGCCCGGCTGATGGGGGACGACGCCGCCGCGGCGGATGCCCGGGTCGTGCGCGCCGAGGTGCGGCGCCTCGCGCTCGCGACCGGGCTCCCCTCCTTCACGCTGCCCGACGGGAGGCGCACCCCGTCCGACCTGCCGGTCCTGCTCGTCCGGGTGACCGACGACGACGGTGTGCAGGGCCATTCGCTGCTGTGGGTCCAGCGCGACCGGCAGGCGCCCCTCCTTGAGGCCGGCCTTCGCTATCTGGCCGACCTCGTCGAACAGCGCTCGCTGAAGGACGCCCCGGGGCTTCTCGGCTCGATGCGCCGGGCGACGGCGTTCGTCGGCGCCGGCGGCGTGGCCGCCTTCGGTGTCTCGGGCCTGCAGATGGCGATCGAGGACCTCCTGTGCCGCCGTCGCGGCGCCAGCCTGAGCGAGGTGCTCGGCCGGCGACGCGACCACGTCCGCGTCTACCAGACCGGGCTCATGCTGCACTCTCCAGTGGAGGAACTCCTGGCGGAGGCCGCCGGGATGTACGGCCGGGGCGTCCGCGCCATGAAGATGATGGTCGGCAAGCCGGACATCGGGGAGGACGTCGAACGGCTGGAGGCGGTCAAGCGGTCCCTGCCCGGCGACGTCACGCTGATGGTCGACGCCCTCCAGCGCTGGACCGTGCCGGACGCCCTCCGCGCGTCGGAGCGATTCGCTCATCTCGAGCTGGCATGGATCGAAGATCCGATAGCGCAGGACGACCTCGACGGGTACCGCGAGCTGGCTCGCAGCTCCGCGGTTCCGGTCGCCACCGGGGAGACCTGCTTCTCGATGCGGGAACTCCGGGCGCTCCTTGAGGCGGGGATTCCCTACATCGTCGGCGAACTCGAACGCGTGGGAGGCATGGGTGCCTGGATCCATGCCGCCGAGATCGTCCACGATTCCGGCGCGACGATGCTCCCCCACCTCTATCCGCACGTCTCGGCACAGATACTGGCGACGCTTCCCCAGCACGAGGTCTGGCTGGAGTACGTCCCCTGGTTCGACGCGCTGGTGGATCAGGGCTTGCACCTCGACGACGGCCGGCTCCCGATCAGCTCGGCCCCGGGCTCCGGGTTCACCCCGTCACCCGAGGCAGTCGAGCGTCTCGCCTGCGGCCCCTGGCGTCGCCTCACCGGATAGGCGGCTCTGGCCGGCCATCCTCTCGACCGGCCATCCGCACAGCTCGGCGAAGCGCGCGGTGCTGACGTTGCCACCCGAGACGACCACGCCGATCGACCCGCGCGGGTCCGTGACGCGGCCCGCGAGCAGGGCCGCCAGGCCGGTGGCGCCGCTCGGCTCGACGACGATCTTCAGGCGTTCGAAGGCGAAGCGCATGGCCTCGCGGATCTCGTCATCGGTGACCAGCGCGATGGCCTCGACGAGGCGCCGGTTGACGGGAAAGGTCAGCTCGCCCGGAGTGGGCAGGGCCTGGCCGTCGGCGATCGTGCGCGGCACGTCGATGGTGACGCGCCGGCCGGCCTCCAGGGAGCGCTTGGTGTCGTCGCCGGCCTCCGGCTCGACACCGATCATGCGGATGCCCGGGTGCAGACCCGTGGCCGCGGTGGCGCTGCCGGCCATGAGCCCGCCACCGCCGACCGGCACGACCAGCATGTCCAGCCGCCCGGTGTCCCGCAGAAGTTCGAGGGCCGCGGTGCCCTGGCCGGCGATCACATCCGGATGGTCGTAGGGCGGGATGAGGGTCAGGCCGCGCTCGGCGGCCAGCGCCGCGCCGATCGCCGCCCGGTCACCGGTGTAACGGTCGTAGGTGACGATCTCGGCGCCGTACCCGGCGGTCGCCTCCCTCTTCGAGCGCGGGGCGTCCTCGGGCATGAGGATCACCGCGGCGGTCCCCAGTTCCCTGGCCGCCAGGGCGACGGCCTGCGCGTGGTTGCCGGAGGAGTAGGCCGCCAGGCCCTTGGTCAGCCGCTCACGGGGCAGGCGCGCGGCGGCGTTGTAGGCACCGCGGAACTTGAACGCGCCCACACGCTGAAAGTTCTCGCACTTCAGGAACACCTCGGCGCCCACCAGCCGGTCCAGGGTCCGTGAGCGCAGCACGGGGGTGCGATGTGCGACTCCCTCGATCCGGGCCGCGGCGTCGTGGACGTCGTCGAGGGTGACCGGCGGGGTGGACGTCATCGTGTTCCTTCTCTTGTGGTCAGTGGCCGGTGGTCAGTGGCCATCGGCGGTGTTCCCGCCGATGCCGGGCGCTTCCCGCACGCGTGCCAGCGCCTCGATCTCCACCACGGCGCCGTACGGCAGTGCGGCGACCCCGACGCAGCTGCGCGCCGGGCGGGGCTCGGTGAAGAAGTCCTGGTAGACGGCGTTGAGCCGGGAACGGTCGGCGATGTCGGTCAGGTACGCGACCACCATGACCACATCGTTCCGGGACGCCCCGGCCGACCCCAGGGCGGCATCGAGGTTGGCGAACGCCCGCGCGCACTCCGTGTCGAACCCGCCCGGCACCAGGCGGCCGGACGCGTCGACCCCGAGCCTGCCGGACACCGCGACGAGGTCGCCGCTGCGGAACGCCACCGAGTACGGATGCTCATCGACATGCCCGGTGCCGGACCGCTCGGTCTCTGACCGCATTCCGTGTTCCTCCTCCGTCGAGACGGCTGCCTGCGAGGGACCTAGCCGGATCGGGCCGCGCGCACCGAAGACGGTGTCGAGGCGGGCGCATCCACGACACGCCGCATGCGCACCAGGATGACGGCCAGCACCGCGGCGGCCAGGAAGGCGCCGAGCCCGACGGCGATGTAGCTCACCACGCCCGTGGCCGAGTTCTCCGTCGATCCGCCGACGACCACGTTGGTGGACTTGAGCACGGCCGATCCCACGAAGTTCATGGCCACGGAGCCGATCGCGATCATGACCATGACCAGGCTTGACACACTGCCCTGCCGCTCGGCGGGCGCCAGGCTGCCGGCCATGTTGAAGCCCGAGGTCACCAGCGCTCCAGCAGTGAGCCCCAGCACGAAGGCGAACACGACCGCGACATAGAGCTGGGAGATTCCGAAGAACATCCCGAGAGTCCCCACCAGGCCGAGCCCCGCTCCGGCGGCCAGTGTCGAGGCCGGACTGATCCGCGCCGCGAGGGCTCCGGCGAGCGGCCCCCCGATCATGATTCCGAGCGATGGTGCGGCGAACAGCAAGGCGATGGGGCCCTGCTCGGCGATCCCGTACCCGAGTCCCTGATCCAGCGAGACGTCCCGGATGATGCCGACGAGCTGAAGCATGCTCTGATACGAACCGGTTCCGAGGACGACCACGAGAAGGGTGACGACCAGTGGCCTGCCGAGCTTCCTGACGTTGACCAGGGGCTCGGGGATCCGGCCCGATTGCCGGAACCATGTGGCCAGGACCCCGGTGCCGACGGCGAGGAGAGCGAGCGGGCCGAAGGCGAACCAGCCGAAGTCGGGCCCGAGGCTGACATAGCTGAGCACCATCGCCAAGCCTCCACCGAGGAGAACGGCCCCGGTGACGTCAAGCCTGCTCGGCGTCTTCATCTGGGATTCGGGCAGGAGGGTGCGCACGCAGATCGCCATGGCGAACGCGACCGCCGCCGACAGGACGAACACGCTTCTGAAGCCGTACGCGTCCGCCATCAGCACGAACATGACGGGGGTGACGATGCCGAGGACCGCGGAGCCGGACGTCACGATGCCGACGACGGTCATCCCGATGCGGGGTTCGCAGATGTCGCGGATGAGCGCGACCGCCAGGAAGAAGGACGCCACGGCCGCTCCCTGCAGCAGGCGCCCGAAGATGAACACCCAGATGTTGGGGGCGAAGAGGCACACGAGGGCGCCGGCGCAGGCGGCCAGCAACGTACCTCCGAGGATCTTCCGCTTCCCATGGATGTCGGCGGCCTTTCCGAGTAGCGGCGCCCACATCGCTCCGGCCAGCATCGCGCTGGCATTGAGCCAGGCCGCCTCATCGGTGCCGAAGTGATCGAGCATGTCCGACAGGACGATCAGCGGTCCCGCGATGACCGTGTCCACCATGGCGTTCACCATGATCAGGACCGCTACCTGGCCCGCGAGCCGCTTACTCCATCGCGTTCGCCGCCCGCCGCCGATCGGTTCGGGGCCGGCGCTGCCGGCGCTGCTGCCTCGCATGAGGCACTCCTTTCCCAACGCGTATGCGGGCGGGGTCGCATGGGAGGCGCCGTCCTGCGGGAGAGCGCCGGTGTGGAGCCGTAGGAAGCCGGATGACGTGGCGGGTTCCAAAGGGGGCTTGGTCAGTAGGGTCTGACCTGGTTGCCGATCGACCGGAACGGAGCGAGGTGATTGATGACGTCCATCTCCTGGGCGGCCGGCATCCGGGCCGCGATGTATCCGTCGGTCCTGACGAGAATGAGCTCGCCCGGGTAGGGGTCGTAGATCCGCCGGAATTCGCCTGCGACGTCCACGATGGGGCTGCCCGGTGCGGATCCGATGCGGTGCACGTGCATGTGGGTCGGTTTCGCGTTGTCGAAGACGACCGGATCGGCGTGCTCGAAGGCGATCAGGGACCAGTGCGGTCCGCGCATGAGGTCGAAGAGGTCGCCACTGAACCCGGCACCTTCCAGGCCGCCGGCGTTCGGAGCCCGGTCGCCGGCCACCGGGCCGGACGCGCGCCGCTCGCCACCGCGGTAGGTGATCGGGCCTGTGCGGTAGTGGATCCCCAGTCCGGTGGTCAGCGACCCGTCGGAGATCTGGCCGAGCGCCGAGCCCAGCCCGTCCTCGCTGCCGCGGCCCGCCTGCTCCATCGTCCTGGTCATCTTCTCCGTGCTCAATTCCAGGACGGTGCGTGCGACGGGAAGCCGTTCGGCGGTGTAGGTGTCCAGCAGGCTCTGCCGGGCGCCGGCGAGGACGCTGGTGAGTTTCCAGCCGAGGTTGTAGGCGTCCTGGATGCCGGTGTTCATGCCCTGGCCGCCGGCGGGGGAATGTACATGGGCGGCGTCACCGGCGAGCAGAACGCGACCCTTGCGGTAGTCCTCCACCACGCGGGCGTTGACCTGGTAGACCGACAGCCACGCCGCACCGCCCAGCGCCACGGCGCCCTTGCCGACGCGTTCGTCGAACAATCGCTGGTAGAACTCCAGTGACGGGGTTCCCGGCTCGTCGTCCTCCAGGATCGGGCTCTGGAACTGCCACAGGTCGCTGCCGGGCAGCGGGGTGAGACCGAGCATGCCGCGTTCGGACGGCCAGATGTGCATGTGGGAGCGGTCGAGGCCCGGCACGGTGACGTCTCCGAGGTACCAGCGCTGCCGCTCGTAGGTCCTGCCGACCAGCTGCAGCCCGATGGACCTGCGGGTGCTGCTCTTACCGCCGTCCGCCCCCACGACGTAGCGGGCGCGGACGGTCTGGTCTCCGGTCGTCGTCCGCAGCGTGACGGTGACGCCGTCGTCGTCCTGTTCGACACCGACCGCCTCGGTGCCGAACTCCACCCGGCCGCCGAGCTCTTCGAGCCGTTGCCGCAGCGCGTACTCGATGTCGAACTGGCCGATCCACCGCGAATCTGGATACGGCGTGGAGTACGACTGGTCCGCCCGGTCCGAGATCGGCGGTTTGTCCACGACCGCGCCCGACGGTTCGTGGAATCGCACAGGAAGCCAGACGACCCCGCGGCGCAGCACGTGGTCGACCGCTCCGAGGTCGTCGAGCACCTCCAGGGAGCGGGGCTTGATGGTCTTGGCCTTGGAAGCGCGGTTCGGTACCGGGTCCCGCTCGACGACGCGGTGGGCGACTCCGCGACGGGCGAGGTCACATGCCAGGGTCAGGCCGGTGGGCCCGGCTCCGATGATGAGGACGTCGGTGTTCGGCACGTCGGTCATGAGGACCTTCTCGAAAGATGCGAGGCAACGGACGGCGCGGGGGCGATCGCCCCTGCTTCGGGCGGGGGCCCGGGCCGATGGTCAACGGTGTCGACCGCGGGCGGTGTGAGCTTGCGGACGACCCCCTGCTGGGCGACCACGACGATCTTCTCCGGCTCGGCCAGCAGCCCGATGTCCCGCAGCGGGTCACCCGCGCAGACGACGAGATCGGCGAGCATGCCCGGACGCAGGGCGCCCAGCCGGTCTTCGACCCCCAGCAGGCGGGCGCTGTTCGACGTCGCGGCGCGGATGGCGTCCATCGGGCTCATGCCGAGCTCCACGAGGTGCCGCAGCTCGGCGAGATTCCCTCCGTGCGCGCTGATGCCCGCATCGGTTCCCGCGGCGATGTTCACCTGCCGCTCGATGGCCGCCGCGATGTTCTCCTTGGTGATCTCGTTCCAGCGCCGCTTCTTCTCGTAGGCCCAGGGCGGCATCCTGCTCCGGTCCAGCGGCCGGAAGACGGTCGCCAGAGTCGGCACGAGGAACGCGCCGTGCTCGCCGAGCAGATCGCACCCCTGGTCGTCGATGCCGAAGCCGTGCTCGACCGAGCGGACGCCGCCGCGGATCGCCGCGAGGACGCCGGCCCGGCCCTGGGCGTGCGCGGCGACCGGGCGGCCGCGGTGCCGGCGTGCTTCGTCGACGGCCGCGGCGATCTCCTCTTCGAGCAGGTCCTCGTCGTCGGGATCGTCCCCCGCGCTGTTCATCCCCCCGGTCGTGCAGATCTTGATGACGTCGGCGCCGGCGCGCAGCATCCGGCGCACCGCCTTCCGCACCTCTGGCACGTCGTCGGCGAGCGCGCAGAAATCGAAGCCGAGATCCATTCCCCCGGGCAGCGTGGTGTCCGCGTGCCCGCCCGTGTGGCTGATGATCCCGACGGACACCTGCAACCGCGGGCCCTGGACGAGCCCGGAGGCGACGGCGTGCCGGAACCCCGCCGGAAGCGCCCCGAGGTCGCGTGCGGAAGTGACACCGGAGTCCAGGGTTCGCCGCAGCCGGTCGGCCGTCTGCAGCATGCGCAGGACGGGATCGGTCATCAGCGCCTCTTCCACCACGGACCGGTCCGAGGACATGCCGAGATGCACATGGCAGTCGAAGAAGCCCGGAAGGAGCGTTCCACCCCGGCCGTCGATGGTCCGGACTCCGCGCGGCGCCGGCGGCGCATGGCTCGCCGGGCCGGCGTAGACGATCACGCCGTCGGCGTCCGCGTCCAGCACGGCATCGGGCACGGCCCTGGAACCGACACCGTCGATGAGCCGGACGTTGTGCACCCGCAGGGACGCCTTGCCCTCGATTTCCATGTGAAGTCCTGTTCCGGCCGTCTCTTGTTCTGGCTGCCGTCACGCTACGGCCACCGCGCGAACAGGCTCCGAAATTGCATGTTCTCTTCGATGAGGCAGCCGTCCTGCACGAAAACAGCCATCGTGCGACGTGCGGGTGGAGACAGGTGGCCGGCGGACGCCGCGGTGCCGGCCACCGGATCACCCGCCGTCAGGTGGCGAAGACCTGGGAGTCGTCGGCGAACGCCTTGAACTCCAACGCGTTGCCCGCGGGGTCGAGCAGGAACATCGTCCACTGCTCACCGGGCCGTCCCTCGAACCGCACGTGCGGCTCGATGACGAACTCGACGCCCGCCGCGCGCAGCCGATCGGCGAGCCGCCGGAACTCCGGGATCGTCAGGATCAGGCCGAAATGCGGCACCGGGACGTCGTGGCCGTCCACCGGGTTGTGGACGCGCTGCGAGCGGCCCGGGGCCAGGTGCGTGACGAACTGGTGGCCGTTCAGGTTCCAGTCCACCCACGTGTCGGCACTGCGCCCCTGCTCCAGGCCCAGCACCTCCCCGTAGAAGCGGCGCGCGGCGGGGAGGTCGTCGACCGGCATCGCCAGGTGGAATCGCGGGATCGGAGACTTCGGGACGCTCATGGATATCGACCACCTTTCGCAGAGGGGCGGATGGCGCACTGTTCGGCCTCGCCCCGACCATATAAATTACGGTTGTCCGGTGGATGGGCCGGAAAATCGCATGTTTCCTTCCGTGGCGCCGCGTCCACTGCACAGAAAGGGCCATCGGATCATGGGGACCTCGGCCTTCGACGAACTCGACATCGCCATCGTGGACGCCATCCGATTCGCTCCGCGCGCGAACTGGCGGGACCTGGCGCCGGTCCTCGGCGTGGACCCGGCGACCGTCAGCCGACGCTGGTCGCGTATGCAGTCCGAAGGAGTCGCCTGGGTCACCGCCCACCTGTCGGGCAACGCGACGCCTTCGTGCGCCCTGGTGGAGATCGACTGCACGCCGGGGCGCTCCACCGAGGTGGCGGCCGTCCTCGCCGAGGACGTGGAGGCGGCCACCGTCAAACTGACGTCCGGTGCGCGGGACGTCCTGATACTCGCGCAATCGCCCGACCTCGACGCCTTGTCCGGATACCTCCTCGACCGCGTGGGGCATGTCCCGGGTGTCACGAACGTGCGCAGCCACATCGTGACGCGGTCGGCCCTTGAGGCCAGCCGGTGGCGTGAGGGCGCGCTGAACCCGGAACAGCGTCACCGCCTGCGCACCGACACCGGAGCCCGCCCCGATCACGGCGCGGTCCTGCAGGCCCACGACCGCCGCATCGCCCGCGCCCTCGGCGCCGACGGGCGGATGTCGTTCGAGCGGCTCGCCGAACACGTCGGGCTCGGCCCCGTCGCGGTCCGGCGCCGGCTGGCGCGCCTGATGGAGGCCAGGCTCATCACCTTCCGCTGTGACACCTCCCGCCACCTCTCGAAACGTGCCGTTACCGCGGTCTACTTCGGCTCACTCGACGTCCACGACCTGGAGAGCGCCGAGGGAAAGATCGGCATGCTGCCGGGGGTCCGGGCGTGCAATCTCGTGGCAGGGCCCTACAACGTCATCGTCGACGCGTGGCTGCGGTCGACGGCGGAAGCCCACGACCTCGAACGGAGGATGAGCCGGGTACTGCCCGCCCTGCGGATCCAGGACCGCTCGGTGGCACTGCGCGTGGTCAAAATCCTCGGTCGCATTCTCGACGCGGAGGACAGATCGATACGGTCCGTACCGCTCCTGGTCGACGACTAACGGCTTCCCACTGGTCATGGAACGCATCGGCATCGAGAGTCAGGCGTGCAGGGGAAGCAGGACGCGGAAGGTCGCGCCGGCGCCCGGAGCCGTCCGGATCTCGACGTGACCACCGTGGGCGCGGACGAGCGAGTCGACGATGGCCAGCCCCAGACCCGCACCCCCACCTCCGCCGGCTCGCGCGCGGGCCTCGTCCGCCCTGTAGAAGCGGTCGAATGCCCGCTCGGCCTGTTCCCGGGTCATGCCGGGGCCCTCATCACGGAATTCGAGAACCGCGAAACCGTCCTCGGTCCCGATGCCGATGCGGACCGGGGTGCCGGACGGGGTGTGCGCGACGGCGTTGCCGACGAGGTTGGCGGTGACCTGCCGGAGCCTGGCCTCGTCACCGAGGACCGGTGCCGCGGCGGGCGGTCCGCCACCGGGTGCGGTGAGGGAGACCGGGCGCCCCGGGTCGAGGGCGCGCAGGTCGTGGAGCGCGTCGGCGGCGAGCGTGCGCAGGTCCATGGGGGTGAGCTGCAGCGTCTGCGCCGCGGCGGCGCCGTCCTCGTCGAGGCGGGCGAGGAGCAGGAGTTCCTCTACCAGGTCGACCATTCGCGCGGCTTCGCGCTCGATACGGCTCATCGAGGCGTCGACGTCGGCGCGCTCGGGCATGCCGCCCATCCGGTACAGCTCGGTGAAGCCTTTGATACCGGAGAGCGGTGTGCGCAGTTCGTGACTGACGTCGGCGATGAAGCGGCGCATGCGCTGCGCGGAGTCGGCACGGGCGGCGTCGCCCGCCTCGATCCGGTCGAGCATGCCGTTGAGCGACGTGGACAGCCGGCCGAGCTCGGTGCGGGGGGCGGCCAGCTCCGGGACCCGGCTGGAGAGATCTCCGGAGGCGATCGCGGCCGCGGTGGTCTCGATCCGGCGCAGCGGCTTCAGTCCGGCCCTCACCGCGAACCATCCGGCGAAGCTCAGCGATATCAGGACCAGGGCGTCGATGAGGAGCACCCGGCCGGTGAGCCGCCCCATGGCGTCGTCGACCTCACCGAGTGAGCCGGCCACCAGCACGCTGCCTCCCCGGCCTCCGCCTCCGTCCGCCGCGGTCGGCACGGCGATGGCCCGCCACTCCCCGCCGCCGTCCGCGGCATGGGCGGTGAAAGGTTCGCCGCCGCGCTCGACGACCGCTGCGGCGTCGAGGCGGGGCAGCTCATCCGGGGGCTCCGCGGCGGGCCGGATGACGCGCTCGATCCGGCCGCCGGGGCCGAGGTAGGCGACGTAGACGTTCCGGGTCCCCTGCTGTTCCACGGTGTCACCCCGCGGGACGTCCTCGCTGACCGCGTCCGGCAGATCGGGCAGGCGTGCGGTCGCGGTGGCGATGCCGCGGATCCGCTGGTCCAACTGCGCGACGAGGCCGCGCTGGAACTGGTCGATGACCAGGCCGGTGCTGCCGAGCAACGCGGTGACCAGCAGCAGCAGAGTTATCGACAGCAGCCGGCCGCGCAGTGAGAGCCCCCGGCTGCGACGGGCGCCGGTGCCGCTCACCGCGGCGGCCTGCGCAGCACGTAGCCGATGCCTCGCACCGTATGGATCAGCTTGGGCTCAGCGGAGTCGATCTTGCGTCGCAGATAGCTGACGTAGGAGGCGACGATGCTGTCATCTCCCCCGAAGTCGTAGTGCCACACCAGGTCGAGCAACTGTTCCTTGGACAGCACCTGCCCCACGTGTTCCATCAGCACGCTCAGCAGGTTGAACTCGGTGGGTGAGAGCGGGATCGCCCGGCCGCCGCGCGTCACCTGATGGCTCTCGGGGTCCAGCGTGAGGTCACCGACGACCAGCCGGCCGCCCGGCTGCTTGCCGCTGGTACGACGCAGGATGGCCCTGATGCGAAGGATCAGTTCCTCCAGGTCGAAGGGCTTGGTGACGTAGTCGTCACCTCCGGCCGTCAGCCCGCTGATCCGGTCCTTGGCGGCGTCCAGTGCGGTGAGGAACAGGACCGGCGGCGGGCCGGCCGGCGGCGGCCCCTCCCCGGCCAGTCGCCGTGCGACCTCGAAGCCGTCGAAGTCCGGCAGCATCACGTCGAGGACGATCAGGTCGGGTCGCTCCTGCCGCACCGCGGCCAGCGCCTCCGAACCGGTCGTGACAGGTGTCACGGTGAAGCCGGCCAACCGCAGGCTCGCCGAGAGCAGTTCGCGCAGCGTGTCGTCGTCCTCCACCACCAGGAGGTGTTCTGTCATGGCCGTTCCATCCTGCCCGTCTTCCCTGAACTGCGGAGGCTGTCTATGCCACTTCGTGCCTCGGCCTTGTTCCTTCGGCCCTCATCGCCTGCTTCACCCAGTGGACGCCGTTCCTACGCGTCCCGCTTGCGGAAGGTAACGAACGCGATGGTCAGTAGAACCGCGACGCACCCGGCCATCACGCCAAGCCCGGGCCACGGATCCAGCAGGGCCGGGTCACGGTAGCCGGTCGTGATCTGTCCCCCGGCGGAGGGCGGCCAGTACTTCGCCGTCCAGTCCGAGAGCCGGCCCGGAAGCGCCGGACCGAACGCCGGCATGATCAGCAACGCCGCGAAGAGGGTGGTCACCGTCGCCGTGGTGCTGCGGATCAGCGTTCCCAAGGCAAGCCCCAGAAGCCCGGCGAGCGCCAGGAAGAGAGCACCGCCGAGGATGGCCCGCCATACTCCAGGGTCCGACAGCGCCAGATGCGGGACGCCCGCACCCTTGAGCGCCGCCTGGCCGGCGAGGAACCCGGTGAAGGTGGTCAGCAGCCCGGCCAGGAATGCGATCACAGCGAACACGGCGGCCTTGGCCGCGAGTACCCGGCTCCGGTGGGGGACGGCGGTCAGCGTGCTGACGATGGTCCGGCTGCCGTGTTCGGCGGTGATGACCAGGCCGCCCAGGAGCGCGATGGTGACCTGGGCCAGCATGTACCCCTTCAGGCTGAGGGCCAGGGGGTCGAAGGTGAGCTTGTCCGCGGCCGGCATCGAGGCGTACTCGTCCCCGGCGGACGAGCCGTTGAGCGCTGCCAGCCCTGCTCCGAGGACCAGTGTGCCGAGGACGACGTACAGGGTCGAGCGCATCGTGCGGATCTTGATCCACTCGGCGTGGAGGGAATGCCGGAGCGTCACCCTGCCCGCCGGTCGCCGGGGCGGTGCCTCCACCGTCCCCGAGCGACGGGTCCGAGTGCGAATGTCGGTGGCGCTCTTGCTCATCGAACGGCTTCCTTGTCGGAGGAGTACTCGATGCTGTCCCGGGTCAGGTCCATGAAGGCATGCTCAAGGGATGTCTGCCTGAGGGTCAGCTCGTGCAGCTCGACGCCTGCGGTCGCCGCCAGCGCGCCGATTCCGGCGGAGTCGAGTCCGGTCACGGCCAGGCCGTCCGCGCCATGAGCCCGCACGGTGGCGCCCACCGCCGTGAGCCGGTGACCGAGCACATCCGCGTGCGGGCTGCGCACGACCACCTCCCGGTCGGAGTGCGAGGCGATGAACTCGGCCATGCTGGTGTCGGCGATCAGCCGCCCCCGGCCGACGACGATCAGGTGATCGACGGTGAGTTCGATCTCGCTCATCAGATGGCTGGACATCATCACGGCCCTCCCCTCGGCGGCCATGCGCCGCATGAGCTTGCGGATCCAGACGATGCCCTCGGGGTCGAGTCCGTTGAGCGGCTCATCGAGCACGAGCACCGGCGGGTCCCCGAGGAGGGCGGCCGCGATACCGAGCCGCTGCTTCATCCCGAGCGAATACGTCCCGGCCGCTCGCCGCGCCACACCTGTCAGTCCCACCTCGTCCAGGACCGTGTCGACGCGGCGACGCGTGAGCCCGTTACTGGCCGCGAGTGCCAGCAGGTGGTGGTAGGCGCTGCGGCTGGGCAGGACCGCCCCGGCGTCCAGCAGTGCGCCGACGGCCTTCAGCGGCGCGGGCTGAGCGGCGACCGGCCGCCCGCCGACCGTGGCCGTGCCGGAGGTGGGGGCGTCCAGGCCCAGAATCATGCGCATGGTCGTCGACTTCCCGGCGCCGTTCGGCCCGAGGAAGCCGGTGACCTCCCCGGGACGGACGGTGAAAGTCAGGTCCTCAACGGCCGACACCTCGCCGTAGCGCTTGGTGAGCCCGCGAACCTCGATCATCGGATCCTCCAGGATGGGTGTGCTGCGAAGTGCGCACCGTCGAGGTGCGGCCGAGACCAAGGTTGGCCGGGGTCTCTGGGAGCAGGTGGGCGAACATGTGAGCCGTATGTGAGAGCCGGCCCACAGGATGCTGGAAATACCCAGTTCAGGGCACGGTCACTGTCGTGAAGGCGCTCTTCCGGCGATGAGACTCACAAACAACTCACAAACCCGCGGACCGCCCTTGCCCGGGCCTACCAGACGAAGCTTCGCCGGGGAGTTCACCGCCGGGCGGCCACTCCCGGCCGGAAGCAGGCTGTTGATAGGTGCTTTGAGCCGTTCGGCGAGTTGGTGAGAGTTGATCAGGCGGCCGGGCGGCCGCCATTGCGGGCCGGTACTGCATGCTCAGCAGTGGATCAGGCCCAAGACAACGTCGAAGTAGGAGCCGGCATCGGTGACTACTACGATCGACGCCTCCGCCGCCCCGCCGTCGGCAGCGCCGTGAGCGGGCGTATCGGCACAAGGGGAGATTGCTCGGCGGGGCCGCTCATCTCCATCAATGCCGTCGGGTGTCGAAGAGGCCGGCTTGGTGGGCTCGGGAGGCGGCCTCGGTGCGGGTGGCGACGCCGAGTTTGGTGAGGATTCTGGTCACATGGGTGGCGACGGTGTTGGTGGTGATGAACAGGTCCTCGGCGATCTGGGGGTTGGATCGGCCGCGGGCGAGTAGGCGCAGCACGTCCAGTTCGCGGGGGGTGAGGTCGAAGACATTGCGCGCTGGGGCCGTGGCCGCGTCGCCGAGGCGGCCACGGTCGATGAGGTCGTTGATGCGCGCGAGTAGCGGTTCGGCGCCCAGATCGGTGGCGATGGCGTGTGCTTCGCGAAGTCGGGAGCGGGCGCCGGGCCGGTTGTTGGTGGCCAGGGCGGTGCTTGCGGCGTCGGTCAGGACGGCCGCGGTCTCGTAGCGGTTTCCGAGGTCGCGCCAGGCCGCGGCGGCCCGGCCCCACGCGGGCAGGCCGGCGGAGGTGGCGGTCGCGTGGAAGGTGACGCGGTAGGCGGTGAGCGTCGGGGTGGCGGATTGCACGCCGGCGACCATGCGGTCGAGGTCTGCGAGTCGTTCGGTGGTCTGGTGGGCGACCTGCCGGTTTCGTGGGGCTGAGGTCCGCCGGGCACGCTGGACGCGGGCCCCGAGGACGGCGAGCCGCAGCAGGTGGTGTGGGGGCCAGGCGGGTGGCGGTGTCAGGTACTCGCCGAGGATGCGGTCGGCCAGGCCCGGGTCACCCTGGTCGAGTGCCCAGGCGATCCGCTGCAGGGCCAGTGCGGCTTTGGCCTCGGTCGCTCCGAGCGTGTGCCGGGCGAACTCGGTCAGCTGACGCAGCAGCGTCTCGAACCGGCCGGTCTCGCCACGGCAGCGTGCGATGTCGGCGGCCGCCAGCCACAGGTACGCGGCATACAGCGGCGGCGGGTCTTCGGTGAGGGCGTCCTGGACGACCACGAGGGCCTCATCCCATCGGCCCAGGAACGTCAGCGGGGAAGCGCGTGCCGCGGCGAGCATGCTGCCGCGGGATCGGGCCTGGCCGAGCCGTTCGGCGGCCTGCTGTCCGGCGTGGGCCATATCGGCCGCCTGCGCGTACCGGCCGGAGGCCTCGATGACATCCGCCTCCCATTGGAAGGTGGTCAGGAAGGTGTGCTCGTCCCCGACCGCCTCGGCGATACGGCGCGCCTCACCGAAGGTGCTCCTGGCCGATTCCAGTTCCCCGGCCGCACCGTCAAGCTGGGCCACGACCAGCAGGGCCGGTGCTCGCAGGCGGTCGTCGTCGAGCCGCTCGGCGAGGCGCAGCGCCTCGTCCGCGTGGTGCCGGACCTTGTCGGGGTGATGCGCCACGACGCCCACGAAACCCAGGGCGGACAGCAGCCGGCTGCGCAGCGCGTCGGAGGCATCCGACCCGCCTGGTGGCACAAGCGTGATCGCGCGCTCCAGGTCGGAGGCTCCGCCGCCGTCGGTGCGGTTCTGCATGCGGCCACGCAGGCCGAGCAGCCTGGCCACGCGGTGCGGATCCACCGCCGCGTCGAGCAGGTCCAACGCCGCGGTGCAGTGGGCGATGCCGACAGCGGACTTGCCCGCCGCGAAGGCCGCGGCGGCCGCCTGCTCCAACACCGCCGCACGGTCGGCGCCGATGAGATGCGACGGGTCGGCGACCTGAGTCCACCGCGCGAGAACCAGGTCGAGTAGGTGAAGCTGTTCGTCGTAGGCGTTCTGGCGGCCGGCGCGCTCGGCGGCCCGCCATGCGACCGGCAACGCGCGCGCGAACTCCCCAGCGGCCGCCCAATGCTCTGCCAGTGCGGCACCGTCGGGTGCGCGAGAAGCGAGTGCGCCGGCGTACCGGGCGTGCATGCGCCGCTGCCTGGTCGGCAGCAGCGAGGCGTACACCGCCTCCCGGATCAGGTCGTGTCGGACCGCGTACCCCGCTTGTCCGGCTACCACGAGTTCTCGCCCGACCAGGTCGTTCAGGACCGTCGCCAGCGATTCCTCGGGCATCGTGGTGATCTCGTGCAGGAGCTCGTCGGTCAGTTCGGCGCCGGCGACCGCCAAGCTCTCCATCACCTCGAGTGCAGGGCCGGGCAGGCCGCTGATCCGATCGAGCAGCAGGGTTTTCAGGTCGTCGGCCGCCGCCTCATCGGCGTCGCGCAGCACCTCGACGAACAGCGGGTTACCGCCGCTGCGCCGGTGGATCCGGGCGCTCCTGGACGGGTCCGGCGGCCGCCCGTCGAGGGCGGCGAGAAACTCGGCCACATGCTCGTGCTCCAGCGGCTCCAGAGCCAGGCGCACCACGTCACCGCCGCGGCCCAGTTCAGCGAGCAGCCGCCGGTTCGGGTGGCCCGCGGCAAGCTCACCGGTACGGACGGTGCCGATCAGCAGAACGGCACAGCCGGCCAGATTGCGGGCCAGATAGGCGAACAGCTCCCGGCTGGAGGCGTCAGCCCAGTGCAGGTCCTCGACCACCAGGACGACCGGCGCTGCCTCCGACACCCGGCTGATCAACGCCAGCATCTCCTCCAGCAGCCGGGTCCGCCCGTATCGCCGCGGCGCCGGACCGAGCTCCGGCAGCCAGTCACCGAGCGCGGATCCCGCCGGCGCCAGCAGAGCCCTCACTCGATCGGGACCAAGCCGGCGGACGAGTTCGCGCACGACGGCGACGAACGGCACGTACGGAGCGCCCTCCGCGCCAAGCTCCAGGCAGCCTCCGGCCAGGACCAGCGGCGCGCCGGGAAGGTCACGCGTCACGGCGGCGACCAGCCGGGACTTGCCGATCCCCGCCTCACCGGAGACCAGCACCGTGACCGGCCGACGCGTCCGAGCCCGCTCGTAGGCCGCCAGGATCGCGGTGCGCTGCGTCTCCCGGCCGACCAGGGCCGGACCAGCGGCCGACCCGACCGTCACCATCCCCCTCCCAAGCCCGGACTCGATCTCATCAGGTCTGACGACGACAGCATGCCATCCTGGGGGGCAACCTGGTTCAGCCATCCCGAACAAGCGAGCGTGCCGCCCGCCGAGCTCTGCCCCGGCGCGGCGGTCGCCGATCTGGGCAGTTGCCGCACTCCAAGACATGAGCACGGGTCCCGACTTCGACCGGACCCGTGGAACGGAAGGAACCACCGTGCCGAAGAGCACTGAACCGCAACGCAAGGTCATAGCCGACGCTGTCGTATCGATTGATGGATACACCAGTACGGGACCCGATGACGACATGAGCTGGGCCATGGAGCACATTACGAGTGACCAGAGCGAGATCCTCTACGAGGGGATTTGGCGTGGCGTGAGTACCGCGATCGTGGGCCGGACCAACTGGGAAGGCTTCACATCCGTATGGCCCGGCCTGACCAGCGACCCGAACAGTTCGGCCCGAACTCGTGATCTAGGCAACTGGCTCGCCGCCGTCGAGAAGGTGGTCTTCTCCAGGACGCTCCAGCAGGCGGATCTGGAGAAGACCGAGTGGACCAATGCCCGGATCTCCCGGAATCTCGAAGCAGAGGTACGGTCACTCAAGGCCGCGCCGGGTCGCGACATTCTCGTCCTGAACAGCGCCAGCATCATTCAGGCGCTACTCAAGGCAGACCTGATCGACGAGCTCCATATGACCGTGGTCCCAGCAACCCTCGGCGCGGGAGTACGCCTCCTTCCCGACGGCTTCGCATCGAGATGGGAACTCGCCCACGCCACCACCATCCCCGCGACAGGCGCTGTCGCTCTGTGCTACCGGCGACCATGAGCTGATGTTGGGCGACCTCCGCGTGAGGCTGTAGAGCACACGGTTCCGAGGGCCCCGGCGCAGCAATGCGCCGGGGCGACCCGGTGAGAAGAGGAGTACAGCACCCGCCGTCACTCCAGGAGCCCGTACACCGGTGACATGGGATCCGGCGTCGAACGGGACATCGCGGAGGCCAAGACCGCCGTGGCGCGGGGCTGAACAAGCACAGGAGCATCCTCACCCATCGAGCAACGGGACATGCACTCCCCCGGACGTCGCGGATAGTTCAGGTACGCGATCTCCACACGGACCGCCTCTCCGCCGAGCACCTGGCTCCGGCTATGGCGACGTTCACCAGGAAGGCCGAGCCCCACCAGAAATGCTCCAGCAGCCAGTCGCCCACGATCGGCCCAGGCCACCGCTCCGATCCCGGCCGTATCCCCCAGGTCGCTATCGCCCGCTCTTGCTGGACGGGTCGGTGCAGACGTTGACCAGGATCGACAAGGTGACCGGGAACACCAGCGTGCTGCCGAGGCCCATGGCGGCGCGCAGGGCGATCAACTGGCCGGGCGCGTCGGCCAGCGACGCCATCAGCGAGGCCAGGGCGATGATGGCCAGCCCAGGGTGGGCATGCCCTTCCGGCCGTAGCGTTCCCCGAGGTTACCGCCGACCAGCAGGAAGCCGGCGAACGCCACCACGCAGGCGTCGATGATCCATTGCAACTGGCCGGTGGAGGCGCCAGGTCGGCTCGGGTCGAGGGCGGCGCGATGTTGAGGACGGTGGTCTCCATGACACTCAGCAGGACCGGAAGACCTAGCACGGCCAGGACGGTCCATCGTCGTGGGCTCGGCATCGAGCCGGCCTCAGCGGTGCCTGTCAGGGGAACGGTCATGCAGGTCCGCTCCGCTCGGTGAGCCGCTGGTATTGCTCGTTGCTGAGCTTGATGGCGGCCGCGTGCGCGTTCTCCTGCAGGCGGTGCGGCGTCGCGGTGCCGGGGATGGGGAGCATCACCGGGGAGTGTTGAAGCAGCCAGGCCAGCGCGATCTGGGCGGTGGTGTGGTCGGCGAGCCCTTCGATGTGGGTGAAGGTGCCGAAGGTGGAAAGGTCTCCGCTGCCGAGCGGTCCCCAGGGGATGAAGGCGATGCCCTGCTGCTCGCAGTGGCCCAGGACGTGGTCCCAGTGCCGGGTCGCGAGGTTGTAGTGATTCTGCACCGAGACGATCTCGACGATCTCGCGGGCCGCCTGGATGTCGGCGATGTCGACCTCCGACAGGCCGATATGACGGATCTTCCCGGCTTCCTGCAGCTCTTTGACCGCGCCCAGGGTGTCGGCCAGCGGCACCCGCGGGTCGATCCGGTGCAGCTGGTAGAGGTCCAGGCAGTCCACGCCGAGCCGGCGCAAGCTGGTCTCGACGCCCTGGCGAATGAACTCCGGCAGGCCCACCGCCTCCCACTGGCCTGGCCCGGGCCGGACGCCGCCGCCCTTGGTGGCGACCACGATTCCGTCATAGGGGTGCAGGGCGTCCCTGATCAGTTCCTCGTTGGTGAACGGCCCGTAGGCCTCGGCCGTGTCGATGAAGTCCATCCCGAGCTCGACCGCGCGGCGCAGAACCGCGATCGCGCCGTCGCGGTCGGCGGGGTCGCCCCAGGTCCCGGGACCGGTCAACCGGATGGCGCCGTAGCCGAGGCGATGCACACGCAGGTCCCCGAGCTCGATGGTGCCGCTCAGATGCGCGGGGCGCTGGAGAGGGTGAGTGGTCGTCTGCCGGTGGTTCATGCGTCATAGGCTGACCTCTCAAGCCAACTTGAGCGCAACCCTGGAGACGCCGGTGAGTGACGAGCTGTACTCGATCACTGAGGTCGCGCGCGCGTTCGGTGTCCGCGTCTCGGCCCTGCGCTACTACGAGGAACGCGGCCTGCTGCGCCCGACCTGCCGGCGGGCCAGAGTCCGCTACTACGACCGCGCGGCGCTCCGCTCGCTGGCGCTGCTGCAGCTGTGGCATGTCGACGGGATGATGAGCCTGGACGACACCACGACGCTCATGACAGCGCCGGACCCGGCCCGCTGGCGAGACACCCTCGCCACCCGCGCCGACGACCTCGAACAGCAGATCAAACACCTGCGCGCGGCCAAGGACGCCCTGGACCACTTCCTGAGCTGCACCAGCGAAGACCCCGCAACCTGCCCGGTCGTCGAGGAGATCCTCAGCCACCGAATCGACCGGGCCCTGAACGGCCTGCCGGACTAACCCCCGCCGGGACGGCTCATATCCCCCCTCCGCCAGCGAGAAGAGCGGGGGCGTCCGCCCGCGGAGGCCATGAGTTCGCGGTCGACGACCCGGGCGCCGTCGAACTCCGAGCAGAAGCCCCTCGTCGGTCTTGGTCATACACCTCGACTACCGGCGAGGGCGCCTGCTGGTCGGCTCACCGGCCCGCCTGATCGAGGGTGGACGGTGTGCCGCGCCGGGGCAGGCTCGGCCAGGCGGCCCCACGCGGACAGCTTCATCTCTACCCTCAGGCTCCGCGGCGCGGTTCGGCCGTCCGCCCCAGGCGCCACGTCACGGGGTGCTGTCTGAGGAGTGTTGGTTCGCCGCTCGGCATGGATCGCGCTCATAGGGGGTCGGTCCGCTCCCCGGATTGCCCGCGAGGCGCGGCTTTCCGGCGCTGAAGGACAGGGCCGCCTGGACGACGCATATCGCCATGAGGACCGATACCGGTGTGGTCCAGGAGTCGGTGACGTCTCGCAGCACGCCGATGGTGAACGGGCCGAGGGCGGCGAGGAGGTAGCCGGCGCTCTGCGCCATCGCCGACAGGGTGGCGGTATCCGTCGCGGTGCGGGTTCGCATGCTGAACAGCGCCAGGGTCAGGGGGAACACGCCGCCGCCGATGCCGATGAGCACTGCCCAGAGCCAGGGGACCGACTCCGGGCGGAGCAGGAGGCCGGCCAGGCCGACGATCTGGACGGCGGTCATCCCCGCGCCGAGGGATCCCTGCCGCCGTAGCCGTGCCGCCAGGACCGGGACGACGAAGTACACCGGGACGCCGACGAGGAGCGCGACGGCCAGGAGCGTGCCGGCCTCGCCGGGTGCGAAGCCGGCGTCGATGTAGATGGTCGGCAGCCAGGCCATGACGACGAAGGCGAGGACGGACTGGGTCGCGAAGAGGAGGGTGACCGCCCAGGCGACGGGGCTGCGGATCATGGCCGCCACCGGCGCGCGGGGTTCGGCCGGCGCGTGGCTCCGGCGCATCTGCGGCAGCCAGATCGCCAGAGCGGCGGCGGCGAGGACGGACCAGGCCGCGAGGCCGCCCCGCCAGCCGCCGGCGGCGTCGCCGATCGGCACGGTCGCGGCGGCGCCGATCGCGGCCCCGCCGGACATGGCGGCGCTGTAGGCGCCGGTGACCTCGCCGACGCGGGCCGGGAACTCAATCTTGACGATCACGGGGATCAGCACGTTGCCCACCGCGATGCCGGCGCAGGCGACGAAGGTGCCGGCGAGGAGGGTGGCCTCGCCGGCGCCGACGCGGACCAGCTGCCCGGCCAGCAGCAGTCCGAGCGCGAGGCCGAGGCCGGTCTTCGCGCCCATGCGCCGGATGAGCCGGGGCGTCGCGAGGGCGACGCCGCCGAAGCACACGACCGGCAGGGTCGCGGCGGTCGACGTGGCGAGCGTGGACATCGCGAGATCGCTGCGGGCCTGGTCGAGCACGGCTCCGAGGCTCGTCACCGCGACACGGAGGTTCACGGCGACGAGGACGACGGCGACCAGCACCAGCGCGGCGCGAGCGCGTGGCGCCGTGGCGGCGTGGCCGTCCATGCCGGACGGGTCGGACGGACGCCCCTTCGCCTCCGGGTGAGGGGGGTTCGTGGTCACGTCGCGTCCCGTTCACCGAGGTTGCTCGGTGCTGCGCGGAACGCGGTGTGCGCCTGTGCGACCTGGCGGCCTCGGGCGGATGCGTCGTCCGGGTTCATCACGCCCCGAGGGCGGGCTGCGGGACCGCGCCGGAGATGAGCGTGCGCACCGCGTCGACGGCGGTGGCGAACAGCGGGGCGGCGGAGGGGGCGGTGCCGGTGTCGATGGCGTCCTGGCTCCACATCATCACGACGCTCCCCGTGCGCACCTTGAGGACGGTGCCGACGATGAACACGGCGGCGGTCTCCATCTCCGAGCAGACGGCCCCGCCGCGGCGCCATGCCTCGAAACGCTCGGTCAGTGTGGATGCCAGCGGCATCCGCTCCGGTTCCGTCTCGCCGTAGTAGGAGTCCTTGGTGTGCGCGGGTCCGCACGTGTACGGGACGCCCGCGCGGTCCGCGGCGTGGCGCAGCGCGAGCACCACGTCGATGTCCGCGACCGCCGGGAACTCGACCGGCAGGTACTGCCTGGTGGTGCCCTCGTCGCGGATCGCCGCGGTGAGGACGGCCAGCTCGCCGTTGCGGGTGTCGGGCCGCATCGTGCCCGACACGCCGACCCGGATCATCGTGTCCACGCCGAGCCCGGCCAGTTCCTCCACGGCCAGGGCGGTGGACGGCCCGCCTACGCCGGTGGAGGTCACGATGACCGTCTCGCCGTCCGCCGTGCCGCGCCAGGTCTCGAACTCGCGGTTGCGGACGACGAACTCCGGGACGTCGAGGAGCGCGGCGATCTGGGCCACTTGGTCGGGGTTGCCGGGCAGGAGAGCGTACCGCCCCACGTCTCGGGCGTGAAGGTGCAGGTGGTGGGCCTGCTTGTCGGCGTTCATCCAGATTCCTCCGTACGTCAATTGCGGCCATACAGTGTCATAACCCGACTACGTTCGTCACTATTGACATACGCGGACGAGACTCCTACGGTTCCGGCACGGCCTGACGACGAGGAGGCAACCGTGCGGTACACGCCGGTGATGGAGTCCGCGCTTCTGGCGTTCATGAACGCTCAAGAGGGCCCCGTGGGAGCGCGGGCGGCCACCCGGCATCTGCGCGGACGCGGCTTCGACGTCAGCGAGTCGACCGTCAGCCGGCTGCTCAACGACCTCGACGAGCGGGCACTCACCCTGTCCCTGGGAAAGAAGGGGCGGATCCTCACCGAGGAGGGGAGCCGCGTCGCGGCCAACCAGCAACTGGACAGCCGGCGGGAGTCGTCCTTCGCCGACGCCCTGGCCCTGCGCGATGTCCACGACCTGATCGACCACCTGATCGGGCGGCGGGGAATCGAGCGCGAGGCCGCGCGGGCCGCCGCGCTCCGGGCGCGTCCGGACGAGCTCACCCGCCTCCGGGAGATGGTCGAGACGGGCGGCGAGGCACGCTGGCGGGAGCGGCTCGCCTTCCACAAGATGATCGGCCAGGCCTCGAACAACAAGCAGATCCAGGCGATCAGCACCACCCTGTTCGACGAGCGCCTCGACCTGCTCGAACGACTGCTCATCATGATCGGAATCAAGCAGGATGCACTGCTTCGGTGGGACCAGGAGCACCGCGACATCGTCGCGAGCATCTCGGACCGGGATGCGGACGGCGCCGAGCGGCTCATGGTCGTGCATCTCGACGGAATGATCCGTGAGACGGAGCACTTCGCCAACAGCGGAAACGCTCACGTCATCCACACGCTGCTCGCGGAAAACGACCTCGCGTAGAGCGCTACCCCTTATCCCCACAGCGATCACGACGACGACTCTTTCGGGAGCACGAAATGACCCACACCTGCACGCCGCCCGGCCTGGGCCGGCGCTCATTCCTCCGGGTCGCCGGCCGGGGCGCGGCCGTGGCCGCGGTCGGCTCGGCCGTCCCCTGGCTGGCCGCATGCGGCTCCAGCGCCGCCGGCGGCAAGGGCCGGTTCACGGTGAAGCTCGCCTGGATTCCGAACGCGGAGTACGCGGGAATCTTCGTCGGGGCCGAGGACGGGCTCTACACCAAGCAGGGGCTCGACGTCGAGATCCTGCCGGGCGGGCCGAACTCCGCGGTCGTCCCCATGGTCACGACGGACCGCGTCGACCTCGGCGTCGAGGCGATCCCGGAGAACGTCGCCACCGCCGTCGCCCGCGGCTCGAAGCTGAAGATCGTCGGTGCCGGGCTGCTGAAGAGCCCCGAGTCCTGGATCTCGCTCGCCGACCGTCCGGTCAGGAACCCGAAGGAGATCGAGGGCAGGAAGCTCGGCATCACCCTGGCCGGGAAGAACACGGCCCTGGTGTTCATGAAGCGCAACGGCGTCGACGTCAGCAAGGTGAAGCTGGTGCCGATCCAGTTCGATCCCGCGCCGCTCGCCGCACGCGAGGTGGACGCCATCTGGGGATTCGCGTCCAACCAGCCCGTGTCGTTGGCGTTGCGCGGGGTCAAGACGCACGTGATGCCGCTGGCCGACTTCGGGTTCAACCGGATGCAGAGCGTCTTCTTCGCGTCCCAGAAGACGCTGGACGACCCCGCGGCCCGCGAGCGCGCCCGCAAGTTCATGACGGCCAGCAGGCTGGGCTGGGAGGCGGCGCTCCGCGACCAGCAGCACGCCGCCGACGTGATCATCAAGAGGTACGGCGCGAAGCTCGGCCTGAAGCTCGACGAGCAGGCCAAATCGCTCGCCGCCATCGCGCCGTACGTCAAGGGCGACGGGTCCGGTACCGGGCCCAAGGGCCTGTTCTGGATGTCGGACGCGCTCATCGAGGAGACGATCACGAGCCTGACCAGCATCGGGATCAAGCTCGACAGGTCGCTGTTCACCAACGAGCTGCTCGGGGGATGAGGCCCGCCATGCCGGACGAGAGAACGCTGCCGGACACCGAGAAGGCCCGCGCCACCCCGGACGGCGCCCAGACCTCCGAGGGGATTCGCACGAGCGGCCTGAAGAAGACGTTCGCCGGGAAAGGGGCGGCCGTCGAGGCGCTGCGCGAGTTCTCCTTCGAGTCGCGCCGCGGCGAGTTCGTCGGGCTGCTGGGGCCGTCCGGGTGCGGCAAGTCAACGGTCCTGCGGATGCTGGCCGACCTGGAGACGCCCACCGCCGGGACTGTCACGGTCCACGGCCGGACGCCGCGCGAGCTGCGCGAGGGGCACGGCGTCGGCATCGCGTTCCAGGACGCGGGCCTGCTGCCGTGGCGGAGCGTGGAGGCGAACATCCGGCTCCCGCAGGAGGTGGCCGGTCGCCGCGACGGCGCCGCGGTCGCCGACCTGATCCGGCTCGTCGGCCTCACGGGGTTCGAGAAGGCGCGGCCGTCGCAGCTGTCCGGAGGCATGCGCCAGCGGGTGTCGCTGGCCCGGTCCCTGGTCACCGACCCCGAACTCCTGCTGCTGGACGAGCCGTTCGGGGCCCTGGACGACCTGACCCGCCAGCGGCTCAACTTCGAGCTGCAGCGGATCTGGGCCGAGCGGGGCACGACCACGGTGCTGGTCACCCATGGCATCGCCGAGGCCGTGCTGCTCTCGGACACCGTCGTCCTGATGTCACCCCGTCCTGGAACGATCCTCGACGTCGTCCGCGTCGACCTGCCGAGGCCGCGCACCCCCGAGATCCTGCAGGACGCCGCGTTCCACGCGCTGTGCGACGAGCTGTCGGAGAAGCTGTTCACCAGCCGCGAGAACGGGACCGCTCCATGAGCGCCGCCGCCCGGCCCCGCACCGCGCGCCTGGGCGCCCGGACTCGCATCGCGGGTCTGCGGCACGTCGTCCCGCCGCTTCTGACGGTCGCGGTCCTGGCCATCGCGTGGCAGGTGATGTCGCTCGGCGGGCTCGGGTCGCTGGTGCCGCCGCCCGCCGACGTGCTCGCGCAGATGCGGGACGACGCCGGCTACTACGTGCCGAACGCGACCGTCACCATGTCGTCCGCGTTGCAGGGGTACCTCTGGGGCAACGGCATAGCGATCGCGCTGGCGCTGTGCACGCTGCCGTTCCCCCGCGTCCAGGCGCTGTTCGAGCGGGTCGCGGTCGGCGCCATCGCGCTGCCGCTCATCGCCATCGCCCCGCTGCTCGCGATCGCCTTCCGCGGCAACGTCCCGAGCGTGATCCTCGCCGCCCAGGCCGTGGTCTTCACCACCCTGGTCGCCGCCATCCTCGGCCTGGGCAGTGTCGACCGGACCTCGGTCGACGTGGTGCGCGCCGCCGGCGGCTCGGAGTGGACGATGATCCGCAAGGTGCGGCTGCCCGCCGCGATCCCGAGCCTCGTCGGCGGCCTCCAGGTCGCGGCGCCCAGCGCCATCCTCGGCGCGATCATCGGGGAGTACATGGGCGGCGAGGAGGGGCTCGGGGTCGCGATGATCCAGGCCCAGGGCGCGTTCGACGTCCCCCGCGCCTGGGGCCTGGCGATCGTGACCTCGCTACTGGCCGCCGTCGCGTTCCTGATATTGCCGCTGGTCGTGCGGCTGATCCTGCCGTGGACCCGCTCGGCGGACACCGTCCTGGACGCGCGGGCGGCCCGCCCCGGCCGGCGCGACGCGCGCCGGACCGCCCGGGTGCTGCGCGCCGCCTTCGCCGCGGTCGGGACGCTGGCGGGCGTCGTGCTCGGCTGGTGGCTGCTCGTCCTCGTCGTCCCAGGCGGCACCGAGGTCGCGCGGGGCCCGCTGGAGGTCGCGCCCTACTTCGCCACCGGCGACACCCAGCTGGTCACCGCCTCCGGTGAGGCGGAGGCGCCGCTGCCGTACATGCTGTCGTCACTGCTGCGCACCCTCGGCGACGCGGGCGTCGGCTTCCTGGTCGGGCTGGTCCTCGCGGTGGCGATGGCGGTGGTCGCGCACGAGTTCCCGGTGATCGAGCGGGTGCTGATGCCCATCTCGATCGCCCTCCGGTCGATCCCGATCGTGGCCGCGATGCCGCTGCTCGCGCTCATGTTCGGGCGGGGGATCGTCGCCGTGACGATCCTGATCGCGGTGATGACGTTCTTCCCGATCCTCGTCAACGTCCTGCTCGCGATGAGAGCGGTCCCGCGCAGCGCCGTGGACCTGCTCACCGCCGTCGGAGCGGGACGCAGGGACCACCTGACGAAGCTCCTCATCCCGTACGCGCTGCCGGCGCTGCTGGCCTCGGTCAAGATCGCGCTGCCGCTGTCCATCGGCGCGGCCATGGTCGCGGAATGGCTCGCCACCGGCTACGGGCTGGGCGCCTCCATGACCGTCGCCGCGACCCTGTCGGACTACGACTTCGTCTGGGGCGGGGTCGCCATCGTCCTGCTGGCCTCGCTCATGGCCTACCGCCTGGCCGGCGCGCTGGAGGACATCGCGCTCAGCCGCCTCGAGTAATCGGAACGCACAACCATTCACGGTCCCGGACACCGGGAAGTACGAGAAGGCGAATCATGTCGAGAATCATCCTGTCCAACGTCCGTGTGAACGGCGCCGGCGACCCGCAGGTCATCACCGTCGCCGACGGGACGATCCATGCCGTCGGCACGGAGCCGCCGGCCGACCTCGGCCCGGCCGACCACGTCGAAGACCTCGCCGGGCAGATCGTCCTGCCGGGCTTCGTCGACGGCCACGCCCACGCCGACAAGAGCCTGTGGGGCGAGCCGTGGGTCCGGCGGACGTCGGAGCCGATCACCATGGAGCAGATGTTCGACGACCAGCTGCGGCAGTGGGCGGAGACCACGACACCGGTCGCCACCCGAGCGCGCACCTTCCTCGACATGTGCGTCGCCTACGGCTCGACGTCCATCCGGACCTTCACCGACGTGGCGCCCGAGATCGGCCTCGACGGCGTCCACGGCCTGCTCCAGGTGCGCGAGGAGATGGCCGACCTCGCGGACCTGCAGATCGTCGCCTTTCCCCAGCTCGGCATCCTGCGGAAGCCCGGCACCGCCGAACTGCTCGAACAGGCCCTGCGCGCCGGAGCCGACGCGATCGGCGGGCTGGACCCCGCCGGCGTCGACGGCGACGCGGCACGCCAGCTCGACATCGTCTTCGGCCTCGCCGAGAAGCACCAGGTGCCGGTGGACTTCCACGCGCACGAGTCCGGCGAGCTCGGCATCTGGCTCATCGAGCGGATCGCCGAGCGGGTCAAGGCACTGGGCATGCAGGGCAAGGTCAGCCTCTGCGACGTATTCAGCCTGGCCGAACCGACACCGTCGCAGTTCGAGCGGCTGGCGTCGGTGCTCGCCGACGCGGACATCGCCGTCGCCGTCGGCGTGCACGGGCTCCTGCCGGTGCCCGACGTCAAGGCCCTGCACGCGATGGGCGTGCGGATGTGCCTCGGCTCCGACTCCGCCCGCAGCCGCTGGTCGCCGTGGGGCGAAGGCGACATCCTCGCCAGGGCGATGTTCATGGCCTACAAGCGCTACTGGCGCAGGGACGAGGACCTGGAGTTCGCGGTCACCATGGGCACGACCCTGGGCCGCGAGGTCCTCGGCGCCCCGCCGTGCGACCTCAAGCCCGGGGACGTCGCCGATCTCGTGATCCTCCCGGGCGAGGCGATCGGCGAGATCGTCGTGACCCCACCGCAACGAACGCTCGTCATGAAGCGCGGGAAGATCGTCGCCCGCTCCGGAACTCTGGTGCGCCCATGAACGCTTTCGCCTTGGCGCGGGCCGCCGCGGAGGAGTTGCGCGCCCGCGCGTCCGTGGACTCCTTCGACGTCGCCCTCGTGATGGGCTCTGGGTGGGTCCCGGCCGCCGACGCGCTCGGTCGGCCGTCTACGGACGTGCTGGTCACCGAGCTGCCGGGGTTCGCGCCTCCGGCTGCCGAGGGGCATGCGGGTCGTGTCCGGGTCGTGGACGTCGCGGGGCGCCGCGCTTTGGTGTTCCTGGGCCGGACGCACCTGTATGAGGGGCACGGTGTCGATGCGGTCGTCCATCCCGTCCGGACGGCGCTGGCCGCCGGGGTGACCACGATGGTGCTCACGAACGCGGCGGGCGGGCTGCGGCCCGAGCACCAGAGGGTCGGCGAGCCGGTGCTGATCTGCGACCACCTGAACCTGTCGGGCGCCAACCCGCTGACCGGCGCGACGTTCCTGGACCTGACCGAGGCCTACTCCGGGCGGCTCAGGACCCTCGCCAAAGAGGTCGACCCGACGCTGTCGGAGGGGGTGTACGCGGCGTTGCGGGGCCCGACGTATGAGACGCCCGCCGAGATCCGGATGCTGCGCACGCTGGGCGCGGACCTGATCGGCATGTCGACCGTCCTGGAGACGATCGAGGCCCGCCGCGGCGGCGCCGACGTGCTGGGGATCTCGCTGGTCACCAACATCGCGGCCGGGCTGGCCGGCGAGCCCCTCGACCACGAGGAGGTCCTGGCGGCCGGACGCGCGTCCGCCGGACGGATGGGGTCCCTCCTGGCGACCGTCCTGGCCAAGCTGTGAGCGACCTGCGCCGGGACGCCGAGGAGTGGCTGGCCCAAGACCCTGACCCCGCCACCCGCGCCGAACTGAGGACCCTTCTGGACGGCGGCGACGACCGGGCGCTGGCCGACCGGTTCGGCGCGCGGCTGGAGTTCGGCACGGCCGGGCTGCGCGGCGAACTCGGCGCCGGACCCAACCGGATGAACCGCGTCACGGTGATGCGCGCGGCGGCCGGGCTCGCCGCGTGCCTGCCGCCCGGCGGCCGGGTGATCGTCGGGTTCGACGCCCGGCACGGCTCACGGCGGTTCGCCGACGACACGGCGGCCGTGCTGAGCGGGGCGGGGCTGCGGCCCGAGGTGTTCGCCGACCCGGTCCCCACCCCCGTCCTGGCGCATTTCACCCGCGCGCATGGTGACGTGGTGGCGGGGGTGATGGTGACGGCCAGCCACAACCCGCCCCGCGACAACGGCTACAAGGTCTACTGGGCCGACGGGGCACAGATCGTCCCGCCCACCGACGCGGAGATTTCCGCCGCGATCGACGCCGTCGGCCGCGTGGACGAGCTGCCCCTGGGCACCGGCTGGCCCGTCCACGCGAACGTCGACCCCTACCTGGACGCGGTGTCGTCCCTGGATCTCGGCACCCCCGACCCGAGCCTGTCGATCGTCTACACGCCCCTGCACGGGGTCGGGCGCGACGTCCTCCTCGCGGCCTTCGACCGCGCCGGGTTCACCGCCCCCACCGTCGTCGCCGAGCAGGCCGACCCCGACCCCGACTTCCCGACCCTCGCCTTCCCCAACCCCGAAGAACCCGGCGCGCTCGACCTGGCCCTCGCCCTCGCCGACGCCCGCGGCGCCGACCTGGTGATCGCCAACGATCCCGACGCCGACCGGTGCGCCGTGGCCGTCCCGGACGCCGGGGGCTGGCGCGTCCTGACCGGGGACGAACTCGGCGGGCTGCTCGCCGAGCACGTCCTGCGCCACACCAGCGGCCACGACCGGCTGGTCGTGACCACGATCGTGTCCTCGTCACTGCTGCGCTCCATCGCCGCCGCGCACGGCGTCCGGTTCGCCGAATCGCTGACCGGCTTCAAATGGATCATGCGGGCCGGGGGGCCGTCCGACCGGCTGGTCTTCGGCTACGAGGAGGCCCTCGGCTACAGCATCGGCGACGACCGGGGCGTGCTCGTCAACGACAAGGACGGCATCACCGCCGCCCTCACCATCGCCGCACTCGCCGCCCAGGCCCGCCGCAACGGACACACACTCCTCGACCTCCTGGACGACCAGGCCCGCGCACACGGCCTGCACACCACCTCACAGCTCTCCCTCCGGGTGGACGACCCGTCCCTGATCACCACCACGATGACCCGCCTCCGCACCGCACCCCCCACCGCCCTGGCCGGACACACGGTCGAATCCTTCAACGACCTGCTCCACGGAACAGACGGCCTGCCACCCACCGACGGCCTTCGATTCCGCCTGGCCGGAGGCTCACGCGTGGTCGTCCGCCCGTCCGGGACGGAACCGAAGCTCAAGTGCTACCTGGAAGTCGTCCAACCCGTCCACGGCGACATCGCGACGGCCCGCACACGCGCCGCCGCCGAGCTGGACGCCCTCCGCGAGGCCGTCTCCGCCGCGCTCAGCTGACCGTGCCCACGATCAGGACCACGACCAGCAGCACCAGCGGGACGCCCAGCCCGGCCAGGGCCGGGACCGACCAGCTCACCGTCCCGCGCGCCGACTCGTCCGCCGCCTGCTCCTCGGCGGCCGCCCGGTCCGGCGCGCCGGACCGGGTCCGCGGGCGCTGCCGGTCGCGGATCTCGTTCAGCCGCTGCGCCGCGTAGGCGGCCGGGGTCCGGCCGCGCAGGTCGAACTCCTGCTTGCCGCTCGCTTCCTTCCGCGCCCGCGCCTCCGCCTTCGCCTGCGCGCGCGGCGACGTCTGGTGCACCCAGGCCCGCGTCTCCGCCTCCGCCCCGTCCTGGCCGGTGAACCGCACCGTCACCGCGTTCGTGCCCTCGATCCGGCGGACCGCGGCCCACGGCGCCCGGACGTCCCGCAGCGGGTTCCGGATCGTCACGGCGTCGTCGTCCCCGAGGATCGCGGGCCGCAGCCCGACCGCGTACGCGATCCCGCAGCCGAGCAGGAGCAGCGCGCCGATGCCGAACGTCATCGGCGAGTAGCTCGCGTCGCCGGTGATGCCGAACAGCAGGTCGGCGAGGTTCAGCGCGGCGAACACCAACCACGCGTACGCCGCGACGCGCCCGCCGGTGGAACGAATGGTCACCATGGCTCGATCATGCCAGGGGCCGGGTGCCGCTCCACTTGAGCTGCGCGAAACCGGGCTTGATCACCCCGTTGATCAGTTCGAGCCGCTCGGTGAACGGCGCGAACGCCGACTTCATCGCGTTCACCGTGAACCACTGCAGGTCGTCCCAGCCGTAGCCGAACGCCTCGGCGAGCTTCGCGAACTCGTTCGACAGGGTCGTCCCGCTCATCAGCCGGTTGTCGGTGTTCACGGTGACGCGGAAGCTCAGCCGCCGCAGCAGCCCGATCGGGTGCTCCGCGATCGACTTCGCCGCGCCCGTCTGGATGTTGGACGTGGGGCACATCTCCAGCGGGATGCGCTTGTCGCGGACGTAGTCGGCGAGCCGCCCGAGTTTCACGTCGTCGCCGTCCACCTCGATGTCGTCGATGATCCGGACGCCGTGGCCGAGCCGGTCGGCGCCGCACCACTGGATCGCCTGCCAGATCGACGGGAGCCCGAACCCCTCGCCCGCGTGGATGGTGAAGTGCGCGTTCTCGCGCTGCAGGTACTCGAACGCGTCCAGGTGCCGGGTCGGCGGGTACCCGGCCTCGGCGCCCGCGATGTCGAACCCGACGACGCCCGCGTCCCGGTACCGGACGGCCAGCTCCGCGATCTCCATCGACCGGGCCTGGTGCCGCATCGCGGTGACGAGCGTCCCGACCCGGATCCCGTGCTCGCGCCCGCCCTGCGCGAACCCGTCCAGGACGGCCTCGACGACCTGCTCCAGCGACAGCCCGTCCCGCAGATGCTGCTCGGGCGCGTACCGGACCTCCGCGTAGACGACACCGTCCTTCGCCAGGTCTTCCGCGCACTCGTAGGCGACCCGCGTCAGCGCCTCGACGGACTGCATCACCCCGACGGTGTGCGAGAACGTCTCCAGGTACCGCTCCAGCGACCCCGAGTTCGCCGACTCCTCGAACCACGCGCGCAGGTTGTCGGCGTCCGTGGTCGGCAGTTCCCCGTACCCGGACTCCCGCGCCAGATCCACCACGGTCCCGGGCCGCACGCCACCGTCCAGGTGGTCGTGCAGCAACACCTTCGGCGCGCGCCGAATGTCCTCAAGAGTCGGCCGAACGTTCATCACTTGAACCTACCCCTCCGTCTTCAGGCGAGTGCCAGGAACTGCTGCGTCGTCTCCACGGCGGCGGTGACGGCCCCGGCGAGCACGGCCGCCGAGTCCTTGACCCCCACCATGACGGAATGGCCCCGGGCGGCCGCGAGCCGGTGGTAGGGCGCCGAGAGCCCCGCGCACAGGACGGTGATCGCCGCCCCACCCGTCCGCTCCTGCGTGAGGGCGGTGGCCACCGAATGCAGGGCCACTCCGGCGCCGTCCACGAACCCGTGCTCGATGAGCGCCGACAGGCCGTCTCTGGCGCGGGCCAAGGTGTTCAGGCGCGCCACGAGTGCGGCGTCCGGTTCGCTTGGCTTCGGCCCCAGCCAGACGGTGGCCACGCCACCGGCCAGCTGTGCCATACGCAGCCTGAAGTTATCGCGCTCCGCGTCGGTGCTCGCGGACGCCGCCTTCTCCCGCAGCTCATCGATGCGCCGGACCATCCGGTGGACGTCGTAGCGGCCGCGGTGATCGAGGTGAAGGCCCGCGGCGCTGATCACGATCTTCGTGACCGTCCCGGGACTCCGGGGGTCGGAGAGGTCCGCGCCGGTCAGGACCGCGATGTCGTCCAGCGTGCCGAGCGGGTCGTCGGCGTGGACCCGTAGCGCCGGGCCATCGCCCCCCGGCAGGTCGATGACGATCGTGTCCGTGTCCGCGTCCGGGCTGAGGAGAAGCACGGGCCTCTCCTCGGGGGAAGCCCATTGCCGCAGGTCGGCGGGCGGCGGCTCGGTGAGGAGAAACAGGAGCGGCTCGGTGTACGTGCGCCCGGCGGAGCCGCCCGGCGCGGCGGGGAGGAACATCCCCTCGTGGGTCTCCAGGGCTACGCCGGGCGCCCCGCGCCTCTCGATGTGGATCACGCCTTCCCGGCCGACGTGTTCCGCCGCCTTCGCCAGCGACGCGGCGCCCGCCGGGTCGCCGGTCGCGGTCTCCACGACGTTGAGGAGCTGCTCGGTGCTCTTGACCTCGGCGGCCCTGCTGCGGAGCAGCTCGACGGCCCGGCCGCCGTCCGTGGCGAGCCGGGCGGCGAGGTGGTCGGCGGACACCATGCCGACACGCAGGACGTCGAACGCGGTGTTGATCATCGCGTCGGCCATGACGACGGCGGTGGCGGCGCCGTCGGACCATTCGGCACGCATCCGCCGCACCAGCACCGGGATCAGGTCGGTGCCGGGCTCGTCCGGCACGTCGGATCCGGTGGAGACGTCGCAGATCACCGCCGGGTCCGTGGTGGTGGCGAGGGTGCCGTCCGGTGCGGTGAAGGTGACCGAACGGGGCCACGGCCCGAGGGTAGGGGCGATCTTGGACGCGAGCAGCGTGACGCCCTCATGGGCCTGCCACAGCGGGTGCCGGACGACGAACGCCGGGGACGGCGGCGGCGGTTCGGGATCGGCGGACCCGCCCGCGTTGCGGACCAGGGCTATGCGGGCGCCCGCGTTGCGGTTGCGTTGCTGGGGCAGTGGGCGCGATCGTGCGGACAGGCGGGTGTGGAGTTGGCGGTAGACGGTCTCCATGTCCAGGAAGGCGGGGCCGCCTGGGATGCCATCCGACAATGTCGAGATCAGTTCGCCGGTGAAGGCCGTGTATCGCTCGCCCGGTGGGGCCAAGGCCTTGCGGGTCTCGGCGGACGCGGTCAGCAGGTACGTGCCGTCCACCGCCGCCTGGTCGGCGACGTGCGTGCTCGCGCTCATGCCGCCGACCAGGGCTCGGCCGCTGTAGCAGCAGTCCAGGATCACCACCTTGCGGCGGGCCTGCCTACCGGCGCCCAGGATCACGCGGCGCAGGGACTCGTACGGAAGGGCCGTGTAGAGACGTTCCGGGTCGGAGTCGGGGAGGGCGAGGCACAGCTCGTCCGTGTGCGGGTCGGTCAGGCCGTGCCCGGCGAAGTAGACGATCAGCGCGTCTGTGGCCTGCGCTGCGGCGTCCCACACGGTGTCGAGGACCGTCCGAGCCGTGGGCGGCTGCGGGGCCAGGACGCAGTTGCTTTCCGGCAGGCCCCACAGCGCCGGGTCGGTGAACACGTCCCGGAGGCCCGTCAGGTTCTGCTCGACGGCCGGGAGGTCATCGAGCGCCTCGTACGCGTGGACGCCGATGAGTACAGCGCGTGAGGCGCCCGGGTCCGGGAGGCCCGTCACTCAGCGTCGCCCCGCTCCCCACCGCCCGCCGACCCGCCGCCCAGTGCCCGCAGGAC
>NZ_SMJX01000004.1 GCF_004348535.1 Actinomadura sp. KC216
GGCCCAGGGTCAGGGGGATGGGGCCGGGCGCGCGATGAGGCGCGGTGTCCGGGGGTGATATTCCGGCGGCCTGCAGCTTGCGGCGGCCCGGCTCGGTGATCCAGTCGGTCGTCCAGGGCGGGTCGAGGGTGGTGCGGATCTGGACGTCGGTGTACCCGGCCTCGGTCAGGCGAGCGCGGAGGTCGTCGCGCATCGCGTCCAGGGCGGGGCATCCGGTGTAGGTCGGGGTGATCGTCACCTCGACGCGGCCGGACGCCTCGCGGACGTCGCGGAGGACGCCGAGCTCGGCGAGGGTGAGCATCGGCAGCTCGGGGTCGGTGACCGTTTCGGCGATCGTGCGGGCCGTCACCATGTCGCCCCCGGGTGGGCGCGGGCCACGCTTTGCAGCTCGGCCAGCAGGTCGGAGAGGGATGCGGAATGCTCACCGTCCCGGCCGGTTAGGGGCGCGGGTGCGGCCGCGACGGGGGCTGGGCGTTGCAGGGTGGACTTCGTGAGGACCTCGTCCAGGACGGTCTCGAACTCCTCGCGGACACCGGAAGGGTCGACGGCCACGCCTGCGGCGGCCAGCTCGCGCTCAACTTGGTGGGTGCTGAACAGTTCGTCTGTGTGCGGCCAGAGCGTGTTCAGGGCATTCTGAGTGCGCTCATGGGAGAGCGGCGTTCCGTCGCCTAGGCGGATCGTCCAGAGGGCGGCGTGGTCGCGGTGGTAGGCGACCTCCTTGACGCTCTTGGCGGCGATCGCGGCGAGCACCGGGTCGCGGGACGTGGTGAGGCGGTGGAGCACCGCGAGGCGCCAGGTCGCGAAGAGGAGGAGGCGGACGGTGGAATGGGCGAAGTCGCCGTTCGGGAGTTCGGCCAGGACGACGTTGCGGAATTCCTCCGCGTCGCGGAAATAGGCCAGGTCGTCCTCGGTGCGGCCCTCGTTCTCGGCGGTTCCGGCCCGGGAGAGCAGAAGGCGGGCCTGGCCCAGGAGGTCCAGTGCGATGTTCGCTAGGGCGACTTCCTCTTCCAGCTCGGGGGCGTGGGTGCACCATTCCTGCAAGCGGTGCGACATGATCAGTGCGTCGTCGCCGAGCATCAGGCAGTAGGCGGCCAGAGCCCGCCGGTCAATGCCCTCCGGGACGGACGTGTCGATACCGGCGAGCGGATCGTGGAAACCGGTGCCGAACGCCCAGCGGGTCTCGTCGTTCTCTTCGGCTATCGCGCCGAGCGCGTTGTCGAACGCCATGGCGGCCTCACATGTGCGGGACGTTCTCAGGAATGTCGTAGAACGTCGGATGCCGGTAGACCTTGTCGCCGCTGGGGGCGAAGAACGGGTCCTTCTCGTCCGGGCTGGACGCGGTGATGTCCCGCGCTTTCACCACCCAGATGCTCACGCCCTCGTTGCGTCTCGTGTAGAGGTCGCGAGCATTGCGCAAGGCCATCGTGTCGTCGGGGGCGCGCAGCGAACCGACATGGACGTGGTTCAGGCCGCGCTTACCCCGGACGAACACCTCGTACAGCGGCCAATCCTTTTCCATCACGCCTCCCTCTCCGCAGCGTGTGCGGCCCTCTTCGCGGCTTCTGCCTTCCCGGCTTCTGCCTTCGCGGCGGCGGCCTTCGCGGCGGCGGCCTTCGCGGCGGCGGCCTTCGCGGCGTGCGCCTTCGCGGCGTGTGCGGCGGCGGCCTTGCGGACCCAGGCGCCGTCCTCGTGGGCCGCGCGCCGTACCTCGATGCGTTCGGCGTTGCAGGGGCCGTCGCCGCTGATCACGCGCTTGAGCTCCGACCAGTCGATCTCACCGAAGTCGTGGTGGCCGCGCTCGTCATTCCAGCGCAGGTCGGGGTCGGGGAGCGTGACGCCGAGCGCCTCCGCCTGCGGGACGGTCATGTCCACGAACCGCTGCCGGAGCTCGTCGTTGGTGTGCCGTTTGATCTTCCACGCCATGGACTGCGCGGTGTGCGTCGAGTCGGCGTCCGGCGGGCCGAACATCATCAGGGACGGCCACCACCAGCGGTTCACCGCGTCCTGCACCATCTGGCGTTGCGCGTCCGTGCCGCGCATCAGCGTCATCAGCAGCTCGTAGCCCTGCCGCTGATGGAACGACTCCTCCTTGCAGATCCGGATCATCGCGCGGGCATAGGGCCCGTAGGAACTGCGGCACAGCGGGACCTGGTTGCAGATCGCGGCGCCGTCCACCAGCCAGCCAATCACCCCGACGTCCGCAAAAGAAAGCGTGGGGTAGTTGAAGATGGACGAGTACTTCTGCCTGCCGGAGATCAGTTTGGCGGTGAGGTCGGGACGATCGGCGCCGAGCGTTTCGGCCGCCGAGTAGAGGTAGAGCCCGTGGCCCGCCTCGTCCTGCACCTTGGCCAGCAGGATCGCCTTGCGGCGCAGCGACGGCGCGCGGGTGATCCACTCGCCTTCCGGCTGCATTCCGATGATCTCGGAGTGGGCGTGCTGGGCGATCTGCCGGATCATCGTCGCCCGGTACGCGTCGGGCATCCAGTCGCGCGGCTCGATGCGCTGGTCGCGGTCGATCGTCTGCTCGAACTGCTCTTGTGTCATGTCACACCTCCTCCGGACCCTCCGGCCGCTTGGCGACCAGGGTCAGGACGTCGTACTTCGCGACGACGGCGCCGTCCTGCCGGGTGACCTCGGTGTCCCAGCGGACCTCGCCGTAGGCGGCGTCCTCGCGCGGGGTGAGCTGCTTCGCGGTGAGCCTCACGGTCAGTTCGTCGCCGGGGAAGGTCGGCGCCAGGAAACGCAGGTTCTCCAGCCCGTAATTCGCCAGGACGGGGCCGGGCTCCGGGTCAACGAAAAGACCGGCGGCGAAGGAGAGCACGAGGTAGCCGTGCGCGACCCGTCCGCCGAAGAACGGATTCGCCTTCGCCGCTTCCTCGTCCATGTGCGCGTAGAAGGTGTCGCCGGTGAATTCCGCGAAATGCTCGATGTCGGCGAGCGTGACAGTGCGCGGACCCGCGACGACCGTGTCGCCCACGCGGAGCTCTTCGAGGTGCTTGCGGAACGGATGCACGTCATCGAGCCGGGTGGACGCGCCTGACGTCCAGCGGCCCGTGATGGCGGACAGCATGGACGGCCCGGCTTGGACGGCGGTGCGCTGCATGTGGTGCATGACGCCGCGCATTCCGCCCATCTCCTCGCCGCCGCCCGCGCGCCCCGGACCGCCGTGGACGAGCGGCGGCAGCGGTGAGCCGTGCCCGGTGGACTCGGCGGCGTCCTCCTGGTTCAGGACGAGCAGCCGCCCGTGCCACGGTGCCGCGCCCAGCACCACCCGCCGGGCGAAGGCGGGGTCGGCGGTGACGACCGAGCCGACGAGGCTGCCCTGCCCCCGGGCGGCCAGCGCGACCGCCTGCTCGGCGGTGCCGTCGTAGGGGAGCAGCGCGCTGACCGGCCCGAACGCTTCGACCTCGTGCGGCTCGGCGCGTCCGGGGTCGTCGGCGCGCAGCAGGACGGGCGACATGAACGCGCCGCGCTCGGCGTCGGCGTCCACGACCTCGACGCGCTCCGGGTCGCCGAAGACGATGCTGCCCGCGTCGAGCAGCGTCTTCAGGCGGCGGCGGACCTCTTCGCGCTGCTCAAGCCCGGCGAGCGCGCCCATCCGGACGTCCGGGCTGGACGGGTTCCCGATCTTCACGCGTGCCAGCCGTTCGGTCGCCGCCTCGGCGACAGCGTCGAGCTGGGCGGCGGGCACCAGAGCGCGGCGGATCGCCGTGCATTTCTGGCCCGCCTTCACCGTCATCTCGGTGACGAGCTGCTTCACGAAGAGGTCGAATTCCGGCGTGCCGGGGGCCGCGTCCGGGCCGAGGACGGAGCAGTTGAGCGAGTCCGCTTCCGCGTTGAAGCGGACGGAGCGCCCGACGATGACCGGGTGGGTGCGCAGCTTGCGGGCGGTCGCAGCGGAGCCGGTGAAGGCGACCAGGTCCTGCTCGGTGAGATGCTCGAACAGGTCGCCGGCGCTTCCGCAGACGAGCTGGAGCGTCCCCTCCGGCAGGATGCCCGACTCGATGATCAGCTCGACGAGGCGGGCGGTCAGGTACGCGGTCTGGCTCGCCGGCTTGACCAGGGTCGGCATCCCCGCCAGGAACGCGGGCGCGAGCTTCTCCAGCGGGCCCCACATGGGGAAGTTGAACGCGTTGATCTGCACCGCGACGCCGTGCAGCGGGGTGCAGATGTGCCGTCCGGCGAACGTCCCGCCCTTGCTCAGCGGCTCGACGTCCCCGTCGACCAGGACGGTGTCGTTCGGCAGCTCGCGCTTGGCCTTGCTCGCGTACGACAGCAGCACGCCGATGCCGCCGTCCACGTCGATCTTCGAGTCGGCGAGGGTCGCGCCGGTGCGGGCGGACAGCGCGCACAGCTCGTCGCGGTGCTCGCGCAGCTCAAGGCCGAGCCGTTTCAGCAGCACGGCACGCTGGTGGAAGGTCAGCTCCCGCAGGGCCGGGCCGCCCACCCGGCGCCCGTGCTCCAGGGCCGCGCCCATGTCGATGCCGGACGACGAGATCCGCCCGATCTCCGCGCCGGTCACCGCGTCGGCGAGCGGGACGCCCCCGTCCACCGGGACCTGCCAGGCGCCGGACACGTAGCTGGCGAGTGGAGCCATCGGGCCTCTCCTCCGCGTCGTCGGCCGACCTGAATTACCGACCGTCCGTTCAGTCAGGATATTACGCCTGACCGGGCCCGTCCAGAAGGCGTCGGCGCTGCGATAATGACCGGCGTGGGCAACGAGCGGGACGGGCGCAACGGCCGTGACGAGGGGGACAGGCGTGACGGGCGCAACCCGCCGCCCGACGGGCAGGCGAAGGCGAGGCGGCGGGGGCGGCCCGGGTACGACAAGGAGTCCCTGCTGCGCGTCGCCGTCAAGGTGTTCAACGAGCGCGGCTACGACGGCACCAGCATGGACGAGCTGTCCAAGCGCCTCGGCATCAGCAAGTCCGCGATCTACTACCACGTGGCGGGCAAGGACGAGCTTCTCCAGCTCGCCGTCGACCGCGCGCTCGACGGGCTGTTCGCCGCCGCCGACCAGGCCGGGGCCGTGGAGGGACGCGCGATCGACCGGCTGGAGCACCTCGTCCGGGCGAGCGTCGCCGTCCTCGTCGCGGAGCAGCCGTTCGTCACCCTGCTGCTACGGGTGCGCGGCAACACCGCGGTGGAGAAGCGGGCGCTGGCCCGCCGCCGGGAGTTCGACCATCTGGTGTCCGGGCTGGTCGCGCAGGCGGAGGCGGACGGCGACATCCGCCCCGACATCGACCCGGCGATCACGGCCCGGCTGCTGTTCGGGCTCGTCAACTCGCTGATCGAGTGGTACCGGCCGCGGCGCGGCGGGGCGGGCGCGGACGAGATCGCCGACGCGCTGTGCAAGGTCGCCTTCGACGGCCTCCGCACCCGACCGCCCGAATAGACCGACCCTCAGAGCCCCTTCTGCCGCGGCTCAACCTCCCGTGGCCTGCCGCTGGCGTTCCGGCGTCCAATACTCGGAGACCTCTCCGGGGTCCTGGGTCGAGTGAACGTACACGCCGTCGCTCGGCTTGGCCGGGTCGTCCGCGCTACCGAGCTTCCAGCCGACGGCGCCCATCACTGCCAGGAGAGCGGCCGCCGACACGGTGATGACCGTCTTCTTCTCCATCACGGCTCCCTCTGCCTTGTGCGCACCTACACCGTTACACGCGCGGCCTCCCCCTTGTATCCGTATCCGGCATCCGGCATCCGGTGTCCGGCTAGAGGTTGGTGAGCAACGTTTCGGGGTGCTCCGTGCAGTCGGCGACGAAACGGAGGAAACCGCCCGCCACCGCGCCGTCGCAGACCCGGTGGTCGAAGGTGAACGACAGTTGCGTCACCTGCCGGGGCCGGACCTTTCCCTTCCACACCCAGGGCTTTTCCGTGACGCGGCCGACGCCCAGCATCGCCGCCTCGGGGTGGTTGATGATGGGGGTGGAGCCGTCCACGCCGAACACGCCGTAGTTGTTGAGCGTGAACGTGCCGCCGGTGAGGTCGTCCGGGGACAGTCGGCCCTCGCGCGCCTCGCCCGTCAGCCGCGCGAGCTCCGCGCCCAGCTCGGCCAGGGTCAGCCGCTGCGCGTCGCGGACGACCGGCACCACCAGGCCCCGGTCGGTCTGCGCCGCGAACCCGAGGTTCACCCCCGGCAGCCGGACGATCTCCTGCCGCTCGTCGTCCACATACGCGTTCAGTTCGGGGAAGCGCCTGAGCCCGGCCACGCAGATCCGCGCGAACAGGGCCAGCATCCCGACGCGCGCGCCGGGGTCGGCCCGCTGGATCTTCTTCTTGAGCTTGACCAGGCGGGTCGCGTCGGCGTCGACCCAGGTGGTCGCGTCGGGGATCTCGCGGCGGCTGCGGGACACCCTGTCCGCCATCGTCCGGCGGACGCCCTTCAGCGGGACGCGCACCTCGCCCGCTTCCGGCTCCTCGGGACGCGCCGCGGCGGCGATCGCGTCCTCGACGTCCTTCCGCAGGACGACGCCGCCCGGGCCGCTCGGGGTCAGCGCCGCCACGTCGATGCCGTGGTCTTTCGCCAGGCGGCGCACGACCGGGGAGATGACCCGGGGCGTCTCGCCGCTCGACGGTGCCGCCAGCCGCCGGGAACGGCGCGTCGTGGTGGCCGCCGTTCCGTAGCCGACCAGGACGTTGCCCGACCCGGCCCGTTCCTCCTCCCGGTACCGCTCGGCCGCACCGTTGTGGGGCTCCGACCCGGTGTCGGGCCCCGACCCGGTGTGGGACGCCGACCCTGTGTGGGGCGCCGATCCGGCAGCGGTCACCGAGATGAGGGGCGCGCCCACGGTCACGACGGAGCCCGCCTCCGCGTGCAGCTCCGCGACCGTTCCGGCCATCGGGACGGGCACGTCGACCGCCGCCTTCGCGGTCTCCACCTCGACGACGACCTGGTCGACCGTCACGACGTCGCCGACCGACACCTTCCATTCCAGGACCTCGGCCTCGGTGAGCCCTTCACCCAGGTCGGGAAGCCGAAAGACCGTCCCGCTCATGCCTGCTTCCTGTGAGGGGGCGACCCCCCGCACCCCCCGGTTCGCTTCGCTCATGCCGCACCGCCCACATTCAGGTACCGCGTGTCCGGCTGGTCGTCGCGCTGGAGGCGGTCCAGGGCGTCGAGGATCCGGTCGACGTCCGGCAGGTGGTGCTGCTCCAGCATCGGCGGCGGGTACGGGATGTCGAACCCGGTCACCCGCAGCACCGGCGCGAGCAGGCTGTGGAAGCAGCGCTCCTGCACGCGGGCCGCGATCTCCGCGCCGACGCCCGCGAAACCGGCGGCCTCGGCGACCACGACGCAGCGGCCCGTCCACCGGACGGACGCGGCGACGGTGGCGTCGTCGAACGGGACGATCGTGCGCAGGTCGATGACCTCAAGGTCCCAGCCCTCGGCCGATGCCGCCTCGGCGGCCTCCAGCGCGACCGGGACGCCGGGCCCGTAGGCGACGACCGTCGCGTCGGCGCCGGACCGCCGGACGGCGGCGCGGCCGAACGGCTCCGTCCGCTCCAGGCGCTCGATGTCCGACTTCGACCAGTACAGCTTCTTCGGCTCCATGAACACGACCGGGTCGGGGTCGTCGATCGCCTCCAGCAGCAGCGAGTAGGCGTCCTCGACCGTCGCGGGTGTGACGACCTTCAAACCCGGCGTGTGCGCGTAATACGCCTCGCTGGAATCGCAATGGTGCTCGACGCCGCCGATCCCGCCCGCGTACGGGATGCGGATGACCAGCGGCAGCTCGACGCGCCCGCGGGTGCGGTTGCGCATCTTGGCGACGTGCGAGGCGATCTGCTCGAAGGCGGGGTAGGCGAACGCGTCGAACTGCATCTCCACGACGGGACGGAAGCCGCCCATCGCCATTCCGACGGCGAACCCGACGATGCCCGATTCGGCGAGCGGGGTGTCGAAGCAGCGGTCGTCGCCGAATTTCGCGGCGAGGCCGTCGGTGATGCGGAAGACGCCGCCGAGCGTGCCGACGTCCTCGCCGAACACCAGGACCCGCTCGTCGCCGTCGAGGGCGTCCTGCAGAGCCGTGTTGAGGGCCTTGGCCATCGTGATCATGACGGCGCCCCCTCGGGGTGGAGTTCGGCGCTGAGCAGCGCGCGCTGCTCGTCGAGCTGCGGGGTCGGGGTGCCGTAGACGTGGTCGAACAGGCCCAGCGGGACGAGGTCGGGGTCGGCGTTCATGCGCGTCCGGAGGTCTTCGGCGAGCTTGTCGGCGTCGGCGGAGAAGGCCGTCACGTCCTCGTCGGTGAGGTGACCGCGCCGCCGCAGATAACTCTCCAGCCGCGGGATCGGATCGCGTTGCCGCCATTCCTCCGCCTCCGCCTCCGTCCGGTAGCGGGACGCGTCGTCGGCGTTCGTGTGCGGCTCGATCCGGTACGTGTGCGCCTCGACGAGGAATGGCCCCTTGCCCGCCCGGGCGTGTTCGACGGCCGCCGACAGAACGGCCAGGACGGCGAGCGGGTCGTTCCCGTCCACCCGCTCGGAGCGCACCCCGTAGCCGATTCCCTTGTAGGCGAGGGCGGGCGCGGCGGTCTGGCGCTCCAGCGGCACCGAGATGGCGTACTGGTTGTTCTGGACGAGCACCACAAGCGGCGCCTTGAACACGGCGGCGAAGTTGAGCGCCTCGTGGAAATCGCCCTCGCTCGTCGCTCCGTCGCCGACGCAGACGAGCGCGACCCGCCCCGTCCCCTTGCGGCGCTCCGCGTAGGCGAGGCCCGCCGCGTGGACGGCCTGCGTCGCGAGCGGCGTGCACTGCGGCGCCGTGTGATGGCGCCGGGGGTCGTAGCCGCAGTGCGAGTCGCCCCTGAGCAGGGACAGCACCTCGACGGGGTCGATGCCGCGCGTCACCAGCGCGACCGATTCCCGGTAGGTGGGGAAGAGCCAGTCGCCGTCGTCCAGGACGAGCGCGGCCCCGACCTGGCACGCCTCCTGCCCGTGGCTGGACGGGTAGACGGCCAGCCGCCCCTGCTTGGTCAGCGCGGTCGCCTGCGCGTCGAACCGCCGCCCGACGACCATCGCCCGATAGGCCCGGCGCAGCAGCTCCGTGCCGGGCACCGGGTAGTTCGTCCGCTTCCGCGCCGCCGCGCCGCTGTCGGTCAGGAACCGCACGGGCTCCGCCGAGGGAAGCAGCGCCTCCGCCCGACCCGTCATCGACCCCACCTCCGCAACTCCATCGATGCTAAAAATATGAACCGATGGGAACAGAAGTCTCAATACCCCGTCAGAAGTCAGGACACTTGGCCCCGACACGGGAGGTTTGATGGACCAGATGTCTTCCGGGGCGCCACTCCCGCCCGGTCTGACCGGACGAACGCCCGCCGCCGGAGGGGCCCCCGCCACCCTGGACGACCTCGACCGCGCGATCCTCCGCGAACTGGTCGCCGACGGCCGCCTGTCCATGCGCGCCCTCGCCGAGCGCGTCAACGTCTCCCGCTCCAACGCCTACACGCGCGTGGAACGCCTGATCTCCGACGAGGTCATCACGGGATTCACCGCCCGGGTGAACCCGGTTCGCGCCGGGCTCGGCACCGCGGCCTACGTCCTGGTCAACATCGAGCAGAACTCCTGGCGGAAGGTGTCGGCCCAGCTCCAGGTGGTCCCCGGCATCGAGCACCTGGCCTTCGTCGGTGGCGACGTCGACCTGATCATGCTGGTCCGGACCCCGGACAACGCCTCGCTGCGCGACATCGTCCTGTCCCGCATCCATACGGTCGAGGGCGTCCGCTCGACCCGCACCTGGCTGATCTTCGACGAGACCCCGCCCGGGTCGGCGGAGGACGGCGACGAGGACGGTCAGGCGGCGACCGCGTAGGCGGCCAGGGTCAGGTAGATGCCGCCGATGGCGTAGCCGTAGCGGTGCGTCGAGCCGGAGCGGCGTCCCAGCCAGCGCCGGGCCGCGCCACCCGCGACGGCGTAGCCCGCGTCCAGGACGAGCGCCAGCGCGAAGAACACCGCGCCGAGCACCATCATCTGCGCCCGCGCGCCCGCCGTCCCGGCGTCGGCGGTGACGAACTGCGGCAGGAACGCCAGGAAGAACAGCGCGACCTTCGGGTTGAGGACGTTGACCACCACGCCGTCCCGGAACACCCGGCGCAGCGGGAGCGGGTCGGCCCCGCCACCGAGGTCCAGTTCCGAACGCCGCAGGACGGTGCGCGCGGCGAGGTAGAGCAGGTAGCCGACGCCCGCGAACTTCAGGACGTTGAACGCGACGGGCGAGGCCGCGATGAGCGCCGAGACGCCGAGCACCGCGAACGCGATGTGCGCCAGCGTCCCTGTCTCGACGCCCAGGGCGGAGACAAGGCCCGCGCGGTATCCCTGGGCCGCGCTGCGGGTCATGATGTAGATCCCGTTCGGGCCGGGGATCACGATGAGCGCGATGGACGCCGCGGCGAAGGCGAGGAGGGTGTTCATGGCTGTTTCGCTCCCTGGATCGGCCGCCCGCTGCGGCGTTACGGCTAGCCTGACGCCATGAACGCGGGCGAACCCGGGCCAATCGGGCCGCAGGTGGACCGCTTTCCCGACCCCTCCGGCCGGCCGCGCGAACCGGCCGAGCTGGCGGAGATCCTGGGCGACTGGATGAGCGGGCCCGGGCCGCTGTACCGGAAGCTCGCCGCCGCCCTCCAGCGGGCGGTGCACGACGGGTCGCTCGAACCCGGCGAGCGGCTGCCGTCCGAGCGCGCCCTGGCGAAGGCGCTGGTCGTCAGCCGGGCGACGGTGGTGACCGCGTACGACGAGCTGCGCGGGCTCGGGATCGCCGACAGCCGGCGCGGCAGCGGCACCCGGGTGGTGCGGCAGCCGGGCTCGTCCCGCCCGGGCGCGGACGGCCGCGTCCCCGGCGGACGGGCGGCGTCGATCATCCAACGGTTGATCGACGGCCCTGCCGGCGTGATCTCGTTGCGGCACGCCATGGAGGGCGCGGTGCCCGAACTCGGCACGGAACTCGCGGCGCTCCTCGCCGAGGACCTCCCCGCCCTGATGCGGGACACCGGCTATCACCCCAGCGGGCTGCCCGCGCTGCGGCAGGCCGTGGCCGCCCGCCTCACCGCCGCCGGGCTGCCGACCGCGTCCGAGAACGTGCTGGTCACGACCGGGGTCACCCAGGCGCTGGCGCTGGCCGCGCAGATGTACCTGCGGCGGCGGTCGGTCGTCGTCGTGGAGGCCCCCGGCTGGCCCGGTTGTTTCGACGTGTTCCGCGCGGCGGGCGCGCGGCTGGTCGGGGTGCCGATCGACGACGACGGCATCCGCGTCGACGAACTCGCCCGGACGTTCGCCGAGCACCGTCCCGACCTGCTGTACGTCATGCCGACCGTCCACAACCCGACCGGCGCCCTCATGTCGGAGGGACGCCGCCGCCGGGTCGCGGAGATCGCCGCCGAGCACCGCGTGCCGGTCCTGGAGGACAACGCGTACGACATCGGCGGCGCGTCCCGGCCGCCGCCGATCGCCGCGTACGCGCCGCGGGGCGCCGAGGTCCTGTCCGCGGACTCGCTCGCCAAGTCGGTGTGGGGCGGGCTGCGCACCGGCTGGGTCCGCGCCCCGGCCGGGACGATCGAGCGGCTCGCCCGCCACAAGGCCCTGGCCGACCTCGGCAGCCCCGTCCTCGACCAGGCGCTCGCCGCCCGGCTGCTGCCCCGCCTCCCGGAGATCGCGGCGGCGCGCGGCGTCGTCCTGCGCGACCGCCTCGACCACCTCACCGCCCTCCTGGCCGAGCACCTGCCCGAGTGGCGCTTCCAGCCGCCCGCCGGCGGATCCGCCCTCTGGATCGAGCTGCCCGGACGCGACGCCCGCGCGTTCGCGCAGGTGGCGCTGCGGTACGGCGTCGAGGTCGTCCCGGGCGCGACCATGGACCCGACCGGCGCGCACGACGGCTACCTGCGGCTGCCGTTCACCTTCCCCGCCGACGTCCTCACCGAGGTCGCCGCCCGCCTCACCGCCGCCTGGGCGGACCTCACCGGCCGCCCTGCCTAGCCCCTCCCGAAGACCGCGAAGAAAGTTTCTGGTAGATCGATGAGTTCTCGCGGCGGCGCCGGTCTATCCCGGCATGACGACTACACCGGAACCCCCCGCTGCTAAGACCGACGCGCTTGCGGCGACCTCCGAGCGCCGCCGCACCCCCGCCGTGATCCGCCTGCTGGTGCTCGCGACGTTCGTGGTCATCCTCAACGAGACCATCATGATCAACGCGATCCCGCGGCTGATGGCGGACATGAACATCACCGAGCAGGCGGCGCAGTGGCTGTCGACGGCGTTCATGCTGACGATGGCGGCGGTGATCCCGGTGACCGGCTGGTTCCTGCAGCGGGTGACCACCCGCAGCGCCTACGCCACCGCGATGGGCGTCTTCCTCGCCGGGACCGCGCTCGCCGCGGTCGCGCCGGTCTTCGAGGTGCTGCTGCTGGCGCGGATCGTCCAGGCGTCCGGCACGGCGGTGATGATGCCGCTGCTGATGACGACCTTGATGACCGTGGTCCCCGAGCGCGACCGCGGCCGGGTGATGGGCACCGTGACGATGGCGATCTCGGTCGCCCCGGCGATGGGCCCGGCGGTGTCCGGTTTGATCCTGGAGCTCGGCTCGTGGCGGCTGCTGTTCGCCGCGGTGCTGCCGATCGCGGCGCTGATCGCCTGGCGCGGGCTCGCGCAGCTGGAGAACGTCGGGGAGCCGCAGCTCAGCACCATCGACTGGTTCAGCGTCGGCGCCGCCGCCCTCGGGTTCGGCTCGCTGGTGTACGGGCTGAGCAGGCTCGCCGAGGGCGAGAAGCTGGTCCCCGCGTCGATCGTGCTGTTCGGACTGGTCACGATCGCGGTGTTCGCCGTCCGGCAGCTCCGCCTGCAGCGCCGCGACGTCCCCCTGCTGGACCTGCGCATCCTCCGCCACTCCACCTACGCGCTCTCGCTGCTCCTCATGTCCCTGGGGTTCATGGCGATGATGGGCTCGATGATCCTGCTCCCGATCTACCTGCAGAACCTGCGCGGCCTCACCCCGCTGGAGACCGGGCTGCTGGTGATGCCCGGCGGGCTGGCGATGGGCCTGATCGGCCCGGCCGTCGGACGCCTCTTCGACCGCTTCGGCGGCCGCAAGCTGATCATCCCCGGGTCGGCCGGCATCGTGCTGGCGCTGGCGGGCCTCACCCAGATCTCGACGGCGATGCCGTTCTGGCAGGTGCTCGGCCTGCACGCGCTGCTCATGATCTCGCTGGCGGTGGCGTTCACCCCGGTGTTCACCCTCGGCCTCGGCGCGCTGCCGGCCCACCTGTACTCGCACGGCAGCTCGATGCTGGCCACGCTCCAGCAGGTCGCGGCGGCCCTCGGCACCGCGCTGGTGGTGACCGTGATGTCCGGCCGGGCCGGGTCCCGGATCGCGGACGGCGCCGCCCAGGCCGTCGCCCAGCTCGACGGGATGCGGCTGGCGTTCATCGTCACCGCCGCGCTCGCCGTCGTGATGGTCGGCATCGCGTTCCTGCTGCCCAAGCACGTCACCCCGGCGGACGAGCCCGAGACCCCCGGCCCCGTCGAGCACCGCACGGCCGACGACCTGGCCCTCGAACCGGTCGGCTGAGAATCGGAGATCGACAGACCAGGCCGCGGGCCCGGTCGTCCGGCCGAAAGGCCCGGCGGCCGGGCCCGCGGGCCGTGAAGATCACGCCTTCGGGCGGACGGCCGCCTGGACGAGGTCGACGAGGTTGTAGCCGAGGAGGCCGGCCACGTCGGTCAGCCCGGGGGTGCTCAGGAGGGCGTTGGCGTCGGCGGTGTCGAGGCTGCGATGCCAGCGGGTGTCCTCCTTGGGCTTCTCGTCGTTCCAGTACGCCCGCGCGGCCCGCACGAACTGCTCCGCCTCCGCGCGCACCTCGCCGTCGAAGCGTTCCATGTGCTTCTCGACCTGCGCCTTGCCCACGTAGGGGACGAAGGAGCTCCAGTTGCCGCCGGTGTCATGGAGGACGGAGGCGTCCGGCGCGGCGTTCAGCGGCAGATGCAGGAAGCCGCTCAGGCGCTCCAGCGACCGTTCGGTGTCGGCCATGTAGTCCTCGTAGCGCATCACCAGCTGCGGCAGGCCGTAGGTGTTGGCGGTGCGGACGGCGTCGACGTAGGTGTCCCGCCAGACGCTCGCGCCCTGCCACAGCGCCTGGCCCGTCCGGTTCCGGTGGCTGATCGCGTACGCGATCGGGTTCCGCGCCGTGACGATCACGTTCAGCCGGGTGCGGTCCGCCGGGTCGGCCTGCTGCTGCGCGATGGCGAGCCGCAGCCACGTGACGTACTTGCTCCCGTCGATGACCACCGAGGCGTTCAGCGACCGGGCGAGCCGCCGGTGCATGCCGAGGATGTCGTCGTAGGTGACGCGGTCGCGGAGCTTCGCGGTGAAGTGGGGGCATTCCTTGCCGAGCACGGAGCAGGGCCCGCAGTTGCGCGCCGCGGTCTTGTGGCTGAGGCCGGGGAACTGCGTGAGGTTGTTCAGCTCGCCGACGTAGTGGGCGCCCCCGATCCGGGTGGTCATGGCGCGCCCGATCAGCGTGGATCCCGAGAACAGGGTCCCGATGACGAACGCGGACGCCGGAGCGGGGGCCGGTGCCTTGGGCCTCCTGGACCGGATGCGCGTGCGCCTGCCCGCGTGCGCGGGGCTCTCATCGGCGTGCGCGGGACTCTCGCTGGTCTCAGCGCTCACGTTCACGTCCACCGTGCGATCCCCCATCACCCGACAGACCGGACCGATACCCGACAGACCGGGCCGATCAAGGTTACCGGACGAAGGATGGACGTCCTTGACTGGCAAGCATACGTATGTTCTCATTCATCAGACAAAGTACGAACTGGCAGTACGGACCTACCCCCAGGCAGCCCCGCGCAGGAACCCTGCGACCACCGATTCCGGGCCCGTCACCTCCGAACGCAGGAACCCTGCGAGCGATCGGGCCCCCGGACGTCCACCCCAGCTGATTCACCGGAGGGCGAGGACCAAGCCCCGTTTCACCAACACCACATTCTGGTTCGGAGGACCCCCAGATGCGGAAACAGCTCTTCGTTGCGGCTGCCGCAACATTCCTGATGATCGCGAGCGCGTGCAGCGCCGACAACGATGATCCGAACGGCGGCGGCGGTGGCGGCGGGGGTGCGGCCAAACCGAAGCAGAATGTCGCGTGCCCGCCCTTCGACGAGGCGGCGATCGACAGGAGCGCGACGTTCACCTGGATGTACAGCGTCGCCAACACGAGCTTCGACCCGGACAAGATCACCACCAGCAACAGCTGGATGTATCTGTATCCGGTCTACGACACGCTCGTCCGCATCGACGCCAACGGCGAGCCGACGCCGATGCTGGCGAAGAAATGGGAGATCACCGACGGCGGCAAGAGCCTGACGCTGAATCTCATCGACAACTGGAAATACCACGACGGCACCGCGTTCGACGCCGCGTCCGTCAAGGCGAACATCGACCGGCACCGGAGCGGGAAGAGCTTCAACAAGCAGGCGCTGAGCGACGTCACGGGGGTCGACGTCGTCGACGCGTCCACGGTGAAGGTGAACACCAAGAGCGGCGCCGCCCCGCTCATCGGCATCCTCTCCAGCTCGGCGGGGATGATGATGAGCCCGAAGGTGTTCGACGACCCGGGCCAGGCGAGCAAGCCCACCGGCGGGTCCGGCGCCTTCAAGGTGACCGCCTACGAGCCCAACACCAAGGTCGAGTACACGCCGGTCCCCGGATACTGGGACCCGAAGGCCGTCAACGTCGCCAAAATGGTGTTCCTGATCTCCAGCAACGACAATGCGCGGCTGAACGCCACCATCACCGGAACGGCGGACGCCACATTCCTGCGGTCCAGCATGTACCAGCCGGCCAAGGACGCGAAACTCGCCGTCTGCCAGAAGCCGAGCCTGGCGAGCTTCACCATCGCCGTGAACACCGGAAAGGCTCCCTTCGACAAGAAGGAAGTGCGCCAGGCGCTGAACTACGCGATCGACCGGAACGCGATCAATGAGCTGCAGGGCGGGTTCTGCCAGCCCGGCGTGCAGATGTTCCCGAACAACTACTACGCGTCCGACCCGTCGCTCGGTCCCGACGCCTACCCGCACGACCCCGGAAAGGCGAAGGAACTGCTCGCCAAGGCGGGCGTGACGAACCTTTCGTTCACGCTGGAGACCGACAACCTCGACGCCTACCAGCGGGTCGCGGAGCTCATCCAGGCGAACCTCCAGGAGGTCGGCGTCAAGATGACGATCCGTCCCGTCGAGCTGCCCAAGCTGATGGAGGGCTTCTCGGTCAACAAGAACGTCGACGCGATCATGGTGCAGCAGAAGGCGGACGCCGACCCGAGCATCCAGATCGCCTCGTACTACCTGCCCGACGGGTTCAGCAACCCGGGCGCGTACTCGAACCCGGCGATCACCGACCTCGCCACCAAGGCCAAGGGCGCCAAGGACCGGAACGCCGCCAAGAGCATCTACCAGCAGCTCTTCAAGGCGGCCCACGACGACGCGGCCCAGCCGATCACGCTGTGCCACCTCAACACGCCGCTCGCGATGAACAACAAGGTCATGGGCGTCGAGGTCTACGTGGACGGGTCCCGCCAGTTCCGCGGTGTCGCGGTCAAGAAGTGACCACCACTCGCCCCTAGGCGGAGCGGGTTCCAGCCGGAGCACGGGGCCGGCTGGGACCCGCTCGAACCAGAACGGAGGATCGGCGTGCTGCGGTTGCTGTGCGTGCGACTCCTGGCGATGATCCCGTTGCTGGTCATCGTCAGCTTCCTGATCTACAGCCTGATCGCGCTGGTGCCGGGCGGTCCGGAGGTGGCGCTGGCCGGGAGCAACCCGACGCCCGAGCGGATCCAGGCGATCCGCGAGGAGCTCGGCCTGGACGAGCCGTTCCTGATCCAGTACTGGAACTGGCTGACGGACGTCCTGCACGGCGACCTCGGCAACTCGTTCGTCGACGACCAGAGCGTCTGGTCGGCGGTCGCCGCCGGGTTCCCGGTGACGCTGTCGCTGGTCGTCATGACGCTGCTCATCGCGGCCGCGGCGGGGCTGGCGCTCGGCCTGGCCGCGGGCCTGCGCCCCGGCAGCTGGATCGACCGGCTCTCGACCGTCACCGCCAGCGCGTTCATGGCGCTGCCGTACTTCTGGGTCGGCATGATGCTCGTGCTGGTCTTCGCGATCCAGATGCGGGCGCTTCCGGCCGTCGGCTACGTGCCGTTCGCCGAGAGCCCGCTGGACTGGTTCAGCCATCTGCTGCTCCCGGCCGTCTCGCTCGCGACCGTCCCGACCGCGGTCGTCGCCCGGCAGACCCGCGCGGCCGTGACCTCGGTGATGCAGGAGGACTACATCCGGACGGCCAAGGCCAAGGGCCTTCATCCGCGGCGGGTGGCGGTCAAGCACGTGATGAAGAACGCCGCCGTTCCCGTGGTCACGGCGTTCGGCGTCGAGGCGAACCGGCTGATCGGGGCGACCGTCGTCATCGAGCAGCTGTTCGCGCTGCCCGGGGTCGGGAAGCTCGCGTACTTCTCGGTGTTCTCCCGGGACTTCCCGATGGTGCAGGGCATCCTGCTGATCACCGCCGTGCTGATCATGCTGGTCAACCTCGCGGTCGACCTGTCGTACGGCTACTTCAATCCGAAGGTCAAAGTGTCATGACCCAAAGTGACAGCGTCGACCTCCGCAAGACGGCCACCGAATCGGCCACCGCACCGGCCACCGTGCCGGTCGAGGACGGCGCCGACCTCGTCGGGCACGTCTCCCGCGGGCGCGCCACCCTGCGCCGGTTCCGCGCCAACAAGTCGGCCGTCATCGGCGCCGGGCTGCTGCTCCTGATCATCGTCGTGACCGCGGCGGCCCCGCTCATCGCCCCCTACGGGCAGGCGGAGGTCAACATCAGCGACCGGCTGTCCGGGCCGACCGGGGAACACTGGCTCGGCACCGACGCGCTGGGACGCGACACGCTGAGCCGCCTCATGTACGGCGGGCGCGTGTCGCTCGCGGCGGCCGGGCTCGCCGTCCTGATCGCGACGCTCATCGGCCTGCCGCTCGGGCTCATCGGCGGCTACTTCGGCGGGATCGTCGACTGGTTCCTGGACCGGGCCGCGGACGTGCTCATGTCGTTCCCCGCGATCGTCCTGACCATCGCGATCATCGCGGCGGTCGGGCCGGGGCTCACCACCGCGATGGTGTCCCTGGGCATCGTGTACGCGCCGCGCATGTACCGCGTGGTCCGCGGCAGCACGATCGAGGTCCGGCGCGAGGTCTACATCGAGGCGTCGACCAGCATCGGGACGCCGAGCCTGATGATCCTGCGGAGGCGGGTCCTGCCGAACATCCTGCCGGCGACGCTCGTGCAGCTGTCGTTCCTGCTCGCGTCCGCGCTGCTGGCCGAGGTGACCGTCAGCCTGCTGGGCCTCGGCGCGCTGCCGCCGACGGCGAGCTGGGGCAGCATGCTCGGGCAGGCGTTCCAGGAGATGCGCAGCCAGCCGTCGCTCGCCGTCTATCCCGGGATCGCGATCGCGATCGCGACGCTGTGCTTCAACCTTGTCGGCGACGGCCTCCGCGACGCCTTCGGCCGCGAGACGAGGAAGGCCTGATGACCGGAGCGAAGCGAGGATCTTCGGGCCTTCCCCCTCGGGGGCCTGGGGGGCGTTCCCCAGAAAGGCAGGGCATGAGCATGGGGAAGAGCGAAGGCGACCGGCTGTTGCAGATCGAGGATCTGCACGTCGACTTCCTGACCGATCGCGGGTGGACGAACGTCGTCGCGGGCGTGTCCTTCGACGTCGGGCCAGGCGAGATCGTGGGCCTGGTCGGCGAGTCGGGGTCGGGCAAGAGCGTCACGAGCCTGTCGGTGCTGCGGCTGCTCCCGGACGGGTACGCGCGCACCCCGTCCGGCCGGATCCTCTACCAGGGCCGCGACCTGATCGGCATGCCCGCGCGGGCGCTGCGCGACATCCGCGGCAACGAGATTTCGATGATCTTCCAGGAGCCGATGACGAGCCTGAACCCGGCGTTCACCATCGGCGACCAGATCGCCGAGGTGTACCGGCGGCACAAGGGCGGCTCGCGGCGCGCCGCGTTCGCCCGCGCGGCGGAGATGCTCGACCTCGTCGGGATCCCGGACGCGGGCAGCCGCGTCAAGGACTACCCGCACGAGTTCTCCGGCGGGATGCGGCAGCGGGCCATGATCGCGATGGCGCTGGCCTGCGAGCCGAAGCTGCTCATCGCGGACGAGCCCGCCACCGCCCTCGACGTGACCGTCCAGGCGCAGATCGTCGCGCTGCTCTCGCGGCTCCGCGACGAGACCGGCTGCGGCATCCTCTTCATCACCCACGACCTCGGGCTCGTCGTCGAGCTGGCCGACCGGGTCGTCGTGATGTACGCGGGCGAGGTGGTGGAGACCGCGGACGCGCTCGACCTCTACAACGCGCCGAAGCATCCGTACACGGCGGGGCTGCTGAGCGCCATGCCGCATCTCGGGGTTCGCGGGAAGGAGCTGCCGACGATCCCCGGCCGCACCCCCGAGCCGTGGCGGATGCCGGAGGGCTGCAGGTTCAGCCCCAGGTGCGGGTACACGAGCGACGAATGCGTGGCCGCGCCGCCCGCGCTCCGGATCGTCGAGGCAGGCCGCAGCGCCCGCTGCTGCCGAACCGAGCAGTTGCGTTTGGTGGGTTCCCCATGAGCATCAAGAAGGTCAGTGCGGACGCGCCGGGGACGACCTCTGAGCCGGGGGTCGAGTCCGAGCCGGTGACGGCGTCCGAGCCGGGTTCCGCGTCCGCGGGCGGGCCGCTTGTGGACGTCCGCGACGTCAGCGTCGTGTTCCGGAAGAAGCGGACGCTGGCGGCGGCGCGGCAGGTGCGCGCGGTCAACGACGTCACCTTCCACATCGACCAGGGCGAGACGTTCGGGCTGGTCGGCGAGTCGGGGTCGGGGAAGTCGACGACCGGGCGGGCGCTGCTGAAGCTGGTGCCGACGGTGAGCGGGTCCATCAGGGTGGCCGGGCATGACGTCACGTCCCTGCGCGGCAGTGCCCTGCGCAAGGCGCGGCGCAGCATGCAGATGGTGTTCCAGGACCCGTACTCGTCGCTGGACCCGTCGTCCACGGTGGCGGCGAGCATCGCCGAGCCGCTCGTCGTCCACGAGAAGCTGTCGGCGAAGGCGGCGCGCAGCCGGGTGCACGAGCTGATCGAGATGGTCGGGCTCCGCGCGAGCTACGCCGACCGGTACCCGTACGAGTTCTCGGGCGGGCAGCGGCAGCGGCTCGCGATCGCGCGGGCGATCGCGCTGAACCCGCGGTTCGTCGTCTGCGACGAGGCCGTGTCCGCGCTGGACGTCTCCACCCAGAACCAGGTCATCAACCTGCTGGAGAGGCTGCGGTCGGAGTTCAAGCTGACGTACCTTTTCATCGCGCACGACCTGGCGATCGTCCGGCACATCTCGCACCGGGTCGGGGTCATGTACCTCGGCCGGATCGTGGAGACCGGCCCGGCGGAGCGGGTCTACGGCGCGCCGGCGCATCCGTACACCCAGGCGCTGCTGTCGGCGATCCCCGACCCGCGCCGGGAGTCGGAGCGGATCGTCCTGGAGGGGGATCTCCCGGACCCGGCGAAGCCGCCGGTGGGGTGCCCGTTCCAGACGCGGTGCAGGTTCGTCATGGACGTCTGCAGGCAGCGGATGCCCGAGCACACCGCGGTCGAGGGCGGCGGGGAGGTCGCGTGCCATCTGCAGACGAGCGGCCCCACGCTGGCGGGCTCGCCGCTGCACGATCTCGCGCCGACCCGTGTCGCGGCGGCGCCATGAGCGTGTCGCGGTGGTGCCATGAGGGTGCCTTGCCCCGTGACCTGACCCACATTGACCGACATATACTGGCAGACGTAATCTGTAGTACGTCAGACAAAAGTGAAGGACTGCCGTGACCGACCCGAAGCTCGACCTGACGATCGACCGCCCCGCCGAATCCGTCCCGGAGATGGTCGTGCGGCGTATTCGCGACGCGATCGCCGCGGGCCTGCTCCCGCCCGGTCGTCAGCTCACCGAGCGCGAACTCGTCGAACTGACCGGCGTGAGCCGGACGTCCGTGCGGGAGGCCATGCGGCACCTGCAGACCCTGGGGCTCGTGGAGCCGTCGCCGAGCCGCGGCGTCCGCGTGGCGAGGCTCGGCAGCGACGAGGTACGGGAGATCTACGAGGTCCGCGACGCGCTGGAGCCCGCCGCGGCGGAGCTGTTCGTCCTGCGCGCGACCGACGAGGAGGTCGCCGCGCTCGTGGAGAAGGTCCAGCCGCGCGACTCCGGCGACAAGCGGCTCCAGGCCATATACGAGTTCGACGAACTGCTCCTCGCGGGCGCCCGCAACTCGCTGCTGAAGTCGATGCTGGAGCCCCTGCACACGCGCATCCACGCGCTGCGCAGCCTTTCGGTGACCATTCCCGGCCGGCATGAGGCGTCCGCGCGGGAATACCTCGAACTCGCCGAGGCGATCGCCGCCCGCTCGCCCGAGCGCGCGGCCGAGGCGGCGCACCGCCATGTCCGGGCGGCCGCGAAGGCGGCCCTTGAAGCTGTGGAAATCCTCGAGAAGAAGCACCCGAAGTAAAAGCACAACTCCGGTGGCCGCCCAGGGCCACGTCGGCACGAGTACGAGGGTGATATCGCCATGGCCATGAAGGATGTGGCAATCGTCGGCGTCGGTTCGTCGGACTTCCGGCGGCTTTACGCGGACAAGAGCCAGCCCAACGATGTGTACCAACTCGCCGCAGAGGCGTTCAGGGACGCCCTGGACGACTGCGGCGCCACTCAACAGGACATCGACGGACTCCTCTGCATCAACATCAAGTACGGCCAGTTCGGAGAGACGGCCGGGGTCACCGGGCCGGGGTTCGTCCACGACCTGGAAGGCACCGGACGGATGGCCGGCGTCGCCCTGCAGGAGGCATGCGCCCTCGTCCGCTCGGGAATGGCGGACATGGTCGCCTGCGTGTACGCGACGAACGGCAGGACGGCGGGCACGAAATACGGCGGCGGGGACGCCGATCCGGCGGGCGCCTACGACGCCATGTACGGAATGACGTCCACGGGCGCCTACGTGTCGATGATGTACCAGCGGTACCGCGCCATGTACGGGGCACCGGACGACGCGCTGGCCCCGCTCGCCATCAACAATCGCGCGAACGGCGCCCGCAACCCGATCGCGGTGTTCCAGAAGGAGATCGACCGCGACGAGTACCTCTCGTCGCGGTACATCGCCGAGCCGCTGCGCAAGCTGGACTACTGCATCATCAACGACGGCGCCGTTGTGTTCATCGTGACGTCCGCCGACCGGGCCCGCGACATGCGGAAGAAACCCGTCCTGGTGGCGGGCACGGCCGGCCGCGCCGAGCTGAGCCGCAGCTACATCAGCCCCGACTTCTACTTCGAGACGAGCGCGGCCGTGGCCGACCGGCTCTACCGGGAGACGGGAATCGGCCCGGACCAGATCGACTGCATGCAGGTGTACGACAACTTCCTCCCGACCATTCTCTTCACGCTGGAGGGTTTCGGTCACGCGCCTCGCGGCGGGTCCTGGGAATGGATCCGCGACGGATGGATCGAGCTCGGCGGGAAACGCCCGATGAACACCTCGGGCGGCCATACGAGCGAGAGCTACATGCAGGGCTTCGCGTTCCATGTGGAAGCGGTACGGCAACTGCGCGGCGAAGCCGGTGACCGGCAGGTCGAGAACTGCAGGACCGTGCAGTACATGTGCGTCTCGCCCATCGTGACATCGCACATCTTCGTGGCCGACTAGAAGGGGGCAAGCCGATGGACGTCGCGGCCTACGCGAAACTCTTGCCGGACATCACCCCGCGCAACAAGCCGTTCTGGGACGGCTGCGAAGCCGGCGAGCTCCGCCTCCAGAAATGCGCGGACTGCGGGCGGCACCGCTTCCCGGACGCCCCCGTGTGCCCCGAGTGCCTTTCCAGCTCGGCCACCTGGGAGGCCGTCAGCGGAGCCGGAACCATCTGGTCGTGGTGCACGATGCACCAGAAATATTTCGCCGCGTTCGCCGATGAGGTCCCTTACCGGCTTGTTTATGTGCGGCTGGCCGAGGGTCCGCTCGTGATCAGCGTACTGGCCGACGAACCGACCGAAGAACTGCGCCTCGACCAGCCGGTTCACGCGGTGTTCCGGCCGAGTCCCGGCGGGCGGGTCATTCCACAGTTCAGCACCGGCGTTGCCGCAGGGAAGTGAGGTTGAACTCCCATGGATTCGATCGCTGACCACGACCTCGTCCGGTACGAGGACCTGTCCGACGGCGTCGCGCGCATCACGCTGAACCGTCCCGAGAAACGCAACGCGATGAGCCGGGCCGCGCGCGCGGCACTGCTGGACGTCCTGGACCGCTGCGACGGCGAGGCCAAGGTGATCATCCTCACCGGAGCCGGGCCGGCCTTCTGCGCGGGCGTCGACCTCAAGGAGTCCGCCGAGGAGGACATCGACGCCGACCGCCGCGGCGCGGGGCGGCGCACGAGCTGGCTCACCGTCCAGGAGCGCATCCGGCAGCACTCGGCGATCGTCATCGCCGCCGTCAACGGGTACGCGCTCGGCGGCGGGCTCACCCTCATCAACTCGAGCGATCTCGCCGTCGCCGCCGACGACGCGCCGATCGGGATGCCCGAGGTCGGCTTCGGCCTGTATCCCGGGCTCGCGGGCCCGTCCACGCAGCTCAGGCTCGGGGCGAAGCGCGCGGCCTGGATGGTGTTGACCGCCGACCGGATCACCGGCGCGACGGCGGCGGAATGGGGCCTGGTGAACGCCGCCGTCCCGGCCGCCGAGCTCCAGTCCGCCGCGCTCGACCTCGCGCGGCGCGTCGCCCGGCACAACGCGGTGACGCTGACGTGGGCGAAGCGCGCCCTCCACGAGATCCCCATGTACATCTCGGACTGGACGAAGGCCCTCGAGTACGGTGAGGACGTCCGGCACCAGATCACGGCACGCTCGGACGTGCTCGACGACCGCCATGCGACGCACCGGATGGCGGTCGGCCGGACCGGCGACGGCGCGCGATGAACCGTCCAGACGCCGCCGCCGGGGGAGCCACGCGAACCGGCAGGGTTCTCCGGGTGGTCGAGCTCGCCGAGGGCGTGGCCGCCCAGGTCTGCGGGCGGCTGCTCGCCGGCCTCGGCCACACCGTGACCAAATGCGAACCGCCGGGCGGCGACCCGCTCCGCACCCGCGAGCCGGTCGACGCCGGCGGCCTGAGCTACACCTTCGCCGCGCTGAACGCCGACAAGCGGAGCGTTCGGCTCGATCCGTCCACCCCGGAGGGCCGCGACCGCCTGACGGAGCTGCTCGCGGCGGCCGACGTCCTGATCACCGACGTCGGCCCGCGCAGGTCGGCGGAGACCGGGCTCACCCCGGCCGGCCTGCGCGCCGCCCATCCGCGGCTGGTCGTCGTCGCGATCACGCCCTACGGCGCCGGCGACCCGCGCTCTGACGCCTACGGCGACAGCCTGCTCGCCGAGTGCTACGGGGGCCTGGCCGCGATGGTCGGCGAGCCGGACCGGCGCCCGCTGAGCCTCGGCGGCGAGCAGGTGGCGCACGCCGCCGCGTTCGTGGCCTTCTACGGAGCCATGCTCGCGCTCCGCCGCCCGGGCGGCGATGTCGTGGACGTCGCGCTCTGCGACGTTGCCGCGTACATCGACTGGAAGAGCGACATCGTCTACACCGAGACCGGCCAGATCCCCGTCCGGACGGGCACGAGCATCGGCCGCTGGCGGACGGTCGAGGCCGCGGACGGCTGGATCGGGTTCATCTTCCAGCCGGAGCAGTGGGACAGCGTCGTGAAGCTCGTCGGCGACCCCGCGCTCGAAGACCCCAGGCTGCGCGGCGACAAGGCGCGCTTCGAGCTGGTCGACTCCTGGTGGCCGGCCGTCGAGCGGTGGGCCGCGCAGCGCACCAAGCGGGAGATCTACCACGCCGCGCAGCGCCTCGGCCTGCCGTTCGGCTACGGCGCCGACCTGGCCGACCTGGCCGCCGACCCCCAGTACCAGGCCAGGTCGTTCATCTCGGACGGCGACGGCGCGACGCTGGCCCCGCTGGTCGGCCTCCCGTGGCGCTTCGGCCCCCCACCGTCCCTGACCGGCGACGACGACGAAGCCGCCGAGCCCACCCCGCTCCGACCCGTCCCGCCACAACCCGTCCCGCACACGGCGGACGGCCGGGGCAGGGCCCCGCTCGAAGGGTTCGTCGTCCTCGACCTCGGCACCATCACGGCGGGGGCCGCCACCGGACGGCTCCTCGCCGACTACGGCGCCACGGTCATCAAGATCGAGGCGAGGGAGCGGCCGGACGCGTTCCGCGTGTGGCCGGTGCCCGGCGCGGGCGACGCCGAGGTCATGGAGGAGTCGCCGCTCTTCGAGTCGAACAACGCCGGCAAGCTGGGCGTCACGCTCGACCTGAAGACCGAGGCCGGGCGGGCGGAGATGCGGCGGCTCGTCGCGCGCTCCGACGCGCTGATCGAGAACTTCACCGTCGGCGTCACGCGCCGCCTCGGCATCGACTTCCCGACGCTGATCGAGGTCAACCCGCGGCTGATCTACCTGTCGCTGTCCAGCCAGGGGCAGTCGGGCCCCGAGTCGGGCACCCGGTCCTACGGCTCCAGCCTCGACCTGCTGTCCGGCCTCGCGTCGGTCACCGGGTACGCGGGGGAGCGCCCGATGTGGTCGTCGGCCGACATCAACTACCCCGACCAGATCGTCTCCCTCTTCGGTGCCGGTCTGATCGCGTACTGCGCGGTCCAGGACCTGCGCGGAACGTACCTCGATGTGTCGCAGCGCGAGCTCGTGAGCTGGACGCTCGCCGACCGCATCATCGAGCATCTCGACACCGGGACCGTTCCGGAGCCGTCCGGCAACCGGCGTCCCGGCAGCACCCCGCACGACGTGTACCGGTGCGACGGCGACGACCAGTGGATCGCCATCGCCTGCCGGACGGACGCCGAACGCGCCGCGCTCGCGGCCCTCATCGGCGCCGACCGGATGGCGGGCGAACCGGCCCGCTGGTGGGAGGAGAACCACCGCGAGGTCGACGCCGCGATCAGTGCCTGGACCCGGCGGCGCCGGAAGGACGCGTGCGTCCGCGAGCTGACCCGGGCCGGGGTACCGTCCGCGCCGGTCCAGTCCGCCCGCGAACGCGCCGAAGATCCGCATTTCCGGCGCCGCCGGGTCTTCCTCGACGAACCACGCAGGCAGAAGGGCTTCCCGCTGCGGCTGTTCGGCTACGAGCCGCCGCAGCCCCGCCCGGCCCCGAGCCTCGGCCAGCACGACACAGAGATACGAAACGGCCTCTTGCCAGGCCCAGGGGACGCCGGGGACGTGCCCGCCCCGCGCCCCGCCGAGTTGCCGTCCCCGCGTCCGGGAGGATCCCTATGAACGCCAACGATGCCGCAGTGATCATCGGTGCCTATGAGCATCCAGGCCGCGAGCTGCCGGACAAATCGCTGGCACAGATCCACGCAGAGGTAGCCATCGGGGCCCTCGCAGACGCGGGACTGACCCTCGACGACGTAGACGGCTACTTCTGCGGCCACGACGCGCCCGGGTACGGCGGCGGCTGGGTCACGATGGCCGAGTACCTGGGCCTGCGCAACCTCACCTACATGGACTCGACGGAGAGCGGCGGCGCCTCGCCGATCTACCACGTGTCGCACGCGGCGGCGGCGATCGCGGCCGGGAAGTGCAGCGTCGCGCTGATCACGCTGGCGGGCAAGCCGCGGACGGGCATCCAGCCGGGCGGCGGCGGCCCGGCCCGCCCGGAGGACGACTTCGAGACCGCGATCTACACCGGCGCCGGCCTGGTGAGCACCTACGCGCTCGCCGCCCGCCGCCACATGTACGAGTTCGGCACGACGAGCGAGCAACTGGCCGAGATCAAGGTGGCGGCGTCGAAGCACGCGTCCCACAACCCGAACGCCTTCCTGCAGAAGGTGCTGACGGTCGAGGACGTCGTCAACTCGCCGATGGTCGCCGACCCGCTGCACCGCGCCGACTGCTGCGTGGTCACGGACGGCGGCGGCGCCGTGGTCGTCGTCAGCCGCGAGGTCGCCCGCGGCCTGGACCGGCAGGCGGTGAAGATCATGGGGCAGGGCGAGGCGGCGAAACTGACCAACGGCGGCAAGGTCGACCTCACCTACACGAGCGCGGTGTGGTCCGGGCCGCGGGCGTTCGAGCAAGCCGGAGTTACGCCGCAGGACGTCGACTACGTGTCGATCTACGACAGCTTCACGATCACCGTCCTGGAGATCCTGGAGGACCTCGGCTTCTGCGCGAAGGGCGAGGGCGGACGCTTCGTCATGGACGGGACGCTCGTCGCCCCCCACGGCAAGCTCCCGTTCAACACCGACGGCGGCGGGCTGAGCAACAACCATCCGGGCCACCGCGGCGGGATCACCAAGACCATCGAGGCGGTGCGGCAGCTGCGGGGCGAGGCGAACCAGGGCGTGCAGATCCCCGACTGCGAGATCGCCCTGGTGCACGGCAACGGCGGCGACCTGGGCACCCGGATGCGCAGCGCCACGATGATCCTTGGGAGGGACGGCGAATGAGCGAGGTACGGAGCCCGGTGCTGCCCGCGACGCCGCCGGTGATCAACCCGGACACCGCGGAGTTCTGGAAGGCGACCACCGAGGGCACGTTCCTCGGCCGCCGCTGCGACGACTGCGGGTCGGCGATCTGGTACCCGCGGCCGATCTGCCCGTTCTGCCACGGCTCGAACACGCGGTGGGAGGAGTTCAGCGGGCGCGGCTCCGTCTACTCCTACAGCGTCGTCCACCGGGCCGGGGGCGCGTGGAAGGGCGTCACGCCGTACGTCCTCGCCTATGTGGAGCTTGAGGAAGGGCCCCGGGTGATGACCAACATCGTCGACTGCGACGTCGAGAAGGTCGCCATCGGGGACGCGGTGGAAGTGGTGTTCGAGGACACCGGAAACGGCAGCGCGCTGCCCCGCTTCCGTCCGGTGCAGAGCGCAGAGGAAAAGGGACAGGCATGACCATCAACAAGGTGTACGAGTCTCCGCTGGCGGCCGTCGCCGACGTCCCGGACGGCGCGAGCGTGTCGATCGCGGGTTTCGGCAAGACCCACAGCTTCCCGACGAGCCTCACCGTCGCCCTCCGGGAGCAGGGCGCCCGGCAGCTCTGCCTGGTCGCCAACTCGCTCGGCGAGGGCCCCTACCGTTCGATCACCCTCGTGGAGAACCGGCAGGTCAACCGCCTGATCGTGTCGTTCTCGGCGCGGGCGGGGGAGGCGACGTCGGCGGCCGAGAAGCAGATCGCCGCGGGCGAGATCGAGGTCGAGCTGGTGCCGCAGGGCACGCTCGTCGAGCGGCTCCGCGCCGGGGGCGCCGGGATCGGCGCGTTCTTCACCCGCACCGCCGTCGGCACCGCGGTCGCGGAAGGCAAGGAAACCCGTGTGATCAACGGTGTCGAGCACGTCCTGGAAATGGGGCTGAAGGTCGACTACGCGCTGATCCGCGCCGCCCGCGCCGACCGCTTCGGCAACCTGGAGTTCGACGGCGTCGGACGCAATTTCATGCCCGCCTTCGCCAAGGGCGCCGAAATCACGATCGCCGAAGTGGACGAGATCGTCGAGGGCGAGCTGGACCCCGAGCGCATCGGGCTCCCGGGCATCTTCGTGAGCAGGGTCGTCCGCAAGACGGTCGACGTCCCGCACGACTTCCCGGTGGTGCGGGAGGGGCGCGGCGCCGACAGCGCCCGCACCTACAACGGCAAGCAGGCGCTGACCCGCAAGCAGATGGCGGAGGTCGCGGCCGGGCTCGTGCCGAACGGCAGCTACATGAACCTGGGCCTCGGAATCCCGACGCTCATCTCCGATTACATTTCGGGGCGCGACATCGTCCTGCATTCGGAGAACGGCGTGCTCGGCTACGGGACGATCGCGTCCCGCGAAGACTACGACCCCGAGATATACAACGCGGGCGGCCAGTACGTGCACCTGGAGAAGGGCGCGTCGTTCTTCGAGAGCGTGACGTCGTTCGAGATGGTGCGCGGCGGCAAGGTCGACTTCGTCGCGCTCGGCGCGTTCCAGGTGGACGCCGACGCCAACCTCGCCAACTGGAGCACCCCGAACATGGTCGGCGGCGGCATCGGCGGCGCCATGGATCTGGTCGCGGGCGACGTCAACGTGATGGTGCTGATGATGCACTGCGACTCCAAGGGCAACCCGAAGCTCGTCAATTCCTGCGAGTACCCGCTGACCGGGCTGAACTGCGTCAACATCGTCGTCACCGACCTGTGCGTGCTGCGCCGCGTCGGCGAGGTGTTCAAACTCGAATACGTGGCGCCGGGGTTCACGGTCGACGAGGTCGCCGCGCTCACCGAGTTCGAATTCGACGCGTCGGACTTCGAGCCGGCGGCGTAGAGGCCGCCGTGTCGGATCTCGCCGGAATGACGGCCGCGGAGCTGGCCGGGGCGTACGCGCGGCGCGACGTGTCGCCGGTGGAGGCGACCCGCGCCGCGCTGGCCGCGATCGAGGAGCGCGACGCCGAGCTGAACGCGTTCGTCCTGGTCGACGCCGACGCCGCGCTCCGGTCGGCGGCCGAATCGGAGGCCCGCTGGTCGGCCGGGACGCAGCGCGGCCGGGCCGACGGCGTCCCCACGTCGGTCAAGGACCTCGAACGGACCCGCGGCTGGCCGACGCTCCGCGGAACCTGGCTGGCGGACGAGGCAGGCCCATGGCCGGAGGACTCGCCGAGCGTGGCCAGGCTCCGCGAGGCGGGCGCGGTCCTGATCGGCAAGACCACGACACCGGAGTTCGGCTGGAAGGGCGTCACGGACTCGGACCGGTTCGGGATCACCAGGAACCCGCTGGACCCGGCGCTGACGCCCGGCGGTTCCAGCGGCGGCTCGGCGGCGGCGGTCGCGGCCGGGATGGGCACGTGGTCGGTCGGCACGGACGGCGGCGGGTCCGTCCGGGTGCCGGCGGCCTTCACCGGGACGGTCGGCTTCAAGCCGACCGGCGACCTGATCGCGACGTACCCGCCGGGCAGCAACGGCCTTCTCTCCCACCGCGGCCCGATCACCCGGACGGTCCTAGACGCCGCCATCATGCTCGACGTGATCGGCCGCCCCGACCCCCGAGACTGGGCCGCGCTGCCCGCCCGGGACGGCTCGTTCACAGACGGCATCGAAGAAGGCGTCAAGGGCCTGACCATCGGCTACTCGCCCGACCTCGGCTACGGACGCAACGACCCGGAAGTGGCGTCGCTGGTCGCCGACGCGATCGACGCCCTGGCCGACCTGGGCGCACACGTCACAGAGATCGAGCCGATCTTCGACGATCCCGTAGAGGCGTTTCAAACACTCTGGTGCGCCGGAGTGGCCCGCACGCTCAAGCCCTACGGCCCGGACGACCTGACCCGGGTAGACCCGGCGCTCCTCGAGTACGCGGAGAAGGGCCGCGGAATCACCGCCGTCGAATACCTGGACGCGATGGCCGTCTGCGCAAATCTCGGCCTCCAAATGGCGCGGTTCCACGACAAATACGACCTACTGGCGACGCCGACCGTCCCATGCGTCGCGTTCCCGGCGGGGCAGAACGGCCCGGCCCCCGAGCAGTCGCAGGTCTGGGCGTCGTGGACGCCCTACACCTACCCCTTCAACATGACCAGGCAACCGGCGCTGAGCGTGCCGTGCGGCCGCACGCGTTCCGCCGGGCTCCCGGCCGGGCTCCAGCTGGTGGGTCCCCGCCACCAGGACGCCCGCGTGCTCAGGGCGGGACGCGCCTACGAGACGAGAGGACAGCAGGCATGACGGACCTACCCGCGGTCGAGAACCTGATCAACGGGGAATGGCTGCGCAGCGACCACGAACGCACGGTGCACCACAAGTTCACCGGCGCACCCCTGGCGACGTCGTACGACGCGACGCCCGCCATGGTGACCAACGCCGTGACCGTCGCCCGCGCCGCGAGCCGCACCCCCCTCAACCCCCTGCAGCGCTACGAGATCCTCCGCGCGGTCGCCGACCAGATCGCGGCGAACCGCGAGCAGCTCGCCCTGGACGTGGCCCGCGAGTCCGGGTTCAGCGTGAAGGACTGCCTGGGCGACACCGACCGCGCCGTGCAGACGATGCTGACGTCCGCCGAGGAGGCGAAGCGGATCGACGGCGAGGTCGTCCCGATCCAGGCCGCGCCCGGGTTCGCGCACCGCCTCGCGTTCACGATCCGCACGCCGGTCGGCGTGGTCGGCGCGATCACGCCGTTCAACTCGCCGCTGAACACCGTCGCCCACAAGGTCGGACCGGCGCTCGCGGCCGGGAACGCGGTGATCGTCAAGCCGTCCCCGTTCACACCGATCGCCGCCGCCGCGCTCTGCCGGATGCTGCTGGACGCGGGCCTGCCGCCGGGCCTGATCGGCCTGGTGCTCGGCCCGGGCGACCCGGTCGGGCAGGCCCTCGTGGACGACGAGCGCGTCGACTTCATCACCTTCACCGGCAGCACCGCCGCCGGAAAGGCCATCTCCGCACGCCTCGGCATGCGCCGCGCGACGATGGAGTGCGGCAACGTGTCCGCGACCATCGTGTGCCGGGACGCCGATGTCCTCTCGGCAGCCCAGCAATGCGCGCGGGGCGCGTTCCGCAAGTCGGGCCAGGTATGCACGTCCGTACAGCGCCTCTACATCCACACGGACGTCCTGGACGAATTCCTGGGCGAACTGTCCGCCGCCGCATCGAAGCTCGTCCTGGGAGACCCGGAGGACCCGTCGACCGACATCGGTCCGATGATCAGCGAGGCGGCGGCGAAGCGCGCCGAGGAATGGGTGCACGCCGCCGTCGACCAGGGCGCCCGGATCGTGACCGGCGGCGACCGGACGGGCCCGATGATGTCCCCGACGATCCTGGTCGACGTGGCGCCCGACGCGCGGCTGCTCTGCGAGGAGGCGTTCGCGCCCGTCGTCTCCGTCGTCCCCTTCGACGACCTCGACGCCGTGATCGACAAGGTGAACGACACCCCGTACGGCCTCCAGGCGGGCATCTTCACCCGGGACCTCGACACCGCCCTCACCGCCGCCAAGACCCTCCGGATGGGCGGCGTCGTGATCAACTCGACGTCGAGCACGCGCGCGGACCTGATGCCGTACGGCGGCGTCAAGGACAGCGGCTACGGCACCGAAGGCCCCCGCTACGCCATCCGGGACATGACGGAGGAGCGCCTGATCCTGATGGAGCCCGCCGGCGGATCGAGGTAGGGGCCCGTCCGATGTCGACCGTCCGAATCTCCCCCGACGACCTCCGGGACGCCGCCACCCGCATATTCACCGCGTGCGGCGTCCCCCCGGACGATGCCCGGCTGGTCGCGGACAGCCTCGTCCAGGCCGACCTGTGGGGACACCAGTCGCACGGCGTGCTGCGCGTGGGCTGGTACGTCGACCGCATCCGGTCGGGCGTCATGTCCGGCGAGACGAAAACCGAGCTGGTCACCGACCACGGCGCCGTCGCGACCCTCGACGGGCACGACGGCGTCGGCCAGGTGATCACGGCCCGCGCCGCCGAAGAGGCCATCGACCGGGCGCTGAAACACGGCATCGGCGCCGTCTCCGTGCGGAACTCGAACCATTTCGGGACCGCCGCGTACTTCACCAGAATGGCGCCGCCACGCGGTTGCATCGGCATCCTGACGACGAATTCGAGCCCCGCCATGGCCCCCTGGGACGGACGCGGCAAACTCGTCGGCAGCAACCCGTGGTCGATAGCGGCCCCCGTGGACGGTGACCGCCAGATGGTGCTGGACATCGCCAACACCGCCGTAGCCCGAGGGAAGATATACCTGGCCCGCAACAGAGGCGAGGAGATCCCGGACGGCTGGGCCGTCAGCGCAGACGGAACCCCGACCCGGCACCCCGAACAGGCCCTCCTCGGCACCGTCCTGCCCATGGCCGCCCACAAGGGATACGGCATCTCGGTGATGATGGACGTCCTCTCCGGCGTCCTGAGCGGAAGCGGTTTCGGCTCGGGCGTCAGCGGGCCCTACCAATCCGAGCTGCCGGGCCGGTCCGGGCACCTGTATCTGGCCCTTAACATTGCCTCGTTCACTCCCGTGCAGGAATTCGAGGAGCGCATGCAGGCCCTGGTCGCGGAACTCAAATCCGGGTCCCGGCAGGATGCGGAAGAAGTGCGCTACCCCGGCGAACTCGAAACCCTCGCCGAAGCGCGGAACGCGCGAGAGGGCCTGCTCCTCCCCGAACGGACCATCACCGACCTGCGCCAGGTAGCCCACGACCTGGGAATCGACGTGCTCATGGAGGACCGATGAGCATCACCGTCACCCCGATTCGCGTCGGACGGTCGAAGGACGTCCCGCTGGCCGCCGCCGTCTACGGCTCGGCCAGCAACGCGACCATCGACATCCACATGTTCATGTTCGTGATCGAGGCCGGCGGCACGCGCATCGTCGTCGACACCGGGACGCTGGACCCCGAATACGTCCGGCGGCACCACCCGTACGCCTTTGTCCGCACCCCGGAGGAACTGCCCGAGACGGCCCTGCGCGAATGCGGCGTCGACCCCGATGACGTCGACTACGTCGTCAACACGCACCTGCACTGGGACCACTGCTCGAACAACAACCTGTTCCAGAACGCGCAGATCCTGGTGCACCGGCGCGAACTCGAATACGCGATGAACCCGCTGCCGCTGCACGAGCGCGCGTACGAGAAACTGCCGGGCCTCCAGGCGCCGTGGATGTCGGCCTGGGACCGCATCGAGGCGATATCCCGCGAACAGCAGATCTGCCCGGGCGTCACCGTCGTCCCGCTGCCGGGGCACACTCCCGGTTCCCAAGGCGTCCTCATCGAATCCGACTCCGGCCGCTACCTGCTCGCGGGCGACGCGATGGGCGTCTACGAGAACTGGAACCCGGAGGACTGGCGAAAGAGCGTCGCGCCGACCATCCACACCAACCTCTTCGACTGCTACGAGACCTTCGAGTTCGTCGCCGGCCTCGACTGCGAAGTGATCCCGAGCCACGACCACCGCATCATCGAGAGCCCCCTGTTCCAGCACATCGTCACGACCGAAACCCAAGCTGCCTCCTGACGCCCCCGCCTAGCGGATTCAGGGGATATTCGCCTTCTCGCAAAAGCTTCGTCGGCACCCTCACCCCCAGGACACGAAACCAAGGCCCACCAGCCACACCGTCGCGGATTCGTGTGATCACTTCCTGTGCATTGTCAGGGAGAGGTGCAATTCCCGGACGAGCACGGTTTCATTGACGCGCGGCGTTACCTGACGTTGGCCCCGCGCGTCCCGGGTGGCGTCCGCCCATGGCCGGGCCTGTCGACCCGGCGCCGTCCGGCGGAAGGGCTGATTGGTGGGCGTCGACCACACCAGCGGGACCGAGACCACCGACCAGCCGCAGCCGTCCAGCGAAACCCCGCAGCCACCTCCGGACCGCCCCGGCACCCCGGGCCGCCCGTCGAGGCAGGAGAGCTGGACCGCCGCCAGCACCCCCACCGAGACCGCCCCACAGGACTCGGACGAAACAACCGACGACAAGCCCAGCGCGGAGACCCCGGAGCCAGAGGCCGCCCCCGACCGCGAAACGCCAGGCACACCACGCGCCGACTCATGGACACGTGCACGGGAAACACAACAGGCGGACACAGACGAGCCGCGCACCGAGGACGCGCGAGCCCCGGCCGAACCGGAAGCCGAACAGCCCGCGCCGGGACGGGGACCACGGGCAGAATCGTGGGCACGCGCGGCCGAACCACAGAGCACACCGGACACCGGGACCTCCGAGACCGACGCCCCCGACCGCCCGGACGGGCAAGAAGCCCAGACCGGCGAACAGGACACACCCGCCCAGGAATCGCGCCCCGAAAACGACGACAGGACGGACGACTCCGAGCCCCTACTCCCCGACCGCGACCACGCCACCGAAGACGGCGACGAGCCCATACCGGGCACCGCCGAGCCCGGCGAACCGCGCACCGAACAACGACCCGAGACCGAGGCGCCGTCCGAGCCCGGCCGCGAGCCCGCCGAGGGCACCGCACCTGGCGCCGAGCGGGCCCCGGACAGCGGACGGCAGGCCACCGACCACGACGACCCTCGGCCGTCCCCCGAGGATGCGGAAAGACCCGACGAAATCGCAGACGGCCCCGGCAACGGCCGTGGTAGGAACTCTGAGAACCAGCCCGCGTCCCCGGCATCCGAGGAGACCGAGACCGACCCATTCGCCGGACTCCCGACCCGCGCCGACCTCGACCCCGCCAGCGCCGGAGAACTCACCGCCGAACGCGGCGAACCTCTCGCCCCCGTCAACGAGAACCAGGATTGGCGAGAACCCGAGCCCGAGCGGGATTCGCGTGAGAAGAGACTCTTTCGAGGATTGAATGATGACCTTGAAGAGGCACTCAAGAACGCAAGCAAGTTCAGCCAGAACGCACAGGACGCATTCAAGGACAATCCGCCACCGAGTGACCGCTCGACCAGTACCGGGTTCAACAGGGACGAATTTCATCCCGCGACCAATACGGTCGACTATCCAGATGTGATCACCGGTGCGGTGGCAACGGTCATGTTCGGGATCGGCCTATTTCACGGCCTCCGCAAAGGTGCCGAAGCAATAAAGAGGAGAAACGATGATCGTGACTGACGACCAGGTAGCCGCCTTGCGCGCCCAGCTTGCCGGAGACGTTGACGAGCACCGTCGGCTGTTGAGCCAGTTGGATCCGAAGGCGGCCAACGTCGGCTACGTCGCCTTGATCACCGCCGCCTTCTTGGAGGCCGTGCGGCGACGCTTCGTCAAGGATGGGAAGCCCGCCGATGATGATGAGATCATCGAGTTCGTCGCGTCCGTCAGGGAGCGTGGAGAGGACCTGCCCAGGGCGATCGACCCGACGGTGGCCGAAACACTGATCAAGATCGCTCTGGAGAAACTGCCTCCCGATGGGCGCGACGACATCAGTGGTGAGGTGTCGAACGGCCACAAGATCGTGCTGCTCGCCGGGCTCACCGCCGACGCCCGGCTCACCCCTGCCGAACTCGATGCGTTTCTGGCCAGGGCTCGGGAGTACGTGGAGGAAATGCTCTCGTGAACGATTATTCAAGCGTCGTGGTGAGGGACGAGCATGTTGAGGCGCTGCGCCTGTTCTTGCTGGGCGACCCCGAGTGGCCGAAGGCGCTCAAGGATCCTGAGCGTGAGGGCGACGCCTTCGCACTGATGGTCTACGCGGCGTTCGCGGTCGTGGTGCGGCGAGAACTTCCACCGACTTTCACGTACCCGCAGATTGTTCGGTACGTCGCTGACCTGAGGACTTCCCGCAACGGAGGTGAGCGGGGAATCGACCCCCGGGTGACCGAGAACCTAATCCGGGCCGCCCTTGGCGATGCCTCCGTCGATGAGGAGCCAGACCCCGCCCCCGAGATCGTCGCAGCGGGCGAGCTGGCGGTCTTGGAGGACCTACTTCCTAGGTCAGTCGCCGACGAGGCTGGGCTTGAGGACTTCCTAGGGGAGTCGGCCGCGTTCGCACGGGCATGGCTGACGGCTCGGCAGGAGAGGGAGCAAGCTTCGGCAGGATGAGTCGGCTCCTCCGGCCCCGGTGGGTGGGCGGTGCCTTGGGGGACGGTCAGCGGGCGGTGTGCTGCTTGATCTGCTCCACGAGGCTGGCCAACTGTGCAACGGTCAGGGTGAGGTGGCCACCGCCCGGGTTCTTCGAGTCTCGGACTCCGATGCCTGGCGTAAGCTGTCCCAGCTCAACGCAGTGTTGGTCGTCCGCCCCGCCGCTGTGGGTGCTCTTACGCCACTGAACGATCATTCGTAGCTCTCCAAGTACCGCTTGATGATCTCGCGGGAGGCGTCCAAGGAAGCCGCCTTCGCGCCGATGCGATCGAACTTAACCGACAATTCCCGGACCTCGCCAGGAGTCTCGATCAAGCGGCCACCGTTCTGGGCGCCCGAATATGCGATGTCGCGGCCCTCCAGGCTAAGGACCTGGAGTGATCCGTCAACGCCCAGGTGAGCGCCCGACTTGAAGGGGACGATGCGGAGGCTGACCTGCGGTAGGTCGGCCATGGCGAGCAGATGCTCCAGCTGCGCCTTCTGCACCTCCGGGCTGCCGGCCTCACGCGCCAGGACGCTCTCATCGAGGAAGGCCCACATCTCGACGTCGGTTCCCCTCGCGAAGAACGACTTCTTCCTCGCGGCGCGCTCGGCCATCTCCGCCTCGAAGTCCTTGGGAGTGCCGGACTGGACGTACGCCCAGGTGTACTCGTCGGTCTGGAGGGCGAGTGGGATGACCTGGCCGTGGTACGTCTTGATCAGGTTCGCCTCCTGCTCGTACTTGACGAGTTGCTTTCCCCAGTTGGGGTCGTGTGCCATTCGGGCAAACCAGAGCAAGAGCTGAAATAGCAGGCCTGTCCCGTAATACCGGTCGAGCGCCTGCGCGTGGTCGTCCTGGAGGCGTCGGCGACCCGCTTCGATATTGGAAACACTCCCCCGGGTCACTCCCATGATCTGCCCGCACTGGGTGAGCGAGAGACCCATGGTGCGGTGCCACGCGCGACCCGGCCGGGGGCAAATGGGTGTGGGCGCGAATGCGGCCGTAGTGGGCTCAGCGCGGTGTGCTGGCGTCATGAGGAGGGGACCTGATGGCGGCGCGCCCCGAAAGGGACGGGCCCCCGGCCCCGCCGAGGTCGGCGGGGCCGGGGGCCCGTCAGAGTTGTGTCAGGTCAGTCGAAGTAGTTCGGCTGGGACTGGGCGTTTAGGACGTCCAGCCTGACGCGCTTGGCCTTGTCGGTTCGGTAGTCCCGGAGGTCGATGACGTCCAGGCCTCGCTGGATCTCGTTGGAGTAGATGTAGCCGTTGTAGTAGTACGCCGACCACGTTCCGGCCAGGTACTGGAGATTGTCCGCCCACTGGGGACGGTCCAGCCAGGCGATCTCCTTCGGGTTGCTGGAGTCGGTGAAGTCCATGACCGAGATGCCGCCCTGGTACCAGGACTGCACCATGATGTCCTTGCCCTTCACCGGGATCAGCGAGCCGTTGTGGGCTACGCAGTTCTCGTTGGCGGTGTTGTGCCGCGGGATCTTGTAGTAGCTGCGGAACTTCAGCTTGCGGTGCTTGCCCTTCCCGACGATGTCGTAGATGGCGTTGGCGCCCTTCTCCGGCCCGATCTCCGCGTTGCAGGTGGCCGCGGAGCCGCCGCCCAGCTCGTCGGTGAACACGATCTTCGTGGCGCTGTTGTTGAACGTCGCCGAGTGCCAGAACGCGAAGTTGTCGTCGTCGCGCACGCTGGTGATGGTGCGCGGCTTCAGCGGGTCGGAGATGTCGAACAGCACGCCGTCGCCCATGCAGGCACCGGCCATCAGGTCACGGTCGGGGTAGGCCGTCAGGTCGTGGCAGCCCGAGGTGGCGCGGGTCTGGTTCGGCCACTGCGTGTCCGGCGGGTCGCCGGGGTTGCCGCCGTCCGGGAACAGCACCGGCTCGGCCGCGACGTGCGCCGCCTCCGGGTTCCGCAGCGGGACCTTCACGATCGAGATCAGGTCGTGCGGGGTCTTGCAGTCCGGGTAGGTGTCGTTCGGCGAGTACGAGGACACGTAGATGTAGGCGTTGCGCTTGCTCGGGACGAGCGTGTTGGTGTGCGAGCCGCACTTGGTCTCGACGGCCTTGACGTACCGCGGGTTGCGGACGTCGCTGATGTCGAAGATCTTGATGCCCTCCCACGCCGACTTCTCGGTCGCGGGCAGCGGGGTTGACTGGCACGAGTCGTCGCTGCGCGAGCTGTCGGTCGACAGGAACAGCAGGTCCCCGGCGATCGACACGTCGTTCTGCGAGCCCGGGCACTGCACGACGGTGACGACCTGCGGCCGCCACGGCTTGCTGATGTCGTAGACGGTGAAGCCCTCGTAGTTGCCGCCGAAGGCGTAGCGGCCCTTGAAGGCCCAGTCCGACCCGTACGCGTTGGGTGCGGCGAGCGGCCCCTGCTTGGGGATGTTCGCCAGGTGGTGCATGTTCGGGCTCTTGGTGATCTCGTCGTCCGGGGCGCGTCCCGCCGACGCCGGCGGGACGAGCACGGTGGACATCACCAGGACGATGCCTGTGAGGGTCCCCAAGATGGTTCTGCGTCTTGTGATTCGCTTGGGAGCTGGCGTCACCCTGGACTCCTTTGTCTGCGCGGGTCCATCAATGGACCCGGATCTCCGGAGTATGTGGTGCTTTGGGTTCAATGTATAGGTCTTGACCTGCCTGGATACAGAAGGCACTTTTGTTTAATCCTGTTCTGCGGATACCGTCCGGGTGCCGGTCTGGACGTGCGGGAGGTTCGATGAGGCACCGGATCGCGGTGGCGGGCGCGGTGGTGGCGCTGGCCGCCGGCGTCCTGACAGGATGCGGCGGCGGTGACGACGGTGAGCCCGAGGCGGCCCCGTCGCGGACGGTGGTGGTTCCGGGGCGTCCGGGCGAACCCAACAAGACGCAGGTCGCGGGCCCGCGCACGGTCGCCGCGCCCACTGCGGCCGAGGTCAAGTTCGTGCAGATGATGGTGCCGCATCACGCCCAGGCGCTGGAGATGTCGAAGCTGGCGCCGGGCCGGGCGTCCGACAAGCGGGTGCTGTCGCTGGCCTCCCGCATCGACACGGCGCAGAAGGTCGAGATATCGGCGATGCGGTCGTGGCTGGAACAGAACGCCGAGGCCGTCCTGAAGGCGTCCGGACGGAACCACGGCGGGCACACCGGCATGCCGGGGATGGCGACACCGGAGCAGGTCAGGCAGCTACGGGACGCGAACGGCGCCGCGTTCGACAAGCTCTATCTGACGTTGATGATCACCCATCACCAGGGCGCGCTCACCATGGTGAAGGACGTCCTGGACAGGGGGACCGACGTCACCGTTCAGGAGTTGGCGCGCGACGTCCAGTCCACGCAGATGGCCGAGATCGGCCGCATGCGGGACCTGCTCTCGGGCTGACCGGCCGCCGCGACCGCCCGTATTCACAGTGGTGACGGCCGCGCCTTCGCATGCCAGAACATCGTGGACGAGGAACCGGCAGGACGTCACCGCGGTCGCGGCCTACGCGACGTTCGCCCTCTCCTTCTGCGAACACGGAGGAAACCCATGACCGGCAAGCCCAGTGTTCTGTTCGTCTGCGTCCACAACGCCGGGCGCTCGCAGATGGCCGCCGCCTATCTGACCCATCTCGCCGGGGACGCGGTCGAGGTCCGCTCCGCCGGGTCGGCGCCCGCCGGCCAGGTCAACCCCGCCGTCGTCCAGGCGATGGCCGAAGAGGGCATCGACATCTCCGCCGAGATCCCCAAGGTCCTGACCACCGACGCGGTCCGGTCCTCCGACGTCGTGATCACGATGGGGTGCGGCGACGCCTGCCCCCGTCTTCCCCGGGAAGTGCTACCTGGACTGGCGGCTCGATGACCCGGCCGGGCAGGGGGTGGGCGCCGTCCGTCCCATCCGCGACGAGATCCGGGGCCGTGTCGAGGCCCTGGTCGCCGAACTTGTGCCTGGGGCTTCCTAGGCGGACGGACGCGGCATACCGATCGGGTTGGGGAACGGCATGTCGCCGCGCTCCGTGACGGTGTGGGTGAGAGGGGCCAGCAGCCGGTAGAGGCCGTCCGGGTCGTTCAGTGCCTTGTAGGGCGGGGTGGCCAGGGCGTCCGTCCGGTGTTCGATGTCGGCTCGCAAGGCGCGGGCGGTTTCGGTGGCGTCCTCCCCGTTCAGGAGCCCGCGGGCGGTGAGGGCGGCGGACGCCTCGTCCCAGTCCTCCTGCGTCCATCCGCGGCTCTTGAACACCATCGCCCTCGGGACGTTGCCCATGACCGAGGCCAGGACGTTGGACTCCAGCCCGTTCAGGCCCTCCGCCGCCAGGAGGGCTACGTGCCCGTCGCCGCGGTGCTCCCGCAGCGTCGTCGCCAGCTGCCAGAGTGCCGCGACGGGGTCGTCCGGCAGGGGAAGCTCGCGGTTGGCGGCGAACAGGACTCGTCCGGCCCCGTCCGCAGCCTCGATGGCCGGGCGCAGCAGGGGCACCGCCTCGGCCGCCACGTCGTCGATCTGCGGTGCGATCCGGCGGAGCGCCTTCGCCGCTGTCGCGGCGCGCATGCGCAGGATGCTCTCGGGGGAGGCGAACGTCCAGGCGTCCGGCACCGCCCGCCGCACCCGGGCCGGATGGATACCGTAGAAGGACGCCTCGATCACACCGGCGGGGACGGGCCCGAGCGGGGCGCCCCGGCTGCCGAAGTACCCCATCCAGTAGCCCTTGAGGCCGGCGTCCTTGTTCCCGTCGACGCACTCGGGCGAGAAGTACGTCACCGTGTGGAGGGGTTCGAGGACCATCCAGAAATCACGCGCGATGGACACGATGATCCAGATTCCCCGTTCCCGGTGCGATCAACCGGCCGGCTGGGAGTCGGTGCCGGCGCGGAGCCTGGCGACCCGGGCCTCGCCCAGTGCGGCGATGGCCTCGGCGAGCAGCGTCATCTGGTCGGCGAGGCCGCGGTCGGGCTCGGCCTGCAGCGCGACGAAGGCGCCGTCGAATCCGGCGATGCCGAAGTAGTCCAGCTCGTCGGCGACGGCCTGCGCGATCTCCGCGCCCTCGGGGGCGAAGGACGCCGCGATCATCGTGTTCATGTGCGCGCGGCCGTCCCGGCGCACCTGCTCGATCATGGCGTCCACCTCGGCCTCGGCGGCCTCGGCGCTCATGACGAGGAGCAGGTGCAGGCGCAGGAACTCCGGGCGGGCGAGGAAGACCTCGCCGGTGCGCTGGAGGTACCAGGTGAGCCGCTCGCGCGGGGTGGCCGCGTCCGGCCCGCCCGCCTGCGCCGCGCGCATCGCCGCGAAGAAGTCGTAGGCGCCGCGTGCCATGACCGCCGTGAGCAGCCCGGCCTTCGACTGGAAGTGGTGGTAGACCGCGCTCTTGGGCAGGCCGCTCTCCCGGCTCAGCACCGCCAGCGAGGTGGCGGCGTAGCCGCGCTCCGCCATGATCCGGGAGGCGACGTCCAAGATCTCCTCCCGGGACCGATGGCCACGACGGTTCCCGCTCTTCTCTGCCTCCACGGGTTGAAGCATAGATGTCCCCGCCTTTACGCCTGCCACCTGCGGTTCTGCAGTGTGGAATTTCCTGGACCCGGCTCGGACGGTCATGTGAGGGTGGTCACGATCGTACCGACCGATCGGTACAATACTGCGATCGGATTCGTTCTTCCGGAGCGCACATGACCCAGCATTTCGACGCCGACGTCGCGATCGTCGGCTACGGCCCCACCGGCGTGACGGCCGCGCTCACGCTCGCCAAGCACGGCGTGTCGGCCCTCGCGTTCGAGCGGGACGCCGACATCTATCCCCGCGCCCGCGCCGTCACCGTCAACGACTGGACGATGCGGATCTTCCAGAGCCTCGGCATCGACGATCGGATCACCAAGGTGATCGAGCCGCAGCGGGCGCTGCGCTGGGTGACCTACGACGGCGCCGAGATCATGCGGGTTGAGCATCCGCCGTCGGCGCTGGGCCCCGGGCCCCGCTTCTACAACATCTACCAGCCGGTCATGGAGGCCGAGCTCCGCGCCTGTGCCGAGGAGTGCGGCGAGCTGATCGGCGTCCGCTACGGCGTCGAGGTGACCGGGCTGGAGCAGGACGCCACCGGGGTCACGGTGACGGCGGCGGACCTCGCGACGGGGGAGACGCGGACGGCGCGCGTCCGGTACGTGATCGGCGCGGACGGCGGCGGCAGCGCCACCCGTGCCATGATCGGCAGCCGGCTGCTCGGCGACACGATCGACGTGCAGTGGATCGTCATCGACTGCCGCGTCAAGCGCTGGTGGCCCGACCGCGACCTGCTCACGTTCTGGTCCGACAGGCAGCGTCCGGTGGTCGACATCGCGCTCTCCGCCGGGAACCACCGCTGGGAGATCCCGCTCAAGCCGCACGAGACCGAGGCCGACTTCGCGACCGAGGACGCCGTCTGGCCGCTGCTCGACGCCATGGGCGTCACCACCGACGACGTCTCGATCCACCAGTGGGCCTTCTACCGCCACCACACCCGGATGGCCGACACCTGGCGCGCGGGCCGGATCTTCCTCGCCGGGGACGCCGCCCACCTCATGCCGCCGTGGGCCGGGGCCGGGATGCAGACCGGGATGCGCGACGTCCACAACCTGGGCTGGAAGCTCGCCCGCGTCCTCAAGGGCGAACTCGACGAGCGCTGGCTCGACACCTACGAGGCCGAGCGCCGCCCCAACGCCGGGTTCTACACCGAGCTCGCCGTCCAGCTCGGCCGGGTCATCAAGCAGGAGGCCACCCCGGCGGAGATCGAGGAGATGAACCGGGTCCCGGAGGGCACGGTCACGCCGTTCGAGCCGCCGCTGATCGCGCCGCCCGTCCTCGACGCGGGCTGGATCCGCGGCCCGCTCGGGGACGCCAGCATCGTCGGCCGCATGGTCCCGCAACCCATCACAGGCGACACGGCGGGCCGGATGGCGCGCCTGGACGACCTGCTCGGCGACGGCTTCGTCCTGCTCGGCGCCGATGTCGACCCGTCCGCCCTGCTCACGCCCGCCGAGAAGGCGCAGTGGGACGAGCTCGGCGCCCGCTACGTCGCGATCCGGCCCAAGACGGCCTACACGCAAGGACCGGACGAGCTGGTCGACCTTGACGAGGTCCTGCTCCCGTGGCTGGCCCGGTACGGGGTCCGCGCCATCGCGGTGCGCCCCGACCGGTTCGTCGCGGCCGCCGACGTCTCCGGCCTCGCCACCCCCGACCTGCCCGCGTCCGCCGTCGGCGCGGTGCCCGCCCAAAGCTTGGCCGCCACCCCGGCCGTTGAGAGGAGTGCCCGATGAGTGGAGTCAAGGAACTGGCGTACGTCGTGTACGAGGTGAGCAGCCTCAGCGACTGGGAGCGCTTCGGTGTCGACCTGATGGGCATGCAGCTCGCGGACAAGACCGCCGACAGCATCGCGCTCCGGACGGATGGGAAGGCGTACCGCTGGCTCGTCCGGCAGGGACCCGCCGACGACCTGGCGGCCAGCGGCTACGAGGTCGAGAGCGACGCCGCGCTGGACGAGATCGCCGGGCGGCTGAAGTCCGCCGGAGCCGAGGCCGCCGAGGGCGACGCCGCGCTCGCCGCGTCCCGCAAGGTCGACCGCATCCTCGTGACCGCCGACCCGATGGGCAACCGCATCGAGCTCGTCACCGGCTTCGCGGACGCCGACAGCCCGTTCCGCTCGGACGTCCTGCTGGGCGCGTTCGTCACCGGCGCCGGAGGGGCGGGCCACCAGGTACTGCTCTCCAAGGGCGTCGCCCGCGAGACCTACCTGGAGTTCTACGAGGGGCTGCTCGGCTTCCGGATCTCCGACCTCATCGTCGAGGAGGTCGCGCCGGGCGTCGTCGCCGACCTGATCTTCCTGCGCTGCAACCCGCGCCACCACTCCGTCGCGTTCGGGGACATGCCGCACCCGAAGCGGACCCACCACTTCATGGTCGAGGTCACCGACGTCCGCGACGTCGGCACGGCCTACGACCGCTGCATGGACGCCGGGCAGCCGTTCGAGATGACCCTCGGCATGCACCCGAACGACCACATGTTCAGCTTCTACGTCCAGACGCCGTCGGGCTTCAGCGTCGAGTACGGCTGGGGCGGCCTGCTCGTGGACGACGACACGTGGGAGGTCAAGACGCTGGACCGCCTGCACAGCTGGGGCCACCGCCCGCCGGAGGTCGTCGCCGGACTGCTCGCCCAGGCGGGAAGGGCGGAGGGCTGATGGCGCTGACGCAGGCCGACGCGGCGCGCACCGTCCAGACCAAGGACTGGACGCTCCGCTACTACGAGGCGGGCGAGGGGCACCCGGTCGTGCTGCTGCACGGCAGCGGCCCCGGCGCGACGGGCTGGAGCAACTTCTCCGGCAACATCGAGGCGCTCGCCGAGCACTTCCACGTGTACGCGGTGGACATGCCCGGCTGGGGCGGCTCCGACGCCACCACCGTCGACCGCCTCGACCACGTCGAGGCCGCGATCCAGTTCCTGGACGCCCTCGGCATCGAGAAGGCCGCGTTCGTCGGCAACTCGATGGGCGGGCAGACCTCGATGCGACTCGCCACCGAGCACCCGGACCGGATCACGCACCTGGTCACCATGGGCCCGCCGGTCGGGCGGCTGCCGTCCCTCTTCGCCGCGGGCGACGGCCCGTCCGAGGGCCTGAAGATCCTCATCGAGACCTACCGGGACCCGAGCCCCGAGAACATGCGCCACCTCGTCGAGATCATGTGCTTCGACAAGGCCCGGTTCGCCACCCCGGACCTGTGCAAGGCCCGGTCGGACGCGGCGCTCGCCCGTCCCGAACACCTGCGCAACTACGTCGACGGGCTGCCGAAGGGCGCACCGCTCCCGATCTGGGTCAAGCCCGAACTGCTGCCGGACATCAAGGTCCCGACGCTGCTGATCCATGGCCGCGACGACCGGGTCGTCCCGTTCGAGAGCTCGCTCTATCTGCTCGCCACCATCCCCGACAGCCGCCTGGTCCTCCTCAACCGCTGCGGCCACTGGGCGATGATCGAGCACGCCGACGAGTTCAACCGCCTGGTCACGGACTTCGTCCGCAACACCTGACCGCCGCTACGGTCGAGGGGTGACGACCGGCCACGAGCCCCTCGACCGGCATCGCAGCGGCACGAGTGGTGCGGCGTCGCATTGGTGCACCGTCGTTCCGACCTCCCGGATCGACCATCGGGAAGCGTGTTCGGCCTCGGCGGCCGTTTCGTCACCGACATCGAGGGCTTCTACTGCGCCATCGGTGAGGCGATCAACGGTCCCGGCGGCTATTTCGGCTGGAATCTCGACGCTCTCGCCGACTGCCTGAGCGGCACCTGGGGGGCCCCGGCCTCCGTTCCGGCTGGTCTGGCACGACTCGGGAACGGCTCGTCGACACCTCGTCGCCGGTTACGACCGCCACAGGAAAGCACCAGCGGTCACGCTCGACTCCCTCCTCCAACTACTCGCCGAATACAACGTCGACGTCGATCTGCGCTGACATCCCGGGGTGGCGTTCGGGAGGATGGCGGGATGTATTGCTTGCAGGCGGTGATCGCCGGGGAGCCTGTGCTTCGGCGGGTGGCTGCGGGCGTGGTCGAGGCGCGCATCGTTTCTGTCGGGCAGGGGCTTTCGCTCTTGCCGATGACGGACGCGTTCTGCGACGCGGTCACCGTCGTCGGAGCGGCCGAACTTGATGGGTTCTGGAAGGCGCCTGCGGGGTTCGGGCGCCTGCTTGCGGAGTGCTCGGTGGCGGGGCCGGTGGCCTATGTCGAGGCCGAGTATTTCGGCGGGACGGGGAGCCAAGTCGCGCAGGTCTGGGATGGCGGAGGGATTGTCCTTGGTCCGGTGCGGGTGGACGAGGGGGAGCGGTGGTCGGAGGCCGGGAGTCCGATATCCCAGGCGCTGCGGCGGCTCGGTGCCGGCAGGGGCGAGCACTTCGACGAGTTCGACGCGGTCGGGCTCGGGCGGCATCGCGAGACGGGCGGCTGGCTGTCGGTCAGTGAGTGAGGGCGGTTCTCGCTATGGCGCGGATCTCGTCGTCGGTGAGGAGGCGTCCTAGCCGGGCTAGTTCTGCGTGGCATTTCTCCGTGATGGACGGGAGCAGGGGCGGGTCTACTTCGATGCCCAGGCGATGCAGGGTGGCCGCGATGACGCGTGGGCCGCTCTGGGGTGTCACCGGGATTCGGCGCTCGTTGCCGAACAGGGATGGCTCCACGCAGTTGTGCATCAGCGGATCTACTTCGGATTCGAGGACGACCCAGTCGCCGCCGCCCCAGCAGAACGCGTCCGGGCCGGTGATGGGCTGGTTGGTCGCCGGTTCGCGGCCGGTCAGTTCCGCGGCCGTCCGCGACAGTTCTGTCAGTGTGGCGAGGTTGATGCGCGTGTTCACGCCGTAGAGCGCCTCGAAGGCGGCTGCGGTGGCGGCGAGGTCGGCGTTGCCCGGGCCGCCGCAATAGCCGTTCACCGATGATTCGACGACGGTCGCTCCGGCGCGTGCCGCGCTCACGGCGCAGGCGACGCCGAGGCCGAATGTGTTGTGCGGGTGGATACCGATTTCCAGGTCCGGTGCGGTTGACGCGGCCGCATGGACGAGGTGTCCGAATGCCTCCGGGCCGAGTGCGCCTGGCCCGTCGAAGAGGGTGATTTCGTCGGCGCCTGCGGCAGCCATGGCTTTTACGGTTTCGGTGAGTTCCTCTTCTGTCAGGTAGGACACCATTGTGGCGGCGACGGCGACGCGTAGGCCCTGTGTTCGGGCGTGGGCGACGATCTCGGACGCCTGGCCGACGACCTCCGCCCGGGACGCGGGGACGGATCCCCCGTAGATCGCCGCCGCCGGGCCGAACGCGGGCACGGCCACCTGCACGCCGTCGAACCCCAGGTCGCGGGCGAGGTCGACGCCGTCCGCCGCGGACACGAACGGGCAGTACACGACGCAGCCCGGTTGTTCCTCCCTGACCAGCGCGAGGTCGTCCCGTACGGCCTCGTGCCCGGACCGGGCCGGGGCGGCGAGGACGATCTCCGGCACACCCGAGCGGGCGAGGAGCCGCAGGAACGCGGTCTTCGCCTCGCGGGTGGCCGTGACGCCGGGCAGCGACTCGATCGCCCGCATGGACGTGTCGCGCAGCCGGACCCGCTCGGGCATCACGCCGGTCACCGCGGTGTCGCGGTTCGCGGGGGCCACCGACCAGCGACCCGGTTCGTAGGCGCCGGGGGTTCTCGAACGGTTGATGTCCGTGCGGAATCTTTCGAGTTGGCCTTCGTCCACTGCTAGGGGCCCTTCTGGCCCGTGAGCGCGCCGATCGCATCGGCGAACAGCGCGCCGTGCAGTTCCACGTCGGACTCGGCCGTCATCGGCGACATCAGCGCCGCGCCGCTCATGGCGTTGAGGACGACGCCCCGGTTCGCCAGATACAGCCACAGCGCGGTGCGTGCCGTGGGACCGACGCGCGGGTAGAGCTGCCCGGCGTTGCGCGGCGGGGACGGGGTAAAGGCGTAGGAGACGCGGCCGCCGAGCCGTCCGACGTGCCATGGCAGGCCGTGCTCGGCGATGATCGCCGCGACGTCGCGCTCGTAGCGTTCGGCCAGGCGGCTCATGTGGGCGTAGTTCTTGTCGGTCATGACCTCGGTGAGCACCGCGCGCATGGCGCGGACGGCCAGCGGCCCGCCCGCCATCGTGCTGCCGAGACCGCCGTCCCCGTGCGCGGTGTAGCGCTCCGCCGCGGCGGCCACCTCGTCCGACATCCCGTACAGGCCCGCTGGAATACCGCCCGCGATCGACTTGCCCAGCGTGATCAGGTCGGGCTCCAGGCCGAACTCCCGGGTGCAGCCGCCAGGACCGGCCGGGATCGTCTGCGTCTCGTCGATGATCAGCAGGGTGCCGGTGCGCCGGGTGAGGTCGCGCAGGGCGGCGTGGAAACCCGGCTCCGGCCGGATCACCGCGCCGCCGTTGGTCATCACCGGTTCGGCGAGCACGGCGGCGACGTCGCGCGGGGCGAGGGCGCGTTCGAGGGCGTCGAGGTCGTTGAACTCCACGACCTTGGTGGTCTGGCGGACGTCCACGCCGTTGGGGTCGACGCCGGGTTCCGGTACGACGCCGCCGTCCGCCGCCAGGACGACCCCGGCCTGCTCCAGCGAGCCGTGGTACGCACGGTGGAAGACGAGGATCTTCTGCCGTCCGGTGGTGACGCGGGCGAGCAGCAGGGCGAACCGGTTGGCGTCCGTCGCGGACACGGTGAACTGCCAGAACGGCAGGCCGAAGCGGCGCGCCAGCTCTTCGGTCACGGCGACGTGGTCCTCGCCCGACCAGAGGGTGACGCTTCCCTTGTCGAGCTGGTCCCGTATGGCCGCGACGACGGCGGGATGGTCGTGGCCCCAGAGCGCGGCCGTCGCGGCCAACCCGAAGTCGGCGTACTCGTGGCCGTCGGTGTCGTACAGGCGCGCGCCCACCGCCCGGTCCACCACTAGAGGTACGGGAGGCGGGAACTGGCTGATCCAGTGCTGCGGGGTGCCGTGCAGCTGGGACCGGCGCGCCCGCTCGCGCAGCGCCGCCGCCCGTGGCCGCGCCTCGATCCACCTGGCGCGTTCGGCGTCCAGCAGAGCGGCGAGCCGGTCAGGGTCGATTCCCGGCGGCGCCGTGCTCGGTCGATCGCTCGTCATCGCTCTCCCCGGCTGGTGTCTCGCGGTTCAAATGGTGCTGGGTCTAGGAAGCGGTGCAGGACGTTGCCCGTCACCTTGGCGACGGGGTTGGCATATCCGTCGACGCCCAGTGCCGTGCACCAGGCGATCGAGCCGGTGCTGAACACCGCGCCGCCGTTCGGGTACTCGAAGAACGCCAGATCGGCGCGGACGCGCGGCTCGACGGTCCCGCCCAGCCGCGAGTTCGACTGGAACACGTCTTCGACCGCGAGCTGGTAGGCGTCGCTGAACCCGTCGGCCGTGGCCAGGACGACGGTGTGCGGCGGGGAGCCGAGAGCGGCGTCCACCCGGTCGACCTCCATCCCGGCGGCGCCACCGCTGACCAGCGCGTCCGCCTCGATGAGGCCGTCCACCCCGGAGAGCGCGAACGCGCCGCGCTCGTCGCCGGAGGCGCGTGGCGCGGGACGGTAGGGACGGCCCTTGCCGCGTCCGCCCTGCGCGGCGAACCCGACCCCGACGTGCCGCTGCGGCGCGCGGCCCCGGTGCCGCCACAGCCCGCCCGCCTCGCCGGTCGTGCTCAGATGGGTCTCGCCGGGCGGGACCTCCCAGCCCCTGGTCCCGGTGTGGCCGCGGCGGATCTCGATGATGTGCGGCTGCAGCGGCGACACCCCGGTCACCCAGTAGAAGCCGTTGCCGCCCAGGTACATCACCCGCCCGCCGCCCGCCAGGTACGCCTCGTGCGCGTCGAGCATCTGCGCCGTGTAGTACTCCGGGTGCGAGCCGGTGACGACGACGTCGTACCCGGCCAGCGCGGCCACGCCCTCCGCGTGCAGATCGTCGTCGCAGACCACGTCGTAGCCGATGCCCTCGTGTTCGAGCCAGTCGAGCAGGCACAGGTCGGCGCTGAGGTTCCACAGCCCGAACGAACTGATGTAGTCCGGCGTCAGGGTGGTGAGCGGACGCAGCCGCGAGGCGTAGTAGCAGCCGCTGCCGTCGCGGTGGAAGTCGTACAGGCTGCACACCTTGTGGATGGCGGACCACTGGTGCTGCACGGTCGTGGCGTAGTCGAGACCGTCCGGGCCGAGCTTCTCCAGGTTCGTGTGCGAGTTGGCGTAGGCGAGGTAGGTGAAGGTGGGGAGCAGCACCGCCACCCGCGACGTCGTCGTGCCGCGCGGCGGCCGGACGAAGAACGGGACGCTCAGGCTCTCGTCCCCGGCCCGCAGGCGGAAGGCGTAGGCGCCGCTGCGCAGGTCGTCCGGCAGGCGCAGGGTGACCCGCGGTTCCCAGCCCGCGTCGGTGAGGTCGTCGTCGTGGACGTGGATCGCGTCGTACTCGTCCGGGGCGAGCCGGAAGTCGATCTCCCGGCCCGTCCAGTTGGCGCCGGGGACGCCGCGGACCGGCGTGTTCACCGCCTCGGCGGTCAGCCCGTGCGGACCGGCGTCGGGCACCGTCACGCCCCCCGCGTCCTGGCCGGGGCGCCAGCGGGCCAGGACCGGCAGGCCGAGCCGCTCGGGGGCGGCGGTGGCGAGCGCGGCCCCGTCCGCCGTCCCGGCGAAGATCGTCGGACGGTCGATGCGGCCGTTGAAGCATGCGCCCGCGGCCGTCCCGTCCGCCGACCAGGCGCCGACCTGGAGGGGAATGCCGGTCGCGGCGGCGCCGATCCCGCCGGGCGCCGCCGCCGACGCCCGCCATGAACCGACCGGCCACTCCGGCACCGGGACCTGGACCAGGGTGACCTCCTGGGGGCCGAAGGAGGCGGCGACGAACGTCCAGCGGCCGGGCGGGATCGCGGTGGCGGTGGCGGCGACCGGCTCGGCGCCGCCGCCCGCCCATGCCGCGAGCCGGTCGTCGCCGGTGAGGCCGAGCGCCCAGCCGCGGCGACCGGCGGCGTCGCGGCGGGCGATGACGGCGCGCGGCTCCCCACCGGCGGGCATCGTCGGCGTGATCCACGCCGTCACGGTGAAGGCGTCGATGTCGAGCGACGGATGCGCGGGCGCGCGCAGGTACGAACCGGACCGCAGTGGCTGGACGCGTCCCGCCCGCGTCTCGGACGGTAGGCCGACGTGCTCCTCGCGCACCCCCGGGCCGCGCGGATCGTCCGCGCCGTGCACGAGCCGCACCAGCTCCACCTGGTAGTCGGACGTGGCGCTCACCATCAGCCGGACCTCGTCGCCCGCCGCGACGCTGAGCGGATCGACGTAACCGAGCAGCGTGGGCCCGTCCGTCATGAGGGATGGTTCGGCGCGGCGGCCGGCGCGGGCACCAGCTCGCCGAACGCCTCAAGCTGGTCCATCCGGTCGTACATCGGGTAGAGGACCAGCTCGTCCACTCCCGCGTCGAACAGCTCGCCGAGCCGCTCGGCGCAGTGCTCCGGCGGGCCGAACACGGCGACCCGGTCGGCCATCCCGGCGGCGTCGTAGACCGGGTTCCCGCCGAACGCGCGGTCGAACGCGGGGATCAGCTTCTGCCGCGCCTTCTCCTCGGTGTCCTCGACCGCGATGTAGAGGCTCCTGGAGATGGTGAACCCGGCCGGGTCGCGTCCCTGGTCGGCCAGCTCCCGCTTGACGAACTCGAGCTGCCGGAGGAAGTCGTCCATCGCGGCGGGCGCGGCGCCCGTCCAGCCGTCGGCGATGCGCACGGCGCGCCGCAGGGCGGGCTCGGCGCGCGCCCCGATCCAGATCGGCGGGCCGGGACGCTGCACCGGGTCCGGCTGCGCCCGGATGCCGGAGAACGAGTACAGCTCACCGTCGTAGCCGGCCTCGGTGCCGCTCCACAGCGCCCGCATCACGCCGATGCCCTCGACCAGCCGCCGGACGGGCCGGTCGGTCGGGATCCCCAGCGCGGCGAGCGTCTCCCGGTGGTAGGCGTTGCCGACGCCGACCCCGACGATGAGCCGCCCGCCGGACAGCTGGTCGATGGTGGCCAGCTCCCGCGCTTGGACGGCCGGGTTTCGGCGCCCCGAGTACAGCACGCCGATGCCGAGGCGGAGCCGCTCGGTGACCGCGGCCAGGTAGGACAGCACGTGCAGGCCGTCGAGCGAGAAGTTCGCGGTGCTGAGGGTGTCCTGCGTCCAGATCGCGTCGAACCCCAGCTCCTCCGCGCGCCGCGCGAACGGCACCAGCAGTTCCGGATCGTTCGGCGCCCCGACGGAGAGCCTGGGACCACCCTGCACGACCCTGTCAGTAACGGACTCCACGCCCCACCGCCCCGGCTCTTCGATTCGAGTTCCCGCGTTCCCCGTCGGACCGCTCCCGTCGGACGGTCCCGGAGCGCTCCGAGTATGCGAGCGTTCTGTTGTGGTTGTCAACAGTATCGTCGGCGTCGCCACCAAACACGATGCTCTTTCCATAACCCACCTGTTGACATCAACAACACCGTCGCCGCATTCTGCCGGGGACGGCGAGGTGATGACGTTGGCCGAACGTTCCCCCCATGCCCGCTGGCTGTGGCTCGTGCGGCGGCTGCTGCTCGGCGCGGCGGTCGTGCTCCTGGTGTCGATCCTGGTGTTCTTCGCGACGCAGGTGCTGCCCGGCGACGCGGCCCGCGCGGCGCTCGGCCGCGAGGCGACACCCGACCGGGTCGCCGCGCTCCGCGCCGAACTCGGGCTCGACAAGCCGGTGGTGCAGCAGTACTTCTCCTGGCTGGGCGGCATCCTCAGCGGTGATCCCGGCCAGTCGCTGGTCACCAAGGAGCAGGTCAGCACGCTGGTCGGCGACCGGGTACTGAACTCCGCCGTGCTGGTGGTGATCTCGGCGGCGATCGTGGTGCCGCTGTCGGTGCTGGTCGGCGCGCTGACCGGACGCTGGCGCGACCGCCTCGCCGACCGCGCGATGCTCGTGGTCACCCTCGGGCTCACCGCGCTGCCCGAGTTCATCATCGCGCTGCTGCTGGTGATCCTGTTCGCGACGTCGGTGTTCCACCTGCTGCCGGGCACGGTGCTGCTCGCGCCGGGAGAGAGCCCGTTCGGCAACATCGAGCAGCTCGTGCTCCCGGTGGTCGCTCTGGTGCTGGGCGTGCTGCCGTATCTGGCCCGGCTCGTCCGCGGCTCGGTGATCGACGCGTACGAGTCGGAGTACGTGCGGACCGCGCGGCTCAAGGGCGTCCCGGAACGCGTCGTGCTGCGGCGCCACGTCCTGCCGAACGCGCTCGTCCCGGCGATCCAGGGAACCGCCCTCGCGCTCGCCTACCTGACCGGCGGGATCCTCGTCATCGAGCAGGTGTTCAACTATCCGGGCCTCGGCAGCGCCCTGGTGGACGCGGTGAACAACCGCGACGTCCCGGTGATCCAGCTGATCTGCCTGCTGTTCGCCGCCTGCTACGTGCTCTTCAACCTCCTCGGAGACGTCCTGACCGTGTACGTCACACCCCGGCTGCGGACGGCGGGCGCATGAACACCGCACTGCTGCGCCGCTGCCTGCGCGAACCCCGCATCCGCGTCGGGCTGGTCCTGACCGGGCTCGTGCTCCTGGTCACCTTCGCCGGCCCGTTCCTCGCGCCGCACGCGCACGACGACATCGTCGGCGCGCCCTACGCGGCCCCGTCGTCCACCGCGCTGCTCGGCACCGACTACCTCGGCGAGGACGTCCTGTCCCGGGTCCTCGCCGGTGGGCGGAGCATCGTCTGGATCGCGTTCGCCGGGACGCTCGCCGGAGTCGCCGCCGGCGCCGCGATCGGCATGACCGCCGCCTACAGCGGCGGCGTCCTGGACGAGATCCTCATGCGCGCGATGGACGTCCTCCGCGCGTTCCCGCCCCTCGTCCTCATCCTGCTCCTGGTGGCGATGGCGAGGGCCAGCACGGCGCTGTTGCCGCTGATCGTGGCCGTCGCGTGGGTGCCGCAGGTCGCGAGGGTGGCGTACGGCGCGTCGAGGGAGGTGGTGTCCAGCGAGTTCGTCGAGTCGGCGGAGACGCTCGGCGCGCCCCGCCTGCGGATCGTGCGCCGGGAGATCCTGCCGAACGTGATGACCCCGCTGATGGTCGAGTTCGGCCTCCGGCTCACCTGGTCGATCGGGATCGTCACCGCGATGAGCTTCCTCGGCGTCGGCCTGCAACCGCCCGCCGCCGACTGGGGCCTGATGATCAAGGAGAACTACCAGGGCCTGGCGCTCCAGCCGTGGGGCGTGGTGCTGCCGGTGCTGTGCATCGCGGTGTTCACCTTCGGCACCAACCTGATCACCGAGGGCTTCTCCTGGACGGTGGCCCGCGTCTCGTCCCAGGACGTCTCGTCACCGGACGTCCCGACCCCGGAAGTCCCGACCCCGGAAGTCCCGGCACAGGAAGTGAAGTCATGACGGCGGCGGTGACGGTCAAGGGCCTGCGCATCGACCTGGCCGGACGCGGCGGCGTCGACGTCGTCGACTGCGTGGACTTCACGATCGCGGCGGGCGAGGTGCTCGGCCTGGTCGGCGAGTCCGGGTCGGGCAAGACCACGGTCGGGCTGGCGCTGCTCGGCGACGCCCGGCGCGGCGCGCGCATCGCCGGCGGCAGCATGCTGATCGACGGCCAGGACGTCGCGAGCCTCGCCCCCGGCAAGCTCACCGCGCTGCGCGGCAGCACCGTCGCGTACGTGCCGCAGGACCCGTCGATGGCGCTGAACCCGGCGCTCCGGCTCCGCCGCCAGCTGACCGAGCTGTTCGAGTTCCACCGCCCGGACATGCCCGCCAAGGAGCGGGACGAGCGGATCAGGACGACCCTGCGCGAGGTCGGGCTCGACTCCGACGACGCGTTCCTCGACCGCTTCCCCCACCAGCTCTCGGGCGGGCAGCAGCAGCGAGTCACCCTCGCGCTCGCCTTCCTGCTCCGTCCCCGCGTGATCGTGCTGGACGAGCCCACCACCGGCCTCGACGTCACGACCCAGGCGCGCGTCCTGCAGACGGTGCGCGAGCTGTGCGCCGAGCACCAGGTTGCGGCGCTGTACGTCACCCACGACATGGCGGTCGTCGCCGAGCTGGCCCACCGGATCATGGTCATGTACGCCGGACGGGTCGTCGAGGCCGGTTCGAGCGCGCAGATATTCGACCGTCCGGTGCACCCCTACACCCGCGCGCTGCTCGCCGCCGTGCCGGTGGTCTCGGAGCGGCGGGAACTCGCCGCGATCCCCGGCGACACCCCGCCGCCGGGACGGCGCCCGACCGGCTGCATGTTCCACCCCCGATGCGCGGAGGCGCTGCCGGAGTGCGCGACGACCGTCCCGGAACCGGTCGAGGTCGGCGGCGGGCACGACGTCCTCTGCATCCGCGCCGAGCACCTCGCGTCCGGCCCGTCCCGCGAGGCCCCTCGCCAGGCCGCCGCCCGCACCGGCGGCCAGGACGACGTGCTCCTGCGGGTGTCGCACCTGGACGCGTTCCACGGCCGCCGCCAGATCCTCCACGACGTGTCCCTGGAACTGGCCAGCGGGGAATGCCTCGCCCTCGTCGGCGAGTCCGGCTGCGGCAAGACGACCCTGGCGCGCAGCATCATCGGCCTGCACCGCCGGCACAGCGGCGGCATCACGTTCCGGGACGCCGCGATGGCGACCCGGGCACGGGACCGTCCGCTCGAGCAGCGGCGCGCCGTGCAGTACATCTTCCAGAGCCCTTACAACTCGCTCAACCCGCGCCGCTCGATCGGCGAGACCCTCCGCGAGCCGCTGAAGGTCCTGTTCTCGATGCCGTCGGCGAAGGCCGCGACCACGGTCGCCGAGGCGCTGGAACGCGTCTCGCTGTCGCCGAGCGTGGCGTCGTCCTACCCCGGCGAGCTCTCCGGCGGGGAACGGCAGCGGGTCGCGATCGCGCGGGCCCTGGTGTGCCGCCCCGACGTGCTGATCTGCGACGAGATCACCTCCGCCCTCGACGTCTCCGTGCAGGCGTCCATCGTCCGGCTCCTGCGCACGCTGCAGGACGAGGAGGGCCTGGCGCTGCTGTTCGTGACGCACAACCTCGCGCTGGTCAGGACCATCGCGGACCGCGTCATCGCCATGCGCGCCGGACGGCTCGTCGAGACCGGACAGGTGGACGACGTGCTCGACCACCCCGATGACCCGTTCACCAAGCAGCTCATCGCGGCCACCCCCGAATTCGGGTCCCCCGAACTCGAGGCGGCGGCGGGCGGCGTCCCAGCGGAACAACGGTCGCAGGAGGACCGGACATGACCACGCAACCCCCATCAGGTCTCAGCAGACGCGGATTCCTGGGCACGGCGGCCGCGCTCGGGCTGACCACCGTCGGCGGCGCGGCGCTCGCGGCCTGCGGCGGCGAGCAGGAGAAGCAGGCCGCGGGCAAGCCCCGCCGCGGCGGCCGGCTCACCGTCGCGACCGGCGGCGCCAAGGGCTCCGACACGCTGGACCCGATGCTGCTCAACAGCGTCCCGGTCAGCTTCATGGCCCGCGTCCTCTACGACCAGCTCGCCGACTACAGCAACGAGATGCAGTACCACCTGCAGATGGCCGAGCTGATCGAGCCCAACGCCAAGGGCGACGAGTGGACGATCCGCATCAAGCAGGGCATCGAGTTCCACAACGGCAAGACCCTCGACGCCGACGACGTGATCTTCACGTTCAAGCGCGCCATCACGCTGCCCGGGTCGGTGATCGTCGGGAAGTTCAAGCCGCTCGTCGACCTGAACGAGATCAAGAAGCTCGACGGCCGGACGCTGCGGCTGAAGCTGCTGCGGCCCGCCGCCACCTTCCAGAGCACCCTCGCCAGCCCGTTCAAGATCGTCCCCGTGGACTTCGACCCGCGCAACCCGGTCGGCACCGGCCCGTTCAAGTACAAGAGCTTCACCCCGAACCGGCAGTGGGTCTGCGAACGGTTCGCCAACTACTGGAACGCCACGGGCCCGTCCCAGCCGAGCGACGCCCCCGCGCCCGCCAACCTGGGCCCCAAGCCCTACCTGGACGAGCTGGTCGTCAACGTGATCAACGACGACTCGGCCCGGCTCGACGCGCTGGTGACCGGCCAGGTCGACGCCATCAACCAGCTGCCGTACCCGCAGATCCCGACCATCGAGAAGAACCCCCGGCTCAAGCTGCTGGAGTCCAAGACCGGGGCGTGGACCGGCATCTACATGAACATGAAGGAGCCGCCGTTCAACGACGTACGGGTGCGGCAGGCGCTGCGGCTGGCGGTCGACCGGGAGCAGGCGCTCACCGCCACCCTGTCCGGGCACGGCGTGGTGGCCCACGACCTGCCCGAGCCGTTCACCTCCGCGTATCCGAAGCAGCTCACCCGCAAGCGCGACGTCGCCAAGGCGAAGCAACTGCTCAAGGAGGCCGGGCAGGAGGGCGTCACGGTCGAACTGGTCACCGGCCCGGTCTCGACCGAGGCGGTGCCGATGTGCACCGTCCTGGCGCGGAACGCCGCCGAGATCGGCATGAACATCAAGGTCCGGCAGGTCGACACCGCGACGCTGTTCGGCCCCAATTTCCACAGCTGGAAGTTCTCTGTGGACAAATGGCCGACGCAGGGCAACTACCTGACCCTGATGGCGCTCACCGACCTCAGCGAGACCAACTCCCTGACCCACCTGGGCGGCGACGACCTCAACCAGATCCGCTCGCTCTACGAGCAGGCACAGACCACCACCGACCAGGCCAAACAGAATCAGCTCACCCAGCAGATCTACCAAATTCAGTTCGAGCGCGGCGGCTGGATCATCCCGTTCTTCGCCAACGTCGAGAACGCGCACACCGTGAAGAACGCGGGCTGGCCCAAGAACGACTTCTCCGGCCGAACCTTCGGCAACGCCCACTTCGAACAGGTCTACCTGACCGAGTAACGCAGCCCCGCGCCGTGCCCGTCCGCCCGTGAACGGACGGGCACGGCGCGATCAGCGCTGATGCCACAGCCCGTACAACGTCAGCGAAAGACAGGTGACCGTGATCCCGGCGCCGATGGGAAGCCAGATTTTGGGAGCGAGCCACACCAAGACGCCCGCCACGAACCCCACGAGGATGCAGACCGCTGCGGCGACCACATGCTGCGGCACGAACACCCCGGGCCCGCGTCCGTCAGGCAGGGGAGACGGCGACGGCTGGGGGACGTTGTTGGAGGGCTGAGGCATTTCCTGACGGTCCTTTCGCTGATCGTGCCCTCCAGCAAGCCAGACCCGCGCGGTGTTGCACCACGCCGCAACCGGTGCGGCGCGGGTGTTGCAACAAGCGGCAACACCCGAAAGGCAGCGATGAGGTGCTTTCCAGAGCGTAGGCACGGACCATGGACCCATGACCGAACTGACCCCTCGGCAGCCGGCCGCCTGTGACACGCCCGGCTTCAAGGCGCTCAGCCCTGACCTTGAGCCCGAGGTCGCGACCTGGGTCCGCGAGCTCCGCACGATCTGGACGGCGGCCGGCGTGACGATGAACCGGTTCGCCGGCCGGTACCCCCTGGACAAGGGCACCCTGTCGCGCTACCTCAACGGCAAGCGCGTGCCCCGCGACCACTGGTTCCTCAACACGCTGCTGGCGATCCAGGCCGAGCAGGGCAAGGAGGTCTCCCAGGAGGTCCGCGACCACCTGACCGGCCTGCATCTGGAGGCGCTGAAGGTCGCCCACCCGCAGCAGTACCAGGTGAGGATGGTCAGCGACGAGCTGGAGCTGGCCCTGGTCGGCCAGCACGAGGCCGAGCGGTACGTCCGCGCTCTCCAGGAGCAACTGGCCGACCGGATCCGCCAGATCGAGGAGCTCACCGACCAGCACGGCCGGCTGCGCGCGGCCTGGGATGACGACCGCGCCGCCATGGCGGCCGAGAAGGAGCGGCTGGAGCGGGAGATCGCCGAACTCGAACACCGCTTGCAAATGGCCCAGGAGCGCATCGCCCAGACCGAACACCGCTGCCGGCATCTCGAAGACATCCTCAACCGCTTGCAGGACGGAGCCTCCGATGAACGCTTCGATTCCGCTCGCAACAACACGGGCTCGGGGAGCCCAGCCGCTTCTGTCGGTGACCTGCCCCTCACCAAACCCGATATCGCGGCGGAAGTGCTGGGGGCATTCAGGAAGGCGGACGCCAGACCCCAGGCGCTGGCACTGGCGGCACGGGCCGCCGACGAGGTCAGCGTCACCAGCGACCCCGGTGACGTGACGAGACTGCTGGAGGAACTGCGCGAGCTGGAAGCCCACGACGCCGCCAAGACATGGGCCGAGCGATCCGTCCCCGTGGTGCGCGTCACCGCCCCGGGCGAAGCGGCGCGATTGCTGGCCGAGCTTCGGCAGGCCGGTGCGCAGGATCTCGCGTTGGAGCTGGCCGTACGGGTCGTGACCGAGATCAGCCTGACGTCCGACACCGGCGACGTGGCGCAACTGCTGGGGGAACTGCGCCGGCTGAATGTCCGGGAGCCCGCCTGGACCTTGGCCAAATGGGCCGCCAGGAGGGTCGACGTCAGCGACTCGTGGAGCGTGGTGCGATTGCTGGCGGAATTGCGAAGGCTGCACCCGCGGCCCGCTCTGATGCTCGCCGAGCGGGCCATTCCCGACATCAACGTGACCAACGCCTACGACATGGTGCAGATGCTGCGGGAGCTGCGGGAGCTGCATGCCTGGCCCCTGGCGAAGGCGTTGGCTGAACGAGTCGTTCCAGCGGTCGACATCGCCGGCACGTTCACCATGGCGCAGATGCTGCAGGAAGTACGGAAGGTGGACCCGCAACTCGCCCTGGCATTGGCTGAGCGAACAGTTCTGGTTATCGACGGGACCAATCCGTCTGACATTGCGATGATGTTGGCGGAACTGCAAGAGACGGGTGCGCACAGCCTGGCCATGGCGTTGGCTGAGCGAGCCGTCCCCATTGTCGACCTCGCCGGTGACGTCGCGGTGCTGCTGGACGAATTGTGGGCAATAAATGCCCACGGCCAGCGCGAGGACCTGCTCCTGCGCTGCAGGTCCCGTGAGGCGAATACGACCCACTTGGCGGTGGACGTTCTGGGCAGGGCGGGGCAGGCTTGATCATGTGGTGGCTCCGCCGGGGTCGGTGAAGGCGGCGTCCGTTCGGCTGGATGAGCCTGGCGGGCGGTGGGTGCTCGTTGTCACCGCTGCCGGGTCTGGGCTTGTGCTGCTTGAGGCGACGGTCGTCAACGTGGCGCTGCCTGCGCTCCAGCGGAACCTGGACGCGTCCATGGCGGGACTCCAGTGGACGGTCAACGCGTTCACGCTCACCCTGTCCGCGCTGATCCTGCTTGGCGGCGGCCTGGGCGACCGGTTCGGACGTCGTCGCGTGTACCTGGTCGGGCTGGTGTGGTTCGCGGCCGCGTCGCTGCTGTGCGGGATGGCGCCGAGCCTGGAGTGGCTGATCGCCGGGCGTGCTCTCCAGGGGATCGGCGGCGCCATGGTCGTGCCGGGGTCGCTCGCCCTCATCCAGGCGTCGTTCCATCCCGATTATCGGGCGCGGGCGATCGGCTGGTGGTCGGGGATGAGCGGGATGGCCGGGGCGGCGGGGCCGCTGCTCGGCGGGACGCTGGTGGACGCGGCGGGATGGCGCTGGGTGTTCCTCGTCAACGTCCCGATCGCCGCCGTGCTGGCCGTCCTGCTGGTCGTCCACGTGCCGGAGAGCCGTCACGACGGGCTGTCCGGGCGGTTCGACGTCGCCGGAGCGGTGCTGGCGGCGCTCGCGCTCGGGGCGATGAGCCACGCGCTGATCCAGGCCATCGATACCCCTGTCTCGGCGTCGTTCGCCGCCCTGCTCGGGGTGGTGGTCGCGGTGGCGTTCGTGTGGGTCGAGCGGCGTGCCCGGGACCCGATGCTGCCGCTCGGGCTCTTCGCGTCGCGGCCGTTCAGCGTCGCCAACCTCGCGAGCTTCTTCCTGTACGGCGGGCTTGCCGGGCTGTTCTTCCTGATGCCGATCCAGTTGCAGGTCACCGCCGGCTACACCACGCTGGCGGCCGGGCTGGCGCTGCTTCCGCTGACCGTCCTGACGCTCGTACTGTCGGCGCGGGGCGGGGCGCTCACCAAGCGGGCCGGTCCGCGCGTCCCGCTCGCCGCGGGTGCTCTCCTCTGCGGGTTCGCGCTCGTCCTGGCCACGCGGGTCGGACGGGACGCGTCCTACCTCACCGACGTGCTCCCCGTCGTCTGCCTCGTCGGGATCGGCATCCCGCTGATCACGCCGCCCATCACCGCGACCGTGCTCAGCGCCGTCCCCGACGCGCGCGCCGGGATCGCCAGCGCGGTGGGCAACGGGGTCGCCCGCGCCGCCGGGCTGGTGATCGTCGCCGCGCTGCCGCTGCTGGCGGGGCTGCCGCAGGACGCCGCGAGCAACCCGGCCGAACTCGACCGCGGCTTCGACGCGGGCATGCTGATCTGCGCGGGGCTGTTCGTCGCCGGCGGCCTCATCGTCTGGTTCGGCGTGCGCCGCCCGGCCAAGGTGCCGGACGAGCCGATCAGCCGCCACCACTGGACCGGCTGCCCGCAGCTCGCTTCAGGAGTGGCGGACGCGGATCGGTGAGCCCTTCGTGTAGGCGACGATGTTCTCGACCGCGTCGCTGTACCAGGACGCGTACGTCTCCTCGGTCACGTAGCCGATGTGCGGGGTGGCGAGGACGTTGTCGAGGGTGCGCAACGGATGGTCGGCCGGGAGGGGCTCTCGGTCGTACACGTCGAGGGCCGCTCCGGCGATCCAGCGTTCCCGGCAGGCGCGCAGGAGGGCGTCCTCGTCGCAGATCGGTCCGCGGCTGGTGTTGACCAGCCACGCGTCCGGCTTCATCCGGCGCAACTCCGGCTCGCCGACCAGCCCGCGGGTGCGGTCCGACAGGACGAGGTGGATCGTCACCACGTCGGACGTGGCGAACAGCTCCTCCTTGCCGACGAGCGCCGCACCGGCTTCGGCGGCGCGCTCCGCCGTCAGGTTCTGGCTCCAGGCGACCACCCGCATCCCGAACGCGTGGCCCACGGCGGCGACCTGGGAGCCGAGGCGGCCGAGGCCGAGCACGCCGAGCGTCCGGCCGGTGAGGGAGGTGCCGAGCCTGGTCGTCCAGCCGCCCGCGCGGACGCTCGCCAGCTCGGCGGGCAGCCGCTTCACGGCGGCGAGGATGAGCGCCCAGGTGAGTTCAGCGGCGGACCCGCCGCCGGCCACCGGGGCGGTGCCGCTGACCGTGATGCCGAGCCCGGCGCAGGCCGCGATGTCGATCGCCGCGACGCGGTGCCCGGTGACGACGATCAGCCGCAGGTTCGGCAGCCGTTCGAGCACGGTCTTCGGCAGTGCCGTCCTGTCCCGCATGGTGACGAGCACCTCGTAGGGCTGGAGCGCCGCGACCACCGTCTCCTCGCCGCCGAGCGGCGCGCGGAACACGTCGATCGTGGCGGGGACGGGCGACCAGTCCGCCGCCCGGAGTGCGACGCCCTGGTAGTCATCGAGGATTGCGACGCGCATGAATGTCCTTTCTAGGCTTCTCCCTGAGCATGTCAAACCTTCGGATTAGCGGCAGGATGGGGCGGTATGGACGACCCTCCGGTTCACCCACCCGAGATCGATTCGACGGTGCCGCACCAGGCCCGCGTCTGGAACTACTTCATCGGCGGCAAGGACAACTATCCGGTCGACCGCGAGTTCGCCGAGAACATCCTCCGGGTCTATCCCGGTTTCGAGGAGGTGCCGCGGCACGCGCGGGTGTTCCTCGGACGGGCCGTCCGGTTCCTGGCGGGCGAGGCCGGGATCCGCCAGTTCCTCGACATCGGCACGGGCCTGCCCACGCACGACAACACCCATGAGGTCGCGCAGCGGGTCGCCCCCGACAGCCGGATCGTCTACGTCGACAACGACCCGCTCGTCCTCGCGCACGCCCGCGCGCTGCTGACCAGCACCCCCGAGGGGGCCTGCGACTACATCGACGCCGACGCCCGCGACCCCGCCGGGATCCTGCGCGCCGCCGCCGCCACGCTCGACTTCGGCCGGCCCGTCGCCCTGATGATCCTGGGTGTGCTGGGCACGATCGCCGACGACGACGAGGCGCACGCCATCCTCCGCCAGCTGCTCGACGCGCTCCCGTCAGGGAGTTACCTGGCGCTTGAGGACGGCACCAAGACCATCCGGCCCGACGACGCGGCGGAGGCCGAACGCGTCCGCGACGAATCCGGCTACGACTACGAGCTGCGCACCCCGGAGCGGATCGCGCGCTTCTTCGACGGGCTGGAGCTGCTGGAGCCCGGCGTGGTGTCGGTGTCGCGCTGGCGTCCCGAACCCAACCCGTTCGGCGAGGCGCCCGAGGTGGACGCGTTCTGCGGCGTCGCCCGCAAACCTTAGGAGGCCGCGCGGTCCGCGCGGTCCGGGCGGTAGGGGGCGAGTTCGGGGGCGGCGTGGCCGTGGATCTCCCGGTCGATCAGGACGGCGAGGTGCGGCCCGAGCGTGATGCCGCTGTGCGTCACGGCGGTGTACAGGCCGGGCCGCTGCGCGCCGATGAGCGGGTACCCGTCGAGGGGCAGCGGGCGGACGCACCTCCGGATCTCGGCGATCTTCGCCGTGAGGCCGGGAATGAGCGCCCGCGCCCGGGCGAGGAGTTCGTCGCCGACCATCTCCATGAGCGCCAGGGAGGCCGACTCGTCCACACCGGCGTCCAGCTCGACCGATTCCAGGACGAGGCCGCCGCCCTCCGCCGCACGGACGGACAGGCCGGGTGCGTGGACGAGGCCGTTGACCACGACGTCCGCGGGGGAGGTGGTGGCGACGAGGCACGGCGCCTCCGAGCCGGGCACGGACGGGTCGACCAGCGGGAGGGCGACACCGGCGGTCGCCAGAAGCGCGGGACTGTGCCGGCCCGCCGCGCAGATCGTGAGGTCGGCGTCCAGGTCGCGGCCGTCGTCCAGATGCACGCCGATCACGCGGTCGCCCTCGGTGTTGAGCCGGACCGCGCGGCGACCGGTGATGAGCGCGGCGCCCGCGCGGCATGCGCGTTCCGCCAGTGCCCGTGTGGCGGAGCCTCCGTGCACGAAGCCCTCGTCGGCGTAGTGGGCGATCAGGGCGTCCTGCCGGGGCCGGATGTGCGGTTCGAGCTCGCGCAGCCGGGCGGGTTCGATCAGTTCGGCGGTGTAGCCGAGGCCGGTGAGCCGCGCGACCCGGTCGGCCAGCCGGGACTTCGCGTCGTCGGCGGTCGCCCAGACCGTGTTGCCCGCCGGCCGGTACCAGGCCGGGTCGCCGAACCCGGCGGCGAGGTCGCGCCAGGTTGACATGGCCGCCGTCCGGAACCGGTGGTAGGACGGGTCCTCGGGGTCGTTGGCGTTGATCCACGCGTAGCTGGTGCCGGACGTCCCCGCGCCTGGCCCCTCCGCATCGACGATCGTGACCTCGTCCCGCGACCCTGCACCGCCGCCGGTGGCCGGGCGGGTGAGCCGGTCCGCCAGCGAGGCCCCGATGATTCCCACGCCCACGACCAATATCCGCACATCCTCAGAATGGCAGCCGGTCTGGGGCCTGGCGAGACCCGTGCCGTTCTGCGGTCGGCGGAACGCCTAGGGCCCGGCGGTATCGCCGACTTACGATGTGCGCATGGCTGAGATCACCCGTCCGCGTCCGCTCAAGCCCGTCGATCCCGTCGAGCCCGCCGGCGAGAAGCCGCACCGGCCGGACCCGGCCGCGGAGCCGCTGTGGCGGGACGCGCTCGGGCACTGCCTGCGGCGGCTGCGCCTCGAACGCGGGGAGACGCTGGTCGAGACGTCCCGCCGGGCCGGGGTCTCGCCGCAGTACCTCTCCGAGATGGAGCGCGGCGTCAAGGAGCCGTCGAGCGAGATGATCGCGGCGGTCGCCGGCGCCCTGGACGTGACGCTCGGCGACCTGACGCTCGCCATCGCGACGACCCTCCTGACCGCCCGGGCCGCGGCGGCGCCCGCCCGGCCGACCGGTGCGACCTGCCAGGCCACCGCCTACGCCCTGGCCGCGTAACGCCCCTACATGGGGAGCGGCTTGCGTTCCTCGATCACCTGGTCGATGAGGCCGTAGTCCAGCGCCGCCTGCGCGGTGAACACGCGGTCGCGGTCGGTGTCGGCGCGGAGCGTCGCCGTGTCCTGCCCCGTGTGCCGGGAGAGGATCTGCTCCATGTCGCCGCGCACGCGGACGACCTCGTCCGCCTGGAGGATCAGGTCCGGGATCGCTCCGCGGCTCTGCCCGACCGGCTGGTGCAGGACGACGCGGGTGTGGGGCAGCGCGGAACGCATCCCGGGGCTGCCCGCCGCGAGCAGGACGGCCCCGACCGCGACGGCCTGCCCCACGCACGTCGTCGCCACCCGCGCGCGGATGTAGCGCAGCGTGTCGTAGACGGCCAGCATCGCGCTCGGGTCTCCGCCCTCGCAGTTGATGTAGAGCTGGATGTCGCGGTCGGGACTGTCGGCTTCCAGATACAGCAACTGCGCGACGAGCGCGTTCGCGACCCCGGCGTCGATGGCGGTGCCGAGATAGATGATCCGCTCCGTCAGCAGGTGCGAGTAGACGTCCATGATGCGCTCGCCGCGCGGGTGCTGCGCGATGACGTTCGGGATCGTGTAGGTGCTCATCGGGCGGCTCCTTCCGAGGGGATTCCGAGCCCGATGGGCCGGTGGCTGGTGGGGACGACCTCGTCGAAGTCGCTGACGATCGCGTCGATGAACCCGTAGTCGAGCGCCTCCCGCGCCGTGTACCAGCGGTCGTGGAGCGAGTCCTCGAAGACGCGTTCAAGGGGCTGCCCGGTGTCCTCCGCGATGAGCCCGAGCACCGTGTCGCGGGTGTGGCGCAGGTCCCCGGCCTGCAGCTCGATGTCGACGGCGGCGCCCGCGATCCCGGCGGACCCCTGGTGCATCAGCACGCGGGCGTGCGGCATGGCGCGGCGCTTGCCCCGCGTCCCCGACGACAGCAGGAACTGCCCGGCGCTGTAGGCGATGCCGAGCACCATCGTGGACACGTCGCACGGGATGAGCCGCATCACGTCCCGGATCGCGAGCATCGACGGCACCGACCCGCCGGGGGAATGGATCCACAGCGCGATGTCGGTCGACGCGTCCTCCCGCGCCAGCGTCATCAGCTGGGTCGCGAGCAGCGTGCCATTGTCGTCGTCGAGGGGGCCGTCGAGGACGAGCACGCGCTGCTGATAAAGCTCGCGCCGCACGCGTTCGTTGAACATTGGAGTTCTCTGTTCGTCGCTCATGCATTCACCATGCGCCGCCCCGGGCACTCCTCCCAGCCGGATCCGCCCACGGCGGATCCGCCCACAGCAGCAAGACGCCCCCGTCGGGGTCCGCGTCGAGCGTCAAACGTTTCCCGATGCGGGGTAAATAGGGCATCCGGGGTCTGGCGAGATCCGGCGAAAACCGAGGAAATTAAGAGAAGCGGGTGGTTTGCGATATTCATCGACCCCGGGGGAAATGAAATGCAGTTCTATGAGCGGGAGCAGGAGCGCCAGCGGGAGACGGCGGAGCGGCGGGTGGCCGAGCGTGTTCCGCAGCGGCGCGAGCACGAGACCATCCTCGCCTCGCCCGGCGGGGTGGCGGTCGCCGACACCGCCGAGCGGGTCGCCAAGCGGGTCGACAGGCTGAGCCGGTTCTACGGCGACGGATCGCTGCTGGAGCCGGGTGCCGCGGAGCCCGCCGCCCGGCTGGAGAAGATCATCAACACGGTCGACTACGTGGGCGTCCGCTACCTGGACGCCGGGGTCGCCGCGGCGCGCACCGTCGGCCGGGTGAACATCCGCGACGAGGGCGGCCGCACGGTCGGGTACGGGACGGGCTCGCTCGTGTCCCCGTCCCTGTTCCTGACCAACCACCACGTGCTGCCCGACGCCGGGACGGCCCTGACCAGCATGATCGAGTTCAACTACCAGGACGGTGTGGACGGGCGCCCGCTCGCCGTCGTGGCCTACGAGCTCGATCCGGAGCGCTTCTTCCTCGCCGACGAGGGGCTCGACTTCGCGCTCGTGGCGGTCGACGCCCCGGCCGCCGAGCTGGCGGCGTTCGGCCACAACCGGCTGATCGAGGCCGAGGGCAAGGCGATCATCGGGGAGTTCGTCACGATCGTCCAGCATCCGCGGGGAGACCGGAAGCAGGTCGCGCTGCGCGAGAACCGCATCGTCGACATCCCCGAGCGGTTCCTGCACTACGCGGCCGACACCGAGCCCGGCTCGTCCGGCTCGCCGGTGTTCAACGACCAGTGGGAGGTCGTCGCGCTGCACCACGCGAGCGTCCCGGTGCCCGAACCGGAGGAGTCCGGCGCGTTCGTGAACGAGGGGATCCGCATCAGCCGGATCTGCGCGATGGTGCGCGAGACGTCGCTGCCCGAGGCGCAGCGGGTGCTCGTCGACGAGCTGTTCGCCCCGCCGGGGACGGAGAACGCGGCGTCCCTCCAGACCTCGCCGGTCGGCCCGCCCCCGGTCTCGGCCCCGGTCTCGGCCCCGGTCTCGCCCCCGGCCTCGGCCCCGGTCTCGGGGGCCACTTCCGCGGCGGCGTCGGGGACGCGGGCGATGGCGGCTGTCCCGCTGGCGCAGACCCGCGAGGGGATGGTCACGATCCCGCTGGAGGTCACGGTCCGGCTCGCGGACGTCCCGGCGGCGGCCGGGGCGGCGCGCGAGACGGAGGCGATCGACCCCGACTACAGCACCCGCGACGGCTACGATCCCGCGTTCCTGGCCCGCCCGCTGCCGCTGCCCGTCCCGTCGCCCGACCTGGCCGCCGTCGCCTCGGCCGAGCTGCGCTACCACCACTTCAGCGTCGTCATGCACCGGCAGCGGGCGCTCGCGCTGTTCACCGCGTGCAACATCGACGGCCGGAGCGCGCGGCGTCCCCGGCGCGACAGCGACCGCTGGTTCTTCGACCCCCGCCTGCCCGCCGGGGAGCAGACCGGCGAGGACGTCTACCGCGCCAACGACCTGGACCGCGGCCACCTGGTCCGCAGGCTCGACCCCGCCTGGGGGACCGAGGCCATGGCGCTGGCCGCCAACGACGACACCTTCCACTTCACCAACTCCACCCCGCAGCACCACGCGTTCAACGCGGGCCAGACGCTCTGGCTCGGGCTGGAGGACTACGTCCTGAACAACGCCGACAACCACGACCTCGCGGTCAGCGTGTTCACCGGGCCGGTGCTGGCCGAGGACGACGACGTCTACCGCGGTGTCCGGCTGCCCCGCCAGTTCTGGAAGATCGTCGCGATGGCGCGCGCGTCCGGCGAGCTGTCGGCGACCGGGTACCTGCTCAGCCAGGCGGCCCTGATCGAGGATCTGGCCGGGAAGGAGGAGTTCTCCTACGGTGCGTACCGGACGTACCAGGTCCCGGTCTGGAAGATCGCGGAGATCACCGGGCTCGGCCTCGAACCGCACATCCAGGCCGATCCGCTGGAGCGGCTGGAGGCCGTCCCGGGGCCGCGCGAGGTCGTCCGCCCCGAGGACCTGATCCTCTGATGCCGGAGGCCACACCACCACCGGCCCCGCCGCGAAAATGATAATGGCGGGAATATGCGGAAAAGAGGCGTCCTGCTACCCCTCCTTGGTGGTTTCTCTCTGGATCCGCTGGTTCGCTGGTTGGTGGGACGGGATCTATGGAATGGAGATCGATTAAAGGAGACGCCATGCAGGCCCCTCCGTTCAAGCCACCGAAGCTGTCCTACCCGCCGATCATGAAAGGTCCGCGCGTCAAGCAGTGGCAGCAGCAGATGAGGACGCGCAACTGGAACATCGAGCCGGACGGGCAGTTCGGCCCGATTAGCAGGCGCACCTGCGCGAACTTCCAGACCGAGCACGGGCTGGAGGCCGACGGTGTCGTCGACGCGGCCACCTGGAAGGCCACGTGGGAGGCGCCGCCCGTCGACCCGGAGCCGTGGCCCGAGGAGGACCTCGAACACGGGTCCGAGGGAGCGCACGTCAAGACGTGGGAGCGCCAGGCGAACCGCCGCGGCTGGCGGATCAAGAACATCGACGGGTACTACGACGACGAGGACGTCCGCGTGTGCAAGCAGATGCAGCGCGCCCTCGGCCTCCCGGTCACGGGGATCGTCGACTACGAGACCTGGAACGCCACCTGGTGGGAGAACGTGCCGACGTCCGCCGCGTGAGCCCGCCCGATATCCAGCCTGATCCAGCCCACTCCCGGAAGGACACCGGCGGATGGCCACCTGGAGGATGGCGCCCTGGGCCGGCCGGATGCCCGGCGTCCGGAGGTTCGGCGAATGGGAGCGCGAGCGGGGCTCGTGGGTGCTGTGCGAGGAGGTGCGCGCGGACGTCCACGAACTCCGGACGCTCCTCGCCGCACCACGACACGGCGGAGACCAGTCGCCCGAGCGGGCCGAACTGCTGCGCGGCGCGCAGCAGGCCCTCGACCGGGCGATGGACGTCATCGACCCCGCCACGCACCGCAGGAGCCTGACGGCGTCCCACGTGACGACCGCGCAGCTCCACCTGAACTGCGCGCGTTCCCTTTGGATGCGGACGCTCTCGCCCGCGGAACTGCAATCGTTCCTCCCCGCCGTGTGCGCCGCCGTCAAGCAGCATCTCGCTCCCACCGACGAGCACCGGATCTTCGTCGAGCGGCTGGCCGGGGACCTGCGCGAGGACGAGGAGGCCGGGCGTCCCGCGTCCCTCACGGAGGGGCAGCTCGTCACGCTCGTCGCCGCCGTGGACACCGCGCACCAGGCCGGGCTGCGGGAGAAGCTGCGCGCCGACAGCTTCGCGCGGATCGTCCGGTGGATCGCCGTGTTCCTGTTCTGCGCGGTGATCGCCGTCGGGGTGCTGTCGGCGCTGTGGCGGACGGCCGTCCCGCTGTGCTTCACCCCGGCGCCGAGCCCGGGAGCGCGGGGCGACTTCAGCGTCGTCTGCCCCACGGGCGCGTCGGCGTCCGTCCCCGCCGGCCGGCTGGACGCGCGGACGCGCGAGGCCGCCGGATGGGGCGACTACATCGTCGTGATGCTCATCGGGCTGGTCGCGGCCGGGATCGCGGCGGCGTCGGCGCTGCGGAAGATCCGCGGGACGTCCACCGCCTTCGGGATCCCGATCGCGCTCGCCCTGCTCAAGCTGCCGACCGGGGCGCTGACCGCGGTGCTCGGCCTGCTGCTGATGCGCGGCGGGTTCGTCCCCGGGCTCAGCGCGCTCGACTCGCCGGGGCAGATCCTCGCCTGGGCGGTCGTCCTCGGCTACTCGCAGGAGCTGTTCACGAAGTTCGTGGACAGGCAGGGCCAGGCCGTCCTGGACGGCGTGCGCGGCCCGTCGCCCTCGCAGCCGCCTCCCGTCCCTGCTACACCGCCCGCAGAGCCCAGGCGCTGACCGGCCGCCTCATGCCTGACCGGCCGCCCTCACCTCGCGATCACGAGCCTGTCGGGCGTCTGGGAGAGGACGGTGAGCGTGAACGGTGAGCCGTCCCCGTCCGGAAAGGTGACGGCGACCCGGTCCGTGCCCTGCGCCTCCCACCGCCCCCGCACCTCGTTCAGCCGGTCGTCCCGTGCGGGACGGCGCTCGGTGTAGGTGCCGTCCGGACGGAACTCGAAGCGGCGGCGCGGGCGGCGCGCCGGAGGGAACGGATGGTCGGGGTCGGCCCGCCGGTACACCGCCCCCTCCGGGCTGTCCTCCTCGAAGGCGTGCACCCATGCGCCCGTGACGTCGGGCGGACGTCCCGGCCCGGTCATCCGCTGGGACGGTGGCCGACGAGGCCCAGCATGTTGTGGATGTCCTCCAGGACTTCCTTGGTCAGCCGCTCCGAGTCGTGCAGGAGCCGCTCGACGTCGCCGTCGTGCGTCACCCCGCCCGCCGGCACCGGCTGCTTCGCGGGAGCCGCCGCCGGCGTCTGCCCGCTCTGGCTCGCCAGCGTGAACGGCGCGCGCGGCCCCTCAAGGCAGGCGTCGATCCGCTCCCGCTGGCCCTTGGTGAACATGAACATCGCGGCGTCGTCGACGTAGTCCATGTAGTTCATGAACATGTCGCCGTTCGGGCCGTTGTTGCAGGTGACGTGCGGGAACTCCGGCTTGCCGACGTTGGCGTCCGCCTGGTTCGGGGTGTCGGCGACCCGGTCGTCGTTGCTGCACGCGCCGTCGTCGTCGCCCCAGATGTGGAACAGGTCGAGCCAGTGCCCGACCTCGTGGGTGGCGGTACGGCCCCCGTCGAACGGGGACGCGGCGGTGCCGGTCGTCCCGAACGCCGCGTGCAGGACGACCACGCCGTCCGTCTGCGGCGGGCCGCCGGGGAACTGCGCGTAGCCGAGCAGGCCGCCGCCCAGCTTGCAGACCCACATGTTGAGGTACCGGTCGGTCGGCCAGGGGTCGGAGCCGCCGGTGGCGGCGGCCTTCACGGCGTCGTCGGTCCCGAACTCGTTCCGCCGGGTCTCGACCCGGACGATCCCGTTGGACGGCTTGCCGAGCGGATCCGTGGCCGCGAGCGCGAACTCGATCTGGACGTCCGAGACGAGGGACGTCCACACGTCCGGCACCTTCGAGACGTCGGGGTTGGTGGCCCGGAAGTCCTGGTTGAGGACGTCGATCTGGCTCATGATCTGCTGGTCGTCGATGTTCTCCTCCGCGTCGTGGTACACCACGTGCACTACCACGGGGATGGTGATCACCTCGTGCCGGGCGGAGCTGCGCCGCCCGATCTCGAACTGGAGCGCCCGGTCCTCGATCTGCGCGCGCCGTGCGCGGTACGTCATGCTCTCGTTCAGCAGCCGGCGGTGGACCTGCATGGCACCGCACAGGTCGCGTCTCGGCGCCGGGAAGGGGCTGGGTTCCGTCATGGCGGGTTCCTTTCAGAGCTGCTCTCCGCCGCCCCGCGCCACAGCGCCGCAGGGCCACGTCCCGCCGCGTTGCC
>NZ_SMJX01000500.1 GCF_004348535.1 Actinomadura sp. KC216
CACCCACGACCTCTTCCGCGACGTCCTGGACGCCCTCAGCGTCCAGCTCCGCACGGTCAACATCACCGCGCTCCGCGAAGGCATCTTCTTCGCCGACCTCGTCTTCTCCAACGGCGTCGAGGTCAGCGCCCGCCCGTCCGACTCGATCGCCCTGGCCCTCCGTACCGGCGCCACCATCTTCGCCAGCGAGGACGTCCTGGAAGAGGCCGGCGTGGCCATCCCCGACGAGCAAGAAGACGAAGTGGAGAAGTTCCGCGAGTTCCTCGACACCATCTCCCCGGAGGACTTCGGCCGAGCGGGCTGAAGCCGGGCGAAGCGTGACGGCGAGCCTGCCGGGAACCGGCTTCCCACCGGGTTAGCCTGGGATAACGTGCGAGCAGTGGGTTTGTTGCCCCGGTTCCTGGGGATTCATGAAGATAGGCTTGATCGCCTGCCGGTAGCCGCGATCCGCGACCACCTCGGCCACCACCGCGACCCCGCGACGACCTGGGGCATTGAGATCGCGTTCGAAGGCGGGTTTCGAGCTTGCGAGAAACCTGATCGCGCAGCGAGCCGCAAGGCGAGACGGAGCGATGCAACGATCGCGCGCAGTGCACGAGGATGGAGGCCCGCCGGGGCCGAAGAAGGAGTGCGCTGCAATAAACACAGAAATGCAGGTAATACGTGGGTTCATCCGGGCATGCGACGCGCCGACGATGAACGTTGACCCCACCCTGACCGGCACCTACCGTGCTGGTGGAACACCCGTGGTGTAATTCGTCAAACCCCCTTGACGAAGCGCCACGGGATGATTTGGAGCCGGAGGTCCGCGTGGCGGTGAGCAGCGGCGAGGGCAAGGCGACCCCCGAGAGGCATATGGCGTCCCAGCGCGCCGGAGAGCAGGGTCTGCTCTTCGACACGCGGGTGTCGGCGCCACCGGAGGATGTCGGATACCGCGGCCCGACGGCATGCGCCGCGGCGGGGATCACCTACCGGCAGCTCGACTACTGGGCCCGGACGAAGCTGGTGGAGCCGAGCGTCCGGTCGGCGCACGGGTCGGGGAGCCAGCGGCTGTACAGCTTCCGCGACATCCTCGTCCTGAAGGTCGTGAAGCGGTTGCTCGACACCGGGGTGTCGCTGCAGCAGATCCGCACGGCCGTGACCCATCTGCGCGATCGCGGCGTGCAGGATCTGGCGCAGATCACGCTGATGAGCGACGGCGTCAGCGTGTACGAGTGCACGTCGGCGGACGAGGTCGTCGATCTTCTGCAGGGCGGGCAGGGCGTGTTCGGCATCGCGCTCGGCCGGGTGTGGCAGGAGGTCGAGGGCAGTCTCGCCGAGCTGCCCGGTGAGCGCGCCGCCTCCGACGACGACCCCTCCGGGCACCCGCACGACGAGCTGGCCAACCGGCGCCGCGCGCGCCGTACGGGCTGACCGCCGCAAACCGACTGACCACGCACGGGCCGGCTGACTACAGCGCTTCCTTGCGCTGCAGGTAGGTGAACGCTCCCCAGCCTGGCAGGACGGGCAGCCAGAGGGTGAGCAGCCGGTAGAGCAGCACCGCGGACGTCGCCGTCTCCGCGGTGAGCCCGGAGATCGTCAGCGCCAGGGTGAGGGCGCCTTCGACGGCGCCGAGGCCGCCGGGTGTCGGCGCGGCCGACCCGAGCGCGTTGGCGGTGAGGAAGACCACCACGACGGTCGTCAGCGGCAGCGACCCGCCGAACGCGCGGATCGAGGCGTCCAGGCACAGCACGAACGCCACCGTCAGCAGCAGGGTGCCGCCCATTCCCGTGGACAGCTTCGTCGGGGACTGCAGGACGTCCACCAGCCGGGGCACCACGCCGGAGAACATGCTCTTCAGGCGGGTCGTGACCTCGCGCCGGACGCGCGGCACGGTCATCGCGAGGCCCGCGAGCAGGCCCAGCGACAGCACCGCGATCACGATCGTCCGGGACGGTGCGAGGTCCTGCGTCGCCTTCGCCGTCGACCCGGTGAGGAACCCGAACAGGATCAGCAGCAGGATGTGCGTGACCAGGCCCACCAGCTGCGACGCGCCGACGCTCGCGACGGCCGGGCCCGGCCGCACACCGGAGCGCTGCAGGTAGCGGGTGTTGACGGCGACGCCGCCGACGGCCGCCGGCGCCACCAGCTTCACGAACGACGCGGCGAGCTGCGCCAGGACCGTGCGCCCGAGCGGCAGCCGCTCCGGGACGAATCCCATCAGCATCAGCGCCGCCGCGACGTAGGTGAGCGCCGCCGCGCCCAAGGCGACCAGGACCCACTCCCAGCTCGCGGTGGCCGTCATCGTCCCGATGTCGAGGCTCGCGACCTGCGGGATGACGATGTACGCGGCGATCGACAGCGCCACGATGCTGAAGATCGTCCGGGGGCGGAAGCGCTCCAGCCTGGCGGGCGCGACCTCCGTCTCGGGCTTCAGCCGGACGATCTGCTCCCGGATGCGGGTCAGCAGGTCCCGGTCGTGCCGCAGCGCCGTCCTGGTCGTCCGGGACAGCGCCACCCGCTGCAGCAGCGGCACGGCGGCGGCGAGGGCCTCCTCGCCGAGCACGGCCGCCGCGGTCCGGACGGCGCGTTCCGGGCCCGCGCGCAGCGCCAGCGTCGTGAGGGCCTGCGCCAGGTCGAGCCGCAGCGCCAGGTCGCCCGCCGCGATCTCCCCGGACCGCAGGTCGGTGATGTAGGCGCTGCCGTCCTCGCCGACCAGGACCGCGCCGTCCAGCAGCCTGCGGTGCGCCAGCCGCCCTTCTTGCAGGGCACGGAACTGGCGCCACACGTCCGTCAGGAGCCCGTCGGTGATCTCGTCGTCGTCGAGGTCCGCGAGGCGGCGGCCCGGCACGTGCTCGTAGGCGAGCAGCGCGGCCTCCGTGCCGACCTCCGACGTCCCGATCAGGCGCGGCGTCCGGACGCCCGCCGCGTCCACCGCGTACGCCATCAGCGACTCCTGCTCCAGGGACCGGCGCAGCGACCGCAGCGCCCGCCCGGTCGTCGTGCCGCGCAGCCGCAGCAGCCGCCACACCCGGTACAGCAGGCCCGCCGTCTGCTGGTCGCGGTCGAGGACGTGCAGCTCCAGGTCCCAGTCGCCGTGCGCGCCGCGTCCCACCGGGAGCCGCGTGCCGCGCCCTTCCCTGGGACGGGGCGCGAGGACGACGCCGTACCGGCGGGTCTCCTCGGCGCCGTCGGCGGGGTCGCCCAGCCGCGCGGCGCGTTCGGGGCGCAGGCCGAGGCGTTCGAGCGCCGCCACCACCGCCCGGCCCGGCGGGCGCGGGTTCGGGGTGCCGACCACGTACAGGGTGCCGTGCCCGATGGCGCGGCCGAGGAGGTAGGTGGCGGCGAGCGCGGCGACGGAGGCGTAGGACGCGGTGAGGCCCGTCAGCGCCGCCAGCCCGATCATCGTCCAGGTCGCGGCCTGCCAGCGGGCGCGGCCCGCCATCCCGACCGCGCTGACGAACGCGATCACCGGCGCGATGTCGGTGTGCACCGGCGCGGTCTCCGTGCCGCCCCAGATCAGCGAGTCCAGGACGCCGCCGGGCGCGCCCCGCACCACCAGGTCGTCCAGCCCGACCGTGAGCCCGAACGCGATCATGGCGGCGAGCAGCGCGATCGCGACGCGCGTCCCGTCCTTGTGGAACAGCCGCTCGATCCCGAACGCGATCGGCACGGCCAGCACGCCGAAGCTGGACACCAGCGTCGCCAGCGACAGCAGCAGCCGCGGCGCGTGCGCGGCGCCCTCGGCGATGTCGGTGTGCAGGCCGTGCGTGGTCTGCTGCGCGATCGACACCAGCAGCATCACCGCGGCGAGCCCGGCGACCGACGCCGCGAACCGGATCGCGTCGGCCGGGCGGCGGATCCGGTCGGACTGGGCGGGCTCGTCGACGGGCACACCGGCGGCCGTGCCCTGCCGCGCGGGCACCGTGTCCTCGTGGATCGGTGTCACGCCGTTCCGCCGCCCTGACCATCCGCCATCGCGATCAGCGTCCCAGAACCGGCGGCGCGCCGTCGACCTGCGCCCTCCGGGGCGTCCCGCGTTCACCCCGCAGCCACCGTCCTCCAGCCCCCACCCACCGCCATTCAACCGACGAGCTCCGCTCGACGCTCTTCTCCAGCC
>NZ_SMJX01000501.1 GCF_004348535.1 Actinomadura sp. KC216
CGGCACGGTCACGCCGGGCGCCGGAGGCCGCGGCCCGGCGCGGGTCGGGTCGTCGCCGGGTTCGGCCCGGGTGGACGGCAGCAGGGTGGCGGTGACGAGGGCCGCCGCGCCCGCCGCGACGATGGCCGTGGCCACCGTGACGGCGGCGCGGCGCGCGCGGCGCGCCGAGGGCGTCCCGGCGGCCTCGGGACTGGCGGTCTCGGGACTGGCGGCCGCGGGGGCGGCGGCCTCGGGGCTGGCGGCCGCGGCCCCCGCCTGGAGGCTCACCGGGCCGTGCGGCTCGCGTCGCAGCAGGCCGAGCAGGAGCTCTTCGCTGTCCGGACGTCGCGCGGGGTCCTTGTCCAGGCAGCGGGCGACCAGGTCGCGCAACCGCCCGCGCAGGTCGCCGAGGTCCGGCTCGTCCTCGGTGATGCGCCGCATGACCGCCTCGATGGTGTCGGCGGCGAAGGGCGACCGCCCCGTGGCGGCGAACACGACGGTGCAGCCCCACGCGAAGACGTCGACGGCGGGCCCGGCGCGTCCACCGGCGAACAGCTCGGGCGCCATGTAGGCGGGGGTGCCGACCACCTGGCTGGACTCCTCGCCCGCGCCCTCCAGGACGCGGGAGATCCCGAAGTCCACGACCCGCGGGCCCTGCGCCGACAGCAGCACGTTGCCCGGTTTGAAGTCGCGGTGGACGACCTGCGCCTGGTGGATGGCCACCAGCGCGGTCGCGGTGCCGATCGCCAGCCGTTCCAGATCGGCACCGGCGCGGACGCCCTCCTCCCGGACCGCCTGTAACAGGGAGACCCCTTCGACGAACTCGCTCACGAGGTAGGGGACGGAGCCGTCCAGGTCGGCGTCCAGGACCCGGGCCGTGCAGAACTCGGCGACGCGCTTGGCCGCCGCGACCTCGGCGGCGAACCGCTCGCGGGCCTTGGCGCCGCCGTCGAACCGCACCTTCAGGCACTTGACGGCCACCCGGCGGCCGGCGGGGTCCTCCGCGAGGTAGACCACGCCCTGACCGCCCTCGCCGAGCCGCGCGATCGGCCGGTACCGGCCGATCGCGGACGGGTCGTGGCCCAGCAGCGGGGAACCATCGGTCATGTCGCGCTCCGTCCAGCCCTCGGCACCGCATCGAGATCGTAGTGCCGGACCCGCGCGGCCGCCCTCGGTATGGCGCGCGGCGTCAGGCCGTGGGCGGGTAGCGGACGGGCCCCTCCGACGTGATCGTGCCGTTGGTGATCGTCATCAGGCGGGTCGCGCTCGCGAGGCGGTCCGGGGGCATCGTCAGCGGGTTCTCCTTGATGACGACGAGGTCGGCGTAGTTGCCGGGCTCGACCGTGCCGCGCTCGCGCTCCTCGAACGAGGCGAACGCGGCGCGTGAGGTGACCAGGCGCAGCGCGGTGGGGACGTCGAGCCGCTGGTCCGGGAGCCAGCCGCCGGGCGGTGTGCCGTCGAACTCGGTGCGGGTCACCACGCGCTGCAGGCCCCACATCGGGTCGAGGGCCTCGATGTCGAAGTCGCTGCCGCCCACCATCGGGACCCGCGCCCGCAGCATGTCCCGCCACCGGTAGGCGTAGCGCAGCCGGTGCCGCCCGATCGCGTCCTCGGCGAACCGCTGGTCGGACGTCGCGAAGCTCAGCTGGATGCTCGCGATCACCCCGCGCCGGATCATCCGCTCCAGAAGGTCGTCCTCCGCGACTTGGACGTGCTCGACGGCCCACCGGTCGCGCGGCGCGACGTCGTTGTGCTCGTAGGCGTTCAGGGTCACCTTCAGCCCGCGGTCGCCGATGGCGTGGGTGGTGATGTTGAAGCCCAGCTCCCGGGCGCGGGCGACGTCGCGGTTCGCGCGTTCCTGGGCGAGGAACAGGATGCCCCTGCGGGGGAAGCCGTACGGGTCGTCGCTGTAGGGCTGGCGCAGCGCGGACGTCCTGGGGCCGAGCCATCCGTCCGAGTAGAGCTTCACCCCCAGGACCTTCACCCACTCGTTGCCCGAGCCAGTGCGGAGGCCCATCTTGGCGGCCTCCTCCATGCAGCCCCAGGCCACCCGCACCAGGAAGCGGACCTTCAGCTTGCCCTCGTCGGCGAGCTGGAAGAGGGCGTCCAGCGCTCCGAGGTCGCGCAGGCCCGCCTCCACGACCGTGCTGACGCCCTGCTTGGCCACCTCCTCCTGCATGACCAGGAGGTCGTTCTTCATCTTCTCGGTCACCGGGCTGTGGGTGCACTGGTCGACAGGTGTCTCGCCGCGCGCGTGGATGTCGACGTGCCGCTGGCCGGTGCGCCTGCGCGCCTCGAACGCCTCGTCCTCGTCGTAGGGCTTCCACACCGGCCGGTACGCCTCCGGGGCCGCGCCGGTCAGCGCCCGCTGGATGAGGTGGGTGTGCTGGTCCCGGAACCCGGGGCCGACGAAGGCGCCCTTCAGATCGACCCGGCGCGTGCGGTCTCCCGCGCACTCCAGCACGCGCCGGTCGGAGCCGACGGCCACGATCCGCTTGCCCTTCACGGCGACGGCCTGGGCGGTGGCGTCGCCCGTCCAGACGACGCCCGAGTGCAGGACCAGGTCGGCGTCGTCGCGCGGGCGGCCCGCGGCGAGGGTTCCCGCCGCGGCACCGGTCAGTACGAGCGCGGATCGGCGGGTCATCGGTGTCTCCATGGCACACTCCTCACATTTCACTCATGATCAATGTGAAGCCGCCGCGTGCGCTTGTCGACCCCAAAGGCGAATGGGCTGGCCAGAAGGGTGGGAACGGTTATCATTGCACTATGAAGGCCTCCCCCCACGAGCGCATGGTCGTGGACGTCGAGTACGCCGTCGCCGACGGTGAGCGCCTGCTGCTCGACCTGTACATCCCCGAGGGCTCTGGACCGCATCCCGTGTCCCTCTGGGTGCACGGCGGAGCATGGCTCTTCGGCGACCGCTGCAGCGGCGCCACCTCGTTCGCGGCCGCGCTCGCCGAGCGGGGGGTGGCGATCGCGAGCATCGACTACCGGCTCGGGGAGGCCGGGGCCTTTCCCGCCTCCATCGACGACGTCCGCGCCGCCGTCCGGTGGCTGCGCGCCCACGGCGCGCGGCACGGGCTGGCCATCGCGCGGATCGGCGCGTGGGGCGCCTCGGCAGGGGGGCACCTGTCGCTGATGGCGGCGCTCGACCCGCGCGTCGGCGCGCCCGGCGACCGCATCGACGCCGTCGTCGACTTCTTCGGTCCGACCGATCTGGTCGCCCGGCTGGCGCGGACGGAGCTGGAGCGCGAGATCCTGCCGGACCCGCCCGACGCCCGCTACCTGCGGACCACCGTCAAGACGCTCGACCGGAACTGGGCGCGTGCCGCCAGCCCGCTGTACCAGCACCTCGACCAGGCCCCGCCGACGCTGATCGTCCACGGGGACCGCGATCAGCAGATCGCGCTGGACCAGAGCCTGCGCATGCACCAGGCCCTCGTCGCCGCCGGGCGCGACTCGCAGCTGATCGTCCTCGGCGGCGCGGGGCACGAGGACGTCCGGTTCCAGCAGCCGTGGGTCCTCGACGCCACGGCCGCCTTCCTCCGCCACCACCTGACCGGCTGACAAAGAGACCGATCAGGAATCGAGAAGCGGCCATGACCTGGGCGCACCTAGCGTGATCGGTATGGCAGAGAAGCAGGTGGACAACAAGCGCAAGCCCGGGACGCCCGGGGCGTTCTCACGCTGGATGCAGCACCGCATGAACGCCCGCGTGAACCGCAAGCTCCGGCGGGGGCGCGGCTCGTTCATGGGCATGGACGTGCTGATCCTGCACACCGTGGGGCGGCACAGCGGGGAGCGGCGGGAGACGCCGGTCGCGTGGTTCCCCGACGAGGACGAGGACGCGCGGCTGATCGTCGCGTCGGGCGGGGGAAGCCGGCACCCGGACTGGTTCGCCAACCTGATGGCGCACTCCGACGAGGCGGCGATCGAGCTGCCCGGGGGCGGCGCCGTGCCGGTGAGGCCGCAGCGGCTCGAAGGCGACGACCGCGAGCGGGCCTGGCAGCGCATCGCCACCGCGCAGCCCCGCATCGCCAAGTACCAGAGCAAGTCCGACCGGCAGTACCCGGTCGTCCGCCTCACCCCGCGCTGAGCGCGGCGCTCCGGGAG
>NZ_SMJX01000502.1 GCF_004348535.1 Actinomadura sp. KC216
TGCTACGCCAAGCCGGACTGATCGACGGCCAACGCCGCGGCACCTGGGTCTACTACCGGATCATCCCCGAACGCCTCACCCGCCTCTCAGGCCTGTTCGCCCTCCCCTCACTCGCCACCACCTGACCGGCGGTCCACGTCGCGGCTCGGGTCACAGACCGAGGGCGGCGAGTGCGCCCCCGGCGTAAGCGGCCAGGGCGGTGACGACATGGTCCGCGTCGGCGGCGACGCCGCGCAGGGTGTTGGAGGCGTAGGAGCGCTGGAACTCCACCCCTAGATAGACCAGCCCGGGATGGGTGAGCGAGAGCCCACCGACATGGAGGGGCATGCCCGCCTCGTCCAGCGCGCCGAGTCCGGCCAGATAGCCCAGACTCGGCACGTACCCGGTAGCCAGCAGGACCGCGTCGACGTGCTCGGACGCACCGTCGTCCCAGATGACGCGGTCGCCGTCCAGCGCAGTGAACATCGGGCGGCGGCGCAGCCTCCCGTCCCGCAGCGCCTGGTCATAGGGTCCCGGGTCGTTGACCAGCCGCCCGGGGACCAGCCGCGCCAGCCAGGTGGGTGGCAGGTGGTCGAAGCCTGTGGTGACGGCCCAGTAGTGGACGTCCTGGCCGTGGCGACGATGTGGCATCAACCGCACTGGCTGCCGAGAGGCCAGGGTCACGTCGGCGACCTCGGCCAGCTCGTATCCGATCTGTACCGCCGAGTTGCCCGCGCCGACCAGCACCACCCGCCGTCCCTCGTACGGCTTGGGGTTGCGGTAGGCGGCGACGTGTTCCAGTTCGCCGGTGAAGGTGTCCGCACCGGGAAGCGTCGGGATCAGGGGGCGGGCCCCGGAGGCGGCGACCACCCCCGAGACCGCGAGCTCCTGCCCGCCTTCGATCTGGACGACGAAGCCGGCTCCGTCCGCCCGGACCCCGGTGACGCGGCTGTTCAGGCGGATCTCGATGCCGCGCTCGGCGAGCAGCGCGGCATAGCGCTCCAGGTAGGCGACCACCTCGTCGCGGTGGGGATAGCGGTCCGGGTCGCCGGGGAAGGGCAGATCCGGCATCGCGCTGAAACGCGCTGGTGAGAAGAGGGTGAGGCTGTCGTAGTAGTCCGGCCAGGATCCGGCGGCCCGTCCGGACGCTTCGAGAACCAGTGGCCGAAGCCCTGCGGCGGTCACGGCGCGTGCGGCGGCCAGCCCGGACTGGCCGCCGCCGATGACGGCGATGGGCGAGGTGTCGGAGTGCATGCGGCCAATATATTGTTACTTCGCAATATGTCAATATGACAATACGTGACGTAGGATCGTGTCGGCCAGAGGAGGAGGTCACGTGAGCGATCCGGTAGCGGTCCAGTCGGCGAGCGCGTCATGCGGGCCGGCCGCGGACGCCCCCGGCTGCGGCGACCAAGCCGTCCAGCTCGGCTCGCAAGCGCGGGAGTTCCTCCGGGCGCTTGCCAGCGAGCAGCGCCAGCAGATGCTGGAGCTGTTCACCGGCGGGATCGAACTCACCGTCGGCACCGTCGCCGAACGGCTCGGCATCGCCCAGCCCACCGCGTCCCAGCAACTCGCGCTCCTGCGTCGCGGCGGCCTGCTCATCTCCCGCAAGCAAGGCAAACAAGTGCACTACCGCATCGACGCCGCCGCCGTGGAACGCTCACTCACCGAACTGCAGACCTACCTGCGCACCTGCTGCCCACCGGCTACTCAGCCCGACCTCTGAGGCTCTGGGGTCCGCGACGTCATTTCAGCGGGTCGTGGCCCCAGTTCATCAGTGAATAGCGCCATCTGGTCTCTGTGACGTCGCCGGACGGCCACTGCGCGAGATGGCGATGGATGTAGCCGACGACCTTGTTCATATGCGCGTAGTCCTGCGCGCTCAGGTCCGAGCTTTTCGTGCGCAGAAGCTCGACGATCCTGCGGCCGGACGCGTGGCCGGTCGACTCCCCGCCGCCGTCCTTCTGGCCGACCGACCACGATTCTTCAGTCTCCAGCCAGCGCTCCAGTTCCTCGGGACCCATGTTGACGACCCTGCCGAACTCGGCCGCCACCTCCTCGTCCTCCACGTCGGGATCTTTCGTCCTCTTCTTGCCCATGCGCCTCGCGGTACCCGTGGCCGAGACGGGTAGTCACCACAGAACACCTGGTCAACCCGGAGATGGACATGCCCGCAGAACCCGATCGGCACGGCTTCGCGTTCGACCACCGCCCACGGTCGCCGCTCGACGTCCGGGCCGACGTGCGCCACGTGGAGGACTCCGGGGGAGCGCGGCGAACTGGACGAGAGGGCCGACGGTCTGGCGGCACGGTCGGCGGCGAGGCGAGAGACCCAGCGGAAACTCACCAGGTGGTGGACGCGAGCGCAGCAGAGCAACGGCTGTGCCTGGTGACCGGCGCCAGTGGCTATATCGGCGGCCGGCTGGTGCCGGAGCTGCTGGACGCCGGTTACCGGGTGCGGTGCATGGCCCGCTCGGCCCGGCGGTTGCGTGATCACCCATGGGCCGGGCGCGTGGAGATCGCGGAGGCCGATGCCACCGATTCCGCGTCGACCCGCCGCGCTCTGGACGGCGTGGACGTCGCCTACTACCTGATCCATGCGATCGGCGGCAAGGGCGGCTTCGCGGAGGCCGACCGCCGGGCGGCCCGCACCTTCGCCGGCGCGGCGCGGGAGGCCGGGATCGCGCGCCTGGTCTATCTCGGCGGCATGGACCCCGAGGAGGAGCTGTCGGCGCACCTGCGGTCGCGCGCCGAGGTCGGCGAGATCATGCTCGGCAGCGGAGTTCCCGCGGTGTGGCTGCGGGCCGCTGTGATCATCGGCTCGGGTTCGGCGTCGTTCGAGATGCTGCGCTACCTGACCGAGCGGCTGCCGGTGATGGTCACGCCGCGGTGGGTGCACACGCGCATCCAGCCGATCGCGATCCGGGACGTCCTGCACTACCTGGTGTCCGCCGCCGATCTGCCCGCGGACGTGACCCGCGGGTTCGACATCGGCGGCCCGGACATCCTCACCTACGCCGACATGATGCGACGCTACGCCGCCGTGGCCGGGCTCAGGCACCGGATCATCGTCCCGGTCCCGGTCCTGAGCCCGGGGTTGTCGAGTCTGTGGGTGGGGGCCATCACGCCCGTTCCCGGCGATCTCGCGCGTCCGCTGGTGGAGTCGCTGCGCAACGAGGTCGTCTGCGCCGAGAACGACATCGCCGAATACCTGCCTCCGCCGCCCGACGGGCCGACCGGTTTCGAGCGCTCTGTCGCGTTGGCGCTGCGCCGGGTCCGCGAGGCCGACGTCGCGACGCGATGGTCGTCGGCGAGCACACCGGGCGCGCCCAGCGACCCGCTGCCGACCGATCCGGACTGGGCGGGCGGCAGCCTCTACACCGACGAGCGAACCTGCCGGACCGACGCGACGCCCGCACGGTTGTGGGAGGTCGTCGAAGGGATCGGCGGGGAACGCGGCTGGTACTCGTTCCCGATCGCCTGGCGCGTCCGCGGTGCCCTGGACCGGCTGGTGGGCGGGGTCGGGCTGCGGCGCGGCCGCCGCGACCCGCGCCGGTTGCGCGTCGGGGAGACGGTGGACTTCTGGCGGGTGGAGGAAAACGAGTCGGGGCGGCTGCTGCGGCTGCGAGCGGAGATGCGTCTGCCCGGCCTGGCCTGGCTGGAGTTCCGCGTGCACCGGGACGGCTCCCGCACCGTCCTGGCGCAACGCGCGCTGTTCCACCCCAGGGGCCTGGCGGGGCACGCGTACTGGTGGGCGTTCCGGCCGTTCCACGACCGGACCTTCGGAGGGATGTGCCGGGGCATCGTCCACACGGCCGAGCAGGCACCTACGGACGGAACCGAGGCTCGCCCCGGACGCCATGACGAGTCGGAACGGCCACCGGTCCCGTGAGCCGCCCACCGGAACGCCCTGCCACCCCGGCACACCGGGATCTACATCAGCTAGTGCGGACCTGAGAGGCGTGATCGTCGGAATCGGTTGAGCCGTGTAGCTCTGCCGGCGGGCCCGATACTTTGGCGGCATGGAGCAGAGGACCGTGCTGGCGGGCCGTTACCGGTTGGACCGGCGGCTGGGCGGTGGCGGGATGGGCGAGGTGTGGGAG
>NZ_SMJX01000503.1 GCF_004348535.1 Actinomadura sp. KC216
GTTGTCGGGTCTGGCGCTGGGTGCGTTGCGCAGTGAGCTTGGGTCGATCGGGGTCGTGGGGGGACGTGGTGGTCCTGGTGCGTTCGGGTGAGCTGGCCGACGTGCGGGGGATCGGGCCGCGCCGGGCCGGGGAGATCCGCACGGCGCTGATCGCGGAGGGCTTTCCGGTCCACGGGGGCTGGTGACGGGTCCGCCGATCGCGGCCGTGCTGTCGTACAAGTCGGGAGATCAGCCACGGCCCCCGCCGGGACCTGGGGGTCCCGGCGGGGTGCGGCTCAGCAGTAGACGGACTTGAGCAGTTGTAGCCGGACATACCCTCGGGACCGAGTTCGCGGCCGATACCGCTGGCCTTGACGCCGCCGAAGGGCGCCGCCGGGTCGGGCATGTACCTGTTGATGCCGATCGTTCCGGTGTGGACGCGGCGGGCCAGGCGCAGCGCGCGGTCGGGGTCGGTGGACGAGATGGTGCCGCCCCAGGCCGTAGTCGGAGTCGTTGGCCATCCGCACTGCTTCGTCGTCGTCGCGGTAGGGATGACGGTGAGGACCGGTCCGAAGATCTCCTCCCGGCTGACGGTGGCGTCGTTGCCGACGTCGGCGAACACGGTCGGCTCGACGAACCAGCCGCGGTCGCGGCCTGCGGGGCGGCCGCCGCCCGTGGTGATGCGGCCGCCCTCGGCCCGGCCCTTGGCGATGTAGCCCTCCACCCGGTCCCGCTGGCGGGCGGTGGCCATGGGCCCGATCTGCGTTCCCGGATCGAGCGAGTCGCCGACGGTCATCGAGCGGGCGAACTCGCAACTACGCCTTCTTCGGCGCTCCGGTCGGCCTGGTCATCACGGTGAGCCGGCACCTGCTCGCCGGCGCGCTCATCGACGCGGGACTGTTCCTCCAAGCCCTGATGTTCGCCGCTCGCGGGGCCGGGCTGGACACGTGCCCGCAGGCGTCGCTGATCCCTTTTCATCCGGTTCTGCGCGACCAGCTCTCCATCCCCGAGGACCAGACCATCGTGTGCGGCCTCGCGCTGGGTACGCCGACCCCGAACACGTGCTCTGCACCCAGCGCACGTCACGCGAGCCGGTGGACGATTTCGCGGTCTTCCACGACGGCGCCTCGCGACACGTCACTGTGACGGAAGGAGACAAAGTTGCCGAGTAACGAAGCACTCGTCTTCGACGTGTACGGAACCCTCGTCGACCCCATCGGCATCGCGCGTCATCTGGAAGGAAGGCTGCCTCCCGCCGATGCGGCCGATGTCGCCAGGATCTGGCGCCACAAACAACTCGACATCAGTTTCCGGCTCACCGCCATGGGACGGTACGAGGACTTCGCCTGGTGCACCCGCAAAGCACTGGACCACGCGCTTGCCCTGCTGGACAAGAAGCTTGAGCCCAGTGAAAAGGAATCACTGATCGCGCGCTACAACGACCTTGAACCGTTTCCGGACGCGGTCCCCGCGCTGAGCGGCCTGCTCGACCGAGGACATGTCCTGGCCGTCCTGTCCAACGGCACGCCGGCGATGCTCGAAGCGATCTTGGACGCAAGCCGCCTGCGTCCGTACTTCACCGAGATCATCAGCGTCGACGAGGTACGGGCGTTCAAACCGTCCCCCCTCCCGTACCGCCACGCGGCCATGCGCCTCAACCTGCCGCCGTCACGGCTGCGCTTGGTGTCGTCCAACTCCTTCGACATCATCGGCGCGGAGTCGGCCGGACTCCGCGCCGCCTGGGTCGACCGCTCAGGCGGCGTGTTCGAGCCGGACGGCGGCCCACCGGACATCGTGATCCGATCCCTCACCGACCTCCCCGCCGCGCTCGACTCAACCCCTGGGCACGACCGCTGAAACCCCGCCCGACTCCCGGCTGTGGTGTCGGGGCCACTTCTCCTGGCCAATGCCTGGCCCGGATCACCGCCCTGTTCGGCCGTCCGCTGCGGGACTTGTGGCCTCGCCGGTAGCGGGCAGCGGATAGAAGGCCACGATCAGGGCTGCGCCGATGGCGGCGCCGAGGAGTTGAGCGGCGACGAAGCCGGGCACCGAGGATGGGGCGATCCCGGCGAAGGTGTCGCTGAACGCGCGGCCGACGGTGACCGCGGGATTGGCGAAGGAGGTCGAGGAGGTGAACCAGTAGGCGGCGCCGATGTAGGCACCGACGGCCGGGGCGGCGGCCAGCGCGGCCCGCTCGGTTCGGACAAGAGCGAAGATGAGCAGGACCAGGCCGAGGGTGGCGACGGTCTCGCCCAGCCACAGGTGGGGCTGGGAGCGGTCCCGCTCGGAGGCGGTAAGGGCCGGTAGGTCGAACATCAGGTTCGCCAGCACCGCGCCGCCGATCGCGCCGAGCACCTGCGCCGGGACGTAGACGGCCGCGTCCCGCAGGGGGCGGCCTTGGAGCAGGCAGTCGACGGCAGTGACGACCGGGTTGAAGTGCGCACCCGATACCGACCCGAACATCAGGATCAGGGCGGCCAGTCCGAAGGCGGTGGCGGTGGAGTTCTCCAGCAACTGCATCCCGACGTCGTCCGGGGACAACCGAGCGGCCATGATGCCCGACCCGACCACCACGGTGACCAGCAACGCGGTGCCCACCGCCTCAGCCAGGGCCCGGCGCGGCAACGACACCGAATCGTTCCTCCCAGCGAGTGGCAGGACGGGTTCTTTGGCGGACTGGGTGCCGGTCATGGAGGCGGTCCTGGCTGAGGAAGCGGTGCGTGACGCCGTGGGCGTCGGTGAGGTGGCCGGGTCGGGTGAAGCGGTCACGGACGGCAGCCTTTGCTGGTGAGAAGGGCTGGGGGACGAGTAGAGGACAGCATCAGGGCGGTCCACGGCGCGCGGATCAGGCGCGGAGGGGGACGTCCAGGTCGGAGAGCAGGCCGCGGACGCGCTGTTCGATCTCGTCGCGGATGGGCCGGACGGCGGCCAGGTCTTGGCCGGCGGGGTCGTCGAGCGTCCAGTCCAGGTAGCGCTTGCCGGGGAAGACCGGGCAGGCGTCGCCGCAGCCCATGGTGACGATGACGTCGGCGGCCTGGGCGATCTCGGTGGTCCAGGGCTTGGGGAACTCGCCGGTGATGTCGATGCCGCGCTCGCGCATCGCCTCCACCGCGGCCGGGTTGATCTGGTCGCCGGGCTCGGAGCCGCCCGACCAGCCGATGGCCCTGTCCTCGGCCAAGTGGGTGAAGAAGCCCAGCGCCATCTGCGACCGCCCAGCGTTGTGGACGCACAGGAACAGCACGATCGGGGTGCCGGTTGCGTCCTTGCCCTCGACGCGGGCCAGGGCCTGCAGTCGCTGGCGGGCGAACCGCTCGGCCAGCAGCGGCAGGAAGTGCGGGACGCTGGCGCGTCCGGCGAACTGGTCGTAGCTGGTGTGCAGGAACCGGTCGATGGTCTCGGTGCCGAAGGTGCCGGAGAACTCCTCGGCCAACCTGTGGGCGGCGGTGAACAGTGCGTGCTGCTGGTCGACGCTCAGGTCCTCGCGACGGTAGGTCTCGGTCATCGGGTGCTCCAAGGCGGTTTGCGGGCCGGTAGGCCGACCTGAGGTCAGCCGGGCGGGTCGGCGGGATCGGTTCGGGACGATTCCGTGGGCGAATCTCCGGTCGGGACGTCGACGGCCGCGCTGAGCCGGTCGACGCGGGCGGCGATCTCGGCGAAGGCGTCCTCGAACGCGGCGTCGGTGTCGACGCGGACCGGGTCGGGCACCGACCAGTGCAGTATCGAAGCCCTCCGATGCCGGCGTTCGGTGCCGAGTTCCTCGTAGGCGTTGTCGCAGACGGCCACCACCAGGTCGTCGTCGGCGACCACATCACCGACATGGCGGGTCAGCCGCTTGTTCATGGTGAAGCCGTGGCGGCGCGCCACCGCGACCGCCCGCCGGTGCACCCCAGGGCCGGGACGGGTCCCCGCCGACACCGCCGGGATACGGCTGCGATGCGCCCACAGCACGGCCGCCAGCTGCGAACGCGCCGAATTGCGCGTGCACACGAACACCACCCGCGATGCCGTCACCGGCTGCGTCCACGCGGCGGGAGACAACGCCGCCAACGTCTGCGGAACCAGCCGCACATACCAGCGGCGCCGGTCGGCCTC
>NZ_SMJX01000504.1 GCF_004348535.1 Actinomadura sp. KC216
GGATGGGAGGGGCGCTTCACCCTCACCAACGGCTCCGACCAGGCGATCAGCGGCTGGAAGGTCGAGTTCGACCTGCCCGCCGGGACGACCGTCGGCTCGTACTGGGACGCCCTGCTCACCAAAAACGGGCAGCACCAGGTATTCGAGAACCGCAGCTACAACGGCGCGGTACCGGCCGGCGGAACCGTCACGTTCGGATTCCTCGGGAACGGTCCCGGTGCCCCCGAGAACTGCACGTTCAACGGCAACCCGTGCGACGGCGGTGACACCGGCAACCCCGGCGACCTCGGCGCGCCCGGCAGCCCGACCGTCACCGCGCGGACCGACACCTCGCTGACCCTCAGCTGGCAGCCCGCCTCCGGCGAGCCCACCGGCTACCGCGTCTACGAGGGCTCCGACCTGCGCGCGACCGTCAGCGGCACCACCGCCACGATCTCCGGCCTCGCCAAGTGCTCGACGCACAGCTACACGGTCAAGGCGTACGACGACAACGGCGAGTCGCCCGCCAGCACCGCCGTCACCAGCACGACCAGCGGATGCGTGAGCAGCGCGCTGCCCAAGCACTTCCTCACCGGCTACTGGCACAACTTCGTCAACCAGGCCCGGCCGCTGAAGCTCTCCCAGGTGCCCAACGAGTACGACGTCATCGCGGTCGCGTTCGGCGAGGCGACGACCCGCTTCGGCGAGGTCAGCTTCAGGGTCGACCCGGGCCTGGCCAGCGCGGTCGGCGGCTACACCGACGAGCAGTTCAAGGCGGACGTGAAGGCGCTTCAGGCCAAGGGCAAGAAGGTCATCCTGTCGGTCGGCGGTGAGAAGGGCGCGATCTGGGTCGGCAACAGCAGCGCCGCGACGCTGTTCACCCAGTCCATGACGACCATCATCAAGGATTGGGGCTTCGACGGCGTCGACATCGACCTGGAGAACGGCCTCAACCCGCAGTACATGGGGCAGGCCCTGCGCGCGATCCGCGGCAACGTCGGCAACGACATGATCATCACGATGGCGCCGCAGACGGTCGACATGCAGTCCACCGGCGGGGCGTACTTCCAGCTCGCGCTGAACATCAAGGACATCCTGACCGTCGTCCACATGCAGTATTACAACTCGGGCACGATGCTCGGCTGCGACCAGCAGGTGTACGCGCAGGGAACGCTCAATTTCATGACCGCGCTGGCGTGCATCCAGCTGGAGAACGGGCTGCGTCCCGACCAGGTGGCGCTGGGTCTCCCGGCGGGCGCGGGCGCGGCGGGCGGCGGTGTCGTCTCGCCGGGTCTGGTCAACAACGCGCTCGACTGCCTCGCCAAGGGCACGAGCTGCGGCAGCTTCAAGCCGTCCAAGACGTATCCGGACATCCGCGGCGCGATGACCTGGTCCATCAACTGGGACGTCACCAACGGCGGCCGGTTCGCCGGAACCGTCGGCCCGCACCTGGACACGCTTCCGTAACCGATCCCGCTCCCGCGGCGGGACACGCTGCGGGAGCGGGACACGTTTCGCCAGAGGGACGGACATGAAGAAGATCTGGGCCCCGGCGGTGCTCACCGCCGGGCTGCTCGTCGGGCTCCCGAGCCCGGCGCAAGCCGAGAACGTACTGGCCAACGCCGGTTTCGAGACGGGATCGCTGAGCGGCTGGACATGCGCGAGCGGCGGTTCCGTGGTGACCAGCCCCGTGCGGACGGGCTCGTACGCGCTCGCCGGCGGCGTGACCGCCGGCAGCACGGGCCAGTGCACGCAGACCGTCGGCGTCCAGCCGAACACGGCCTACACGCTGTCGGCTTGGGTGCGCGGCAGCTACGTGCACATGGGCGTGACCGGCGGGGCCAAGACGTGGATCCCGTCCGCGTCGAACTACACCAAGCTGACGGTGTCGTTCACGACCGGAGCCGACCAGAAGTCCGCGGAGATATTCCTCCACGGCTGGTACGCCACCGGCGCCTACCACGCCGACGACGTGGAGCTGGACGGCCCCGGCGGCGAACCCCAGCCGGGGGTGCCGGGCGCGCCCGCGGCCCCCAGGCTCGGCACGGTCACCGACGACTCGATCACGCTGTCGTGGGAACCGGCCACCGGGACGGTCACCGGCTACCGCGTCTACGAGGGCACGGCGCTGAAGGCCACCGTGACCGGGACGAGCGCCACCATCACGGGCCTCGCCAAGTGCAGCTCGCACAGCTACACGGTCGCCGCGTACAACGACGTCGGCGAGTCGGCCAAGTCCGCCCCGGTCAGCGGCCGGACGGGCGGCTGCGCGAACACCGGGCTGCCGAAGCACGCGCTCATCGGCTACATGCACGCGAGCTTCGCCAACGGCTCCGGCTACGTGCGGATGGCGGACATCCCGGACGCGTGGGACATCATCGACCTCGCGTTCGGCGAGCCGACGTCGGTCACCTCCGGCGACATCCGGTTCAACCGCTGCCCGGTGAGCGAGTGCCCGAACGTGGAGAGCGACGAGGAGTTCATCGCCGCGATCCGCGCGAAGCAGGCGCAGGGCAAGAAGGTGCTGATCTCGATCGGCGGCCAGAACGGCCAGGTTCAGCTCACGACCACGGGCGCGCGGGACGCGTTCGTCCGGTCCGTCTCGGCGATCATCGACAAGTACGGCCTGGACGGCCTGGACGTCGACTTCGAGGGCCACTCGCTCTACCTCAACAGCGGTGACACCGACTTCCGCAACCCGAAGACCCCGGTGATCGTCAACCTGATCTCCGCGCTGAAGACGCTGAAGGCCAAGTACGGCGAGAAGTTCGTGCTGACGATGGCGCCGGAGACGTTCTTCGTGCAGGTCGGCTACCAGTTCTACGGCGGCGCCGGCGGCGGGGACAACCGGACGGGCTCCTACCTCCCGGTGATCCACGCGATGCGGGACGACCTGACCGTCCTGCACGTCCAGGACTACAACTCCGGCCCCGTGATGGCGCTCGACGGCCAGTACAAGAACATGGGCGGCGCCGAGTTCCACATCGCGATGACCGACATGGTGAAGGCCGGGTTCCCGGTCGCGAACACCGGTCACACGTTCCCCGGGCTGCGGCCCGACCAGATCGGCATCGGGCTGCCCGCCGCGGTCCCCGCGGGCAACGGCCACACCTCGCCGGCCCAGGTGCAGCAGGCGGTGACCTGCCTGGTCAAGGGGACGGGCTGCGGCTCCTACCAGCTGCGCGGCGGGACGTCCCCGGCGCTGCGCGGGCTGATGACCTGGTCGATCAACTGGGACCACTACTTCAAGTGGGAGTTCATGAACGCCCACGAACCGTTCCTCAACGGCCTTCCGTAGCGCCCCAAAGCCTTACTGAGGAACAACCACCCCCACCGGAAGGAAACGAAGTGAGATCGACCCGAGCGAGAAGGGTCGCGGCCGTCACGGCCGCGGTCCCGGCGGCGTCCGCGCTGGTGGTGCTCAGCAGCTCCACCGGCGCGAACGCCCACGGGACCATGTCGGACCCGCCGAGCCGCGTCTACGTCTGCAAGAACGAGGGCCCGGAGGCGCCGAAGTCGGACGCCTGCAAGGCGGCCGTCGCGGCCGGCGGCACCCAGGCGTTCTACGACTGGAACGAGGTGTCGCTGCTGGAGGCCGGCGGCCGGCACCGGCAGATCATCCCGGACGGGCAGCTGTGCAGCGCGGGACGCGCGAAGTACCGCGGCCTGGACCTGCCGCGCGCCGACTGGCCCGCCAAGCGGATGTCGTCCGGCCCGCAGACGATCACCTACCACGCGACCGCGCCGCACGCGGGCAGCGACTTCGAGTTCTACATCACCCGCGACGGCTGGAGCCCGACGCAGCCGCTGCGCTGGGCCGATCTCGTCCCCATCCAGGCGTTCAGGAACATCAACCCCACCCAGTACACCAAGTGGACGATCAACATCCCGCCGCGGACCGGCAGGCACATCCTGTACTCGATCTGGCAGCGGGTGGCCTGGAGTGACGAGGCCTTCTACACCTGCTCGGACGTGGACTTCGGCGGCGGCTCGACGCCGACCGACC
>NZ_SMJX01000505.1 GCF_004348535.1 Actinomadura sp. KC216
GCGCCCGCGCCCGCCATCAGGCGCTGGAACGCGCGCCGCGTCGCCGGGTCCGGGACGACGCCCAGCTCGCGCTCCAGGACCGAGGCGCAATGGTGGTAGGTGCTGATGGCGCCCGCGCGATCGCCCAGCTCGGCCTGCAACTGGATCAGGACGCGGTAGCCGACCTCCTCCAGCGGCTGCAGCCGGATCCGGCGGCGGGCGGCGTCCACCGCCCTGGCCAGATCGCCCGTCCCGGCGGACGTCGTGGCGACCAGATCGCACATCTCCACGCACCGGCGTTCGAGCTCCGACCTGGCGTCCAGCACCCAGTCGTCATGCACGCCGGGCAGGAGATCACCCTTGTATTCGGCGATGGCCCTGCACGCGTGCTCGGCGGCGCCCTCCTCGTCTCCCCTGGCCAGCGCCGCCCGAGCGCCCTCGCACTCGGCGGCGAAGACGCGCAGGTCGACGCGGCATGTCCCGCTGTCCCGCCAGCACAGGTCCCTGGACGTGACCACCAGCGAAGGCTCCGGACCGAGGACGCGGCGCAAGTGATGCAGTTCGCGGCGCAGGTTGGTGAGCGCCTGAGCGTCCGTGGAGTCGGGCCAGAAGATCCCCGCGATGCGCTGCCGGGTCTGCGGCGCCCCCGCATGGGCGGCCAGATACGCGACGAGGCCGACCGTGCGCGGTGAACGCGACCGCACGCCCGACTCGTCGTCGCCGATTACCTGATCCCCCAGCAGAGACGCGTACAGCATGGCAAGCCCGCCTCCCGAAACCCCAGGTTAGCTGTATCGTCGGCACGCCATGGGCGACGTATGGGCTGCCGGGGACGCCTACGAGGACTACGTGGGCCGGTGGAGCCGCCGGGTCGCGAACCCGTTCCTCCACTGGCTGGACGTGCCCGCCCGCAGACGCTGGCTGGACGTCGGCTGCGGCACCGGAGCGTTGACGGCGGCGATCCTGGCCTTGACGGATCCCGCCCAGGTCATCGGGGTGGACACGTCCGAGGGCTTCCTGTCGCGCGCACGTGCCCAGGTCACCGACACCCGGGCGAGTTTCCATCTGGCGGACGCCCGTTCGCTGCCGCTGCCAGTGCCACCACCGTCGCTGCCGCCGCTGCCGCCGCTGCCGCCGCCGCTGCCCGATCATCGCCGCCGGTTCGACGCCGTGGTCAGCGGGCTGGCGCTCAACTTCGTCCCGGAGCCGCATTCGGCCGTGGCCGAGTTCGGCCGGGTCGCCGCGGAGGGCGGCATGGTCGCCGCCTACGTCTGGGACTACGGCGAGGGCATGGCGATGATGCGGCACTTCTGGGACGCCGCCACCGCGCTCGACCGGGCCGCCGCCGAACTGGACGAAGGCCGCCGCTTCCCGCTGTGCCGCCCCGAACCCCTGCACCGCCTGTGGACGGACTCCGGCCTGGACGAGGTCACCGTCGAGCCGATCGAGGTGCCGACGATGTTCACCGGCTTCGACGACTACTGGTGGCCGTTCCTCGGCGGCCAGGGCCCGGCACCCGCGTACGTGACGTCGCTGACGGAGGAGCACCGCCGCGACCTGCGCGACCTGCTCCGCACCCGCCTCCCCACCGCCCCGGACGGCTCCATCCCCCTCACCGCCAGAGCATGGGCGGTGAAGGGGACCAGGACGACCGCAGGACGCTAGGAGCCGCCTGCCAGCCAGGACAGCATGCGTCCCCGGGACCAGCAGCGGCCAAGGCCCTCGGCGCGCAGGGTCGTGTGGTCGAACAGCGCCAGCCCGATGATGCTGTGACCGGACGCGCGCCGATCGCCGAAGGTCGGTATCCCCGGCGCGACTCCGACGCCTTCCGCCGACACCCACGCCACCGTCCGCTCGGTCGCCGCTTCGTCCAGGCGGTGCAGGAAGCGCAGGCGGGCTTCGAGCGGGTAGCGCGACAACGACCAGGTCGTGGTGACGACGGGCAGGGCATCGGCTGGGACGCGGGCGAAGGCGTCGGGCAGCAGGTCGAGGACGTCGCCTCGCAGCAGCAGCGGAGGGGCCGACGCCGTCAACGCCAACTCTGCGTCGAACTCAGCGAGCTGGTCCGGCTGGTCTGGGGGCAGGCAGGTGCGGAGCCAGCGGGCCTCGTCCGGGTCGGTCACATCGATCGGATCGCGGTCGACACCGATCCGGGCCACGACCTCGGGCAGCGCCCGCGCCGGAACGGGCCTGTCGCCCACGAGCGTGCACGACATCTGGACGGGCGAGGACGCGTCGCCCAGCAACAGCGGCAAATCCCGCGGGTCCCGCGAATCGTGCGAACTCCTCGATTGACGGTCGCGGTTGCTGTAGGTGATGCCGACGCGATCGACATTGAGGTTGAGCCCCGCCGAGCAGCCGACGTCGATCAGCCCGATCGCGTTCGCGTCCGCCCGGCGGGCCGCCTCGGCGATGGCCGGATACAGCACCGCGCAGTGCCCTGTCGTGCGGGCCCTGGCCTTGCTGCGGCTTCGTGTGGTCGGCGCCTCTGGCATCCCGGCGAGTCTAGCCATTCGGACGAATACCCCGGATCGGCGACCGGAGATCGCGTGATCTACGCTGTGTGCGTGAGTGATCACTTTTAGTGTCCGGCCGTTCGGGATTCGGGGGATCGGCTGTGGCGACGGAGAGGTGGGGGACGGTCCGCCGGTGGCACAGGCGGCTGTTCTTCTCGGTACGGGGACGCGCGACGGTCAGCACCGTGGCGGTGTCGACGCTGGTCCTCGGCCTGGTGTTCGTGCTGCTCATGGTGCTCGCGCGGGAATGGGCGCAGAGCAAGGTGTGGCGGAAGTCCGAGCGGACGGTCGAGCGGGTCGTGACCGACATCGTCCGCGGACGGTACGAGGACGTGCTCGCCCCCAGGCAGGGCGAGACCCCGCTGGTGCAGGTCCTCGGCCCGGACGGGGCGGTCGTGGCGGAGAGCGTCGGCCTGAGCGGGAGCCCGCCGCTGGCGGCCGAGGACGTGCGGAACGACAGGATGCTCCTCGATCGCGCCATCTGCCCCGACTTCCTGGACGACTGCGTGTGGATGTTCGGTACGCGCCTGCGGACGTCGCCGTGGGGGCCCGGCGTGATGGTGATCGCGGTGACGCCGCTGCCGACGCTGCTGAACACGTGGCTGCTGCCGCTGGGTGTCGCGCTGGTCATGGTGGCGCTGCTCGCGCTGATCGCGTGGTGGACGTGGTACACGATCGGGCGGGTGTTCGTCCCGGTCGACGAGATCCGCGCGGAGATGGCGGAGTTCAGCAGGCAGGGGCTCGGCCACCGGGTGCCGGTCCCGCAGGCGGGCACCCGGCTCCAGGCGCTCGCCGAGACCGTCAACGCGACGCTCGAACGGCTGCAGGAGGCGACGGAGCGGGAACGCCGGTTCATCTCGGACGCGTCGCACGATCTCCGCAACCCGCTCGCGGCGTTGCAGACGCAGCTGGAGGCCGCGCTGGACGAGCCGGACGACTACGACTGGAAACCGATGGTCGTGTCGGCGCTCGGCGACACGCGGCGGCTGAACGACGTGGTCGTCGACCTGCTGGAGCTGTCCCGGCTCGACTCCCGCGCCCCGGTCCCGATGGAGCGGATCGACCTCGCGGGCCTCACCCGCCGGGAGGTGGAGCGCCGCCCGCCCCGCATCCCGATCACGACGGACCTGGAGCCTGACGTGGCCGTCCGGGCGAACCCGGTGCGGCTGGCGCGGGTGCTCGCCAACCTGCTGAGCAACGCCGAACGGCACGCCGTGGACGCCATCCAGGTCACGGTGGAGCGGGACGGGTCCGACGCCGTCCTCGAGGTGCTGGACGACGGTGACGGCATCCCGGACGAGTCGCGGGAGCGGGTCTTCGAGCGGTTCGCGCGCCTGGGCGAGTCCCGGAAGCGGGACCCGGGCGGCACCGGGCTCGGGCTGCCCATCGCGCGCGAGATCGCCGAGATATACGGCGGCTCGTTGCACATCGAGGACAGCCCGAAAGGCGCCCGCTTCGTCCTCCGCCTCCCCCTCCTCCTCAAGGA
>NZ_SMJX01000506.1 GCF_004348535.1 Actinomadura sp. KC216
CATCTCGTCCTGACCGGGCCCGGCCGCCGGCCGGGCCCGGTCAGGACGAGATGTGCTCCAGGATCACGTTGTGGACGTGGTGGCTCTTGTCGCTGCCGCGGAACTCGACCTCGTAGGTGTGCGTCCCCACGTTGATCGCGATCGAGCCGGTGGAGAAGTACGACCCGGCCCACGACTTGTTGCTCACCACGCTCACCGAAGTGATCTTGGAGTAGGGGACGCTGGTGATGGCGTACTTCTTCCCGGCGAAGCTCTTGTCCTGGATGATCACCCGGCGGTCGGTGAGGCCGATGAACCCGGTGCCCGCGCCCACCGCGTCGTAGACGGCGATGATCCGCTCGCCGGGCAGCAGCCCGCTCTCGATCTGCTTGAGCTGGCCCGACCTGTCGTGCTGGATCTCCCCGCCCATGCGTCCTCCCGAGTCGTCGCGTTCGTTCCGGTTCGTAGAGGAGTGTCTCAGCCGGTCCCGGCGGTCCGCGCGCCTTCGGGGAAGCCGACGCGGCGGCCGAGCGGCTCGACGAGCGTTGCGCGCCGCTCCAGCTCCCGACGACGCTCGCCCGCAGCCGGGGAACGCTGTACGTGGCGCGCGACCCGCCGTCCTCAGGAGCGGCGGCCGATCTCGTAGCCGAGCTGGAAGTGGGTGAGGACCCCGTAGTCGGACTTCATGCGGGCGATCCGCTTGGCGAAGGTCCGGTCGCTGATCCCGAGCCGCTTGGCGATCACCGTGCCGGTCTCGCCGTCGATGAGCATGCGGATGGTCCGGTTCTCGGCCTGGCCGCCCGGGCCGGCGGTGAACCGGCCGGATCGCTGCCAGACCCGGTCGAAGGCGTCGGCCAGGTACCGCACCACGGCCGGGACGGTCACCGCGACCGCCGTCACGGCGCCCGGGGAGCCGCTCGGGCCCGGCAGGAAGCAGATCCGCCGGTCCACGATGATCAGCCGGTCGAAGACCTCGTCGCACATCCGGACCTCGGCGCCCGCCGCCGTGATCTCCTCGACGTAGGCGACGGTGGCCGGGTCGTAGCGGGCGGTGTGCCCGTACAGCGTCCGGATCGCCGCCCCGCGCGCCAGGGCGCGCCAGTCGCGCTCCAGCGCCACGCGAAGCGTCCTGCCCTCGCGCGACGCGTCCGGCCGGGCGGTGAGCAGCTCGCCGCGGCACCGGCCGACCGCGTCGGCGATCCGCCGGTCGATCATCTCGGCCCCCTCCAGCGCCTCGCACCCGGCGGAGCCCGCCGGCCGCGTGCTCTCGGTGCGGGCGAGCGACGTCAGCTGCGCCTCCATCTCCCGGACGGCCAGGGCGGCCTGCTCGGCGTGCGACCGGAGGTGCCGCAGCGCCTGGTCGAATCGCCCCTGGGCGGGCGGCGACCCGTCCGCGGGCCCCTTCGTCCGGGCGGCACCGTTGATCTCGCGCATCACGATATTTCCCCCAATGAATGGACTTTTCCTGTCCTGGATTCGTCCGTCGGAGGGGGGAGGGACCTGTCCGCTAACGGCCTCGCCGTGGTCCCGGCGATCCGGCCGCGGGGAGCGTCAAAGGTAGAGGCCCGTGCCGTGTTCGGGGCGCTCGCTGGCGATCGCGTGCAGGTCGCGCTCGCGCATGACGAGGTAGTTCTCGCCCTGGATCTCGACCTCGAACTGGTCGCCCGGGTGGAACAGCACGCGGTCGCCGGGCTTGACGACGCGGACGTGGTGACCGACCCCGCAGACCTCGCCCCAGACCAGGCGGTTGCCCTGCTCGACCGTCGCGGGGATGACGATCCCGCCGGTGCTGCGGCGCTCCCCGCTGTCCTTCTCGACCTTGATCATGACCCGGTCGTGGAGCATCTGGACTTCGAACTTCGGTTCGGACACGCTGGGGAGTTTAGTCGCCGATATGAGTGAGAGCGTTCCACGAGGTGGCGATGATCTCCGGCAGCGTGGAGCGCTCGGGGCGCCAGCCGAGGCCCTCCCGGACGGCCGTCGCGTCGCAGACCAGGACGGGCGCCTCGGTGCGCGGCGGGCGCCGCAGCGTGGGCACGGGACGGCCCGTCACCTCCTCGACGGCGGCGACGACCTCGTGGACGGCCGTCCCGATCCCGCTGCCGACGTTGTAGACCCGCTCCTCGCCGGGCCGCACGTCCTCCAGCGCCCGGACGTAGGCCGCGGCGAGATCGTCCACGTGCAGGTACTCGCGGACGGCGCGCCCGTCGCCGTTGATCTCCAGGTGCGGCGCGTGCCCGGCCGCCACGGCCAGGGCCTTCGGGATCAGCCGCGTCCCGTCGGGGTCCGGCCGTCCGTCCACCGACCCGGCGACGTTGAAGGTGCGCAGGACGACGGCGCCGATCGCGCCCGTCCGGGCATGGAACCGGACGGCCTGCTCGGCGGCCAGCTTCGACGCCCCGTACGGGCTGGACGGCGCCGTCCGCTCGCCCTCCGGGATCGGCTGCCGCTCCGGCGTCCCGTACACGGCGGCCGTCGAGCCGAACACCACCCGGTCCGCGTCCACCGCCTCCAGCAGGTTCACCGTGCCCTGGACGTTCGCGGCGAAGTACCGCAGCGGGGCGTCGAACGACTCGCGGACGCGGGCGAGCGCGGCGAGATGGCACACCCCGTCGTACGGGCCGCCCGGGAGGCCGCCGGGGTCGAGGAGGTCGCCGCGGACGGGACGGACCCCGGGCGGCAGCGCGGCGCTCCGCCGGACCAGCCCGTCGACGTCATGCCCGGCCGCGACCAGCCGCCGCCCGACCGCGTACCCGATGTAGCCCGCCGCGCCCGTCACCAGCACCCGCATGAGCCGTGTCTACCCCAGGCGATGGCGCCCGGGAACCCTCGGTCACCTCTTGTAGGTGCGTCCAGTGCCGGACGACAGGCGCGCGACGACCCCGCGCGGCAGGAAGCGGGCCGCGCCGATGAGCGCCTTGTACTGCGCGCCCGGGATGCTGACCTGGACGCCGCGCCGCAGGTCGCGGAGCCCGGCGGCCACGACGGCGTCCTTGTCCAGCCACATGAACTCCGGCAGGTCCGACATGTCCATCTCGGCGCGGTCGTGGAACTCGGTCCGCACGTAGCCGGGGCACAGCGCCATCACGCGGACGCCGCCGTCCGAGCGGCGCCTGATGTCCTCGGCGACGGCCTGGCTGAAGCTCACCACCCACGCCTTGGACGCCCCGTACGTGCCGCGCGTCGCGAACGCCGCCGCCGACGCGACGTTCACGACGCCGCCCCGGCCGCGGTCCAGCATCCCCGGCAGCACGGCGTGGGTGAGCCGGAGGACGGCCTCGCAGTGCACCTTCAGCATGGTCACCTCGTCCGCCACCGGGACGTCCAGGAAGACGCCCTTGTGGCCGAACCCGGCGTTGTTGATCAGCAGGTCGACGCCGTCGCGGACGCGCCCCTCGGCCGCCGCGAGGCCCTCCTCGGTGGACAGGTCGGCGGGCAGCGCCTCGGCGCGGACGGCGTACCGTTCGCGCAGCCCGGCGGCCGTCCGGTCGAGCCGCTCGGCGTCGCGGGCCAGGAGGACCAGGTCGAATCCGTCGGAGGCGAGGCGGCGGGCGAAGGCGGCACCGATGCCCGCGGTCGCGCCGGTGATGAAGGCGGTCGGCATGCCCCGAGCCTAGAAGACCGGTCGGGCGGCGGCGCGGCGGGTGTGGAAGTGCCGCGGGTCGGGGCGGCGGGTCGCGCGGCGGTAGGCGAACGTGAACCCGGGCCAGTTGTTGACGACCTTGCCGTCGGCCGTCATGTACCAGCTCTCGCAGCCCGCCTCCCACACCGTGGCGCGGAGCCGCTCGCGCATCTCGCGGGTGAACGCGTCCTGCACGTCCGGCCGGACGTCGATCCAGGCGAGCCCGGCCCGGCGTAGCGCGTCCACGCAGCCGAGCACGTACCTGAACTGCGACTCCAGCATGTAGATGATCGAGTTGTGGCCGAGGTTGGTGTACGGGCCGTACAGCAGGAACAGGTTCGGGAAGCCGCTGACGGTGATGCCGAGATGGGCCTGCGC
>NZ_SMJX01000507.1 GCF_004348535.1 Actinomadura sp. KC216
GAGGGCTAAGGACAACAGCGAAGGGGCCCGCCGAGGATCGTCGGGCCCCTTCGTTTTGCCTGGTCATACCGTGGCGGAGGATGCGAGATTCGAACTCGCGAGCGCTTGCACGCAACACGCTTTCCAAGCGTGCGCCCTAGGCCACTAGGCGAATCCTCCGCGGGAAAGCCTACCGGGTCTCGGGCAGTGACCTGACATCAATTACCGCGGACACCGGGATCGGGCCGTGGACGTGTGGGAAAAGGTCACCGTCGACTTGCTCGTACCGGACGGGGGCGTCCAGTCGGGACGTGTTGATGACCAGGAGCACCAGGTCTGAGCGGGGGACGGCGGTGTAGAAGCGGTCCAGGACGCCGTCCACCTGTGCCATGTCGGACGAGCAGTGGATGAAGCCCTCTTCGTCAAGGGTCCTGCCGAGCGTCGACATCGTGTACGACACTCCCGTGTCGCGGGCGGCTTCCCAGTGGGTCCGTTCGGCGATGTGCAAGAGCGTGTCGTGTGTCGGTGCGGGCATGCGGCGCAGACTACGCGTGAAGCGTGGCAATCCTGTGCGTGGGATGCCATAGACTGAGGCAGACCCCTCGCACGGCGTCACCCTGTGAACCTCCCCAGGGCCGGAAGGCAGCAAGGATAAGCAGGCTCTGGCGGGTGTGCGGGGGGTCCCTTGATTTGACGGCGACACCGCACATCCGACGCTCTGCTTCTCGAGGGAGGGCGGACCCCCGATGAGTCTGGCTCTGTACCGCAAGTACCGGCCAGCGACGTTCGCCGAGCTGAAAGGGCAGGAACACGTCGCCGAGCCGCTGCAGCAGGCGCTGCGCAACGGCCGGATCAACCACGCGTACCTGTTCAGCGGCCCGCGCGGCTGCGGTAAGACCTCCAGCGCCCGGATCCTTGCTCGGTCGCTGAACTGCGAGCAGGGGCCTACGCCCGATCCCTGCGGCGAGTGCGACTCGTGTGTGGCGCTCGGCCCGGCGGGGACCGGCCACATCGACGTGATCGAGATCGACGCGGCGTCCCACGGTGGCGTTGACGATGCCCGCGACCTGCGGGAACGGGCGTTCTTCGCCCCGGTCTCGGCGCGCTTCAAGGTGTACATCATCGACGAGGCGCACATGGTCACGCGGGAGGGCTTCAACGCGCTGCTGAAGCTCGTCGAGGAGCCGCCGCCGCACCTGAAGTTCGTGTTCGCGACCACCGAGCCGGAGAAGGTCATCGGGACGATCCGGTCCCGGACGCACCATTACCCGTTCCGGCTGATCCCGCCGGGCGTCCTCCAGGAGCTGGTGGAGGAGATCCTCCAGGCGGAGGACGTGCCGTACGAGCCGTCCGCGCTGCCTTTGGCCGTCCGGGCCGGTGCCGGGTCGGCCCGCGACACGCTGTCCATGCTCGACCAGCTCCTCGCCGGGTCGGACGAGAAGGGCATCACCTACGCCGGGGCCGTCTCGCTGCTCGGCTACACCGACTCGGCGCTGCTGGACGAGGTCATCAGCGCGTTCGCCGCACGTGACGGCGCCGCCGTCTTCGCCGCGATCGACCGGGTGATCGAGAGCGGCCAGGACCCGCGCCGCTTCACCGCCGACCTGCTGGAACGCTTCCGCGACCTGGTCATCCTGTCGAACGTCCCGGAGGCGGGCGGTTCGGGGCTGCTGAACGTTCCGCCGGACGAGTTGGAGGACATGCGGCGCCAGGCGTCGTCGCTGGGGCCGGGGGAACTGACACGTGCCGCCGACCTCCTGCACACCGGGCTGACCGAGATGCGGGGCGCCACGTCGCCGCGGCTGCTGCTCGAGTTGATCTGCGCTCGAATCCTCCTTCCTGCGGCTTACGAGGACGAATCCTCGATGTTCGCCCGTATCGACCGGCTGGAGCGCCAGGCCGCTCAGGGCGGCTTTGCCGGGGGGCAAAGCGGCGCGGTGGCGCAGGCGTTCACGCCGCCTCCGGCGCAGGAGGCCCCCGCTCAGGGTGGAGCGGGTGGTTCTCGGACGCGTGGGGAGGAGCCATCTCCCAAGGGTGGCGCTCCCGCCGGTGGACCGGCTGCAGAAACTGAACCTGTGGATAACCGTCGTGGCGGGGCTTCCGGAGATGCGCCGAGTGCCTCCGGAGAAGGGGCTCGGGCGGCCTCTGCGGCTCCGGCTCCTGCTCCGCGTCCTGCCCAGGCCGATCCGCCGGCCGCGCAATCCGCGGGCGGGGTGGACTTCTCGTCCGTCCAGCGGCTCTGGCCGGACGTCGTCGAGGCCGTCAAGCAGAAGAGCCGCGCCACCTGGATGGTCATCATGTCCGGGGTGCAGCCGGTGTCGCTCGACGGCAAGGTGCTGACGCTGGGGTTCGACGCCGAGGGGCGCCGTCTGGGGTTCGTCAACGGCGGCCGTGACACCGTCCTCCGCGAGGTCTTCAAGGAACGGATGGGCGTCGACTGGCGGATCGAGACCATCGTCGGCGGAGCACCGGCGGGGCCTCCGCCCGGACGATCAGGCCCTAGCGGGGGGTTCGGTGCGGCGGCCACACCGAACCCGGCACCTCCGCCGCGGCCGCCCGTCCAGCCGCCTGCCCAGCCGCCCGCGCCGAGTGTCGATCAGGCCCAGGAGCCTCCGCCGCCGGACGAGCCGCCCCCGCCGGACGAGCCGCCGCCGATGGACGAGAGCGACGAGGTCGACCCGGAAGGCGACGCGGACGCCGACGGCGCCGAGGCCGAGATGAACGGGATGGCGCTCCTCCAGCGCGAGCTCGGCGGCCAGATCATCCGGGAGATCGACAACTCGTGACCCGATTCCAGCGCGAGCGGCGATCGTTTGTGTGTGGGTGACGCCCGCCTGTTCTCGACCGTCCGGCAGCTGATCAGCTCTCGGGATCCGAAGGGATTGCTGGAGATGGGCGCGCGCCAGGACGAGTGCGGTTCCGAGGTCAGGGATCGGTTCGGCCTGGTCCGTGGGGGCTCGGTGATCACGGCGGATCCGTGGCCGGTGTAATCCAGGTCGCGGCCTATCCTGCGGTTTGTGACCGTGATCTATGTGGTCGAAGGGGCCCGGACCGAGAGTCTGGAGGGCTTCTGGCGCGTCATGGGCGAGGCGGTGAACGGCCCGGGTGGCTACTTCGGCGGAACCTGGACGCGTTCGCCGACTGCCTGAGCGGCGGATTCGGCACGCCCGACGACGATGACTACGTCGTCGAATGGCGCGATCACGTCCTGTCGCGGCAGGCCCTGGGGTATCCCGAGACGGTCCGGCAGCTGGAACTGAGGCTGGCGCGCTGCCATCCGACGAACGATCCGTTGGTTCGCGCGGATCTGGAGGCCGCTCGCGCGGGACGCGGTCCCACGGTGTTCGACTGGCTGATCGAGATATTCGAGGAGCGGGCACCGGGCAGGCTCCGGCTGTGCTGATCGCCGCACCGGCCCCCCGCCCGCGTGTGCGCGTCCCGGGGCGGTGGGCGTCGGCACACCGGTGGGCGCTCTTACCGCATCCTGGTGCGAACCCGTAGTCTCGGGGGACGGACGTCCGGTGGCTGGCGGAGCGCCAGGAGATGGTCCTCACTAGGGCCCGGAGAGGGAGGTGCACCGTGGAACCCGGTGGTTTGAACATGCAGGAACTGCTCCAGCAGGCGCAGGCCATGCAGGCGCAGCTCTTCAGCGCGCAGCGCGAGCTCGCGGAGGCCGAGGTGACGGGGAGCGCCGGGGGCGGGCTCGTCACCGCGACGGTCAACGGGCAGGGGGAGATCACGGGGCTGACGATCGACCCGAAGGCCGTCGACCCCGACGATCCGGCGGACACCGCGGAGACCATCGCCGACCTGGTCCTGGCCGCGATCCGCGACGCCGGGCGCGAGGTGCAGGAGTTGCAGCAGGAGAAGATGGGGCCGCTCGCCCAGGGGCTCGGTGGCGGGGGCGGCATTCCCGGTCTCGGCGGCGGAGCCGGTGGCGGCGGGTTGCCCGGCGGGTTCCCCGGCCTCGGCGGCTCCGGCGAGCCGGGCGG
>NZ_SMJX01000508.1 GCF_004348535.1 Actinomadura sp. KC216
CCGGCGCCACCGAGGAGTCCGCGCCTGCCCTTCGCTGAAACGGTGACGGCGTGAGACGCGTTCTCAGCCTCGCGCTTGAGGGTGGAGCCGGTCCGGTAGGTCGGCCAGCGGGAAGACCTTCCAGAAGTAGGCATCCGCCGCGTGCTGGTCGCCTGGATAGTTGACCGCCTCGGCGATGCGGCCCTCCTCGACGCGGAAGGCCAACGCCCAGGTGATGTCCAGCCCCTCGGGATTCGTGCTCCACCCTCGGTGTAGGTCGACCACCCAGTCGCCGTCTGCGGCCAGGAAGATCGTCTCGGCCTTGAAGCCCGCCCGGCCGAGCGCCTTGAAGAAGGCCAGCACCTCGTCCGGGCCCTCCTTCGTGCCCGCCAGGGGATGGTGTCCGGGGATGGTCCAGGTGATGTCCCGGGCGAAGAACCTCGTGCGCAGCGCTTGGAGATCGCCTTTTCCGTAGGCCTCGTAATACTTGCGGATCAGGCTGACGTTCGGATGCTCGCGAGGCCTGCCAACGGGCGCCGCCGCGGCCGGTCCGGGGCCCGCGATGGTTGCGGCGGCCGCGGCAGCCGCGGTGACGCCGGCGGCGCGCAACAGGCTCGCGCGAGAGATCTCGGTCAAGAGGAACTCCTTTCGAGAACGGGGACAGCGTTTGTCCCGACCATGTAGTGGCCGTAGATCACGGGCTTTCTGCGCGCCGCATAGCAGCGGCTCAGTAGCGGCCCACAACGTCGCGGATCAGCCCGTCCTGGATCAGGAATGCGTAGGAGAAGCTCTCGCCGCCACCCCCGCTCGTCTTGAAGTCGTAGTTCACGACGTACCGGTCGCCGTCCCAGCGGCTCCCGGTGGCCTTGTAGCGGCCGCCGACGTCGAGTACTTCGGGAATGAGGAAACGATTCATGATGTCCGCGCGCGACGGGTAGACGCGGCCGACGCTGTCGAACCGGGCGTTCTCCGCGAAGGTGGCCTCGACCCCTTTCGTGTCCCCCGCGTTGGCCGCGTCCAGGAAGCGGCGCGCGACCCGTTCGGCCTCCGCCTTGTCGACGGGCACGGCGACGGTGGACGCCCGAGGGGAATCCGAGGCGCCCGCGGAATGTTCCGGCGAACCGCCGGTATCCCCCGCGCCACCGCAACCTGCGAGCAGAATCGCCACCATTGCGAAGCCGATGTGCTTACGAAAACGCATGACAAAATCTCCAGCCCTGCTTTTTCCTTCGCTTCCCTGCCGACGAGCCGACCCTGTGCCCCGGCCCGGCGAGCGCGGGGCCTCACGCCGGGCCGAGGGGATGCCTCCGCTGCCGAAGGTCGTCCGCTGGGCTCAGCAAAGCGCGGGCTCCCCGCGCGAGTCCAAGACCTTTGCCCATGCAAAAAGCGCATAGAGGTCCCAGGGTGAGCGTCCCACTCGAGATGGCAAAGAGGTGTGAGACCCGTGCACATACAGTTGACGCCTAGATCAGCCCTTGGGTCAGGGAGGCCTGCGCATGGACGTGGACACGCGGTCCCTGCGGTATTTCATCGAACTCGCCGAACAACTGAACTTCACCCGCGCCTCCGAACGGCTCTTCGTCTCCCAGCCCGCGCTGAGCCGAAGGATCCGCCGGCTTGAAGAGGACCTGCGCACGCCGCTGTTCGAGCGGACCGGTCGCGAGGTCCTGCTGACCGCCGCGGGCGAGGCGCTCCTCCCGTTCGCGCGGCAGCTCGTCGCCGACTGGCAGGCGGCCCAGCGCGCCGCGCGCGTCGTGGCCGCGGCCAGGTCCCGCGTCCTGCGAGTCGGGTTCGAGGCTTCGGGCGCCGGGACGATGGCCACCCGGGCTTACACCGAGTTCATGCGGCGGCACCCCGATCGCTCCGTCGAGCCCAAGCGCTTCGAGTGGGGCGGGGAGGTGATGGCGCTGCACGAGGGCCTGGTCGACGTCGCCTTCGTCTGGCTCCCCGCCGACACCACCGGACTGCACACGGAGGTCGTGGCCGTCGAACGGCGGATGGCCGGACTGGCCGCCGGACATCCGCTGGCCGGACGGGACACGATCTCGATCCTGGAACTGAACGACGAGCCGATCGTCTGGACCCGGCAGGCACCGAGGGACTGGGTCGACTGGTGGGCCGTGAACCCGCGTCCCGACGGACGGGAGCCGCTGTGGGGACCCGAGAACGACAACGTCGAGGAGATGCTCGAACACGTGGCCTCCGGCCGGGCGATCTGCATCAGCCCCGAGTCGATGACACTGCACTACAGCCGTCCGGATCTGGCGTGGGTGCCTGTGAACGACGTCTCACCGCTGCGCATCGCTCTCTGCTGGCCGGTGAGCACCACCAACCAGTCCGTCGCCGACTTCGCCTCCGTGGTCAGGCGCCTGTCCAGGAGACCCACGCCCGAGGGGCAGGACGGTGAGGCCTTTCTCCCCTAATGGCCTCGGTCGGGCGGACACCGACGCTGCAGACCCCGATCGTCCCTTCCGCTAGGCGCCCACGGCGCCAGTGGCCAGTAGGCGGGCTCCAAGATTCCGGCGAGCGTGATGTCGGACCGCTTATGGTGGATGGTGGTTCTGTGGGCTGTCGGAGCAGGGGGGTGAGGTCCATGAGCGGGACGGCGCCGGGGGTCTGGATCGCGGCCGGGGGCGGCCATGACATCGTCCGCGCTGACGCGATCGTGATGCTCCGCCTGGACGAGACCGGACGGCTGACCGCGCAGCTCCGCGACGACGCCAAGGTCAGCGTGTCCCTCCTGGAAGGCTCGTCCGGCTCCCGTCCGCCCGATGACTTCCATCGTCAGCTGATCCGGGCGGTCGCCCAGCTCGCCGATTCCAGCGGAGCGCACCTCGTCCGCGCACGGTACGAGGGGGGCGTGTGGCACTGGATCAGCGAGCCCCTCTAGACGGGGCCGCGAGGTGAGCCCAGTCGGCAGTGCCGGCTGATCAAGCTCAGGTGAGCGCGATCGGAGAACTGGCCCGGACCGGCACGCCCGTACGATCCACGCCGCGAAACCGTTCCGGGCCGGTCGTCGTGGCGAACTCGTGCTCGGCGTCCCAGGGTCATGTGGCGGATTCGGCTCGGGCGCCCAGGGCCGAGGTGGGTGCTGAGGGGGCGACCGGGTCCGGTGACGCCGAGCCGTGCGGCGATCTGCGGGCCGGGGTCGGCGAGGCGTACGGTGATGCCGGGTCCGGCGGCGCGGCGGGCGGGCGTCCTCGCTTCGCCGGGGGCCCGTAACAGGTCGGCGGCAGCGGACGCGGTGGCGGTGAACGCGGTCATGGTGATCTCCGATCGGTGGTGGGCGGGAGGCCGGCCCGGACGGCCGGACGACGAGTCGCCCGGTCCGCGGCCCGATCAAGGTTTGGCGGGGTCTTTCCGAAGTCGTCCGCCCTCGGATTCCCAGGCGCTCTCCGAGGCCATCGGGGTGCCTGCCGGGCCCATCCGGCCGGGTGGCGGGGTGAGGGCGGCCAGCAGCCCAGGGGTGCGCAGGAAGTTGTGCGGGTGGGAGGCCAGCTCCATCGACGCCTCGGCTTCGTCCCTGGGCGTGGCGGCCGGAACGGTGAGCAGGTCCACGCGCCGGCCGTCGGCGTGGATGGCGGTGAGCAGCCCGGAGGGCAGGGAGCCGAACCAGCTCAGCCGCACCACCCGGGTGTCGGCCGGGCCGTCGATGCGCAACCTGCGGGGACGGCTGTCCCAGTCGTCCAACCGGAGCAGGACGTGGGTGATGGGACGCTGGTCGTCGACGGGGCCGCGGCCTTGCAGGGCCAGGATCAAGCCCGGCAGTTCGGCGACCGGGTCGGCCGAGCGGGGCCACCAGGCGCCGTCCAGCGCGGTCCGCGCCGAACCGGGAGGGGCCGCGGGGCGCAGCCTCAGCCGTGGGGTCGAGGGCGGTGACAGGCTGATCGTGGTGCGGCGTTCGGTGGTGGTCCACATGGCGGGCGCCTTCCTCGGGTTCCGATCGGTGCGGTGGGCCGGTTTCTCAG
>NZ_SMJX01000050.1 GCF_004348535.1 Actinomadura sp. KC216
GCTGCCGCCCCCGCGGCCCCTGCCGCCGCGCAGCCGGTCCCCGCGCTGGCCGCCGAGCCCGGCTGACCTCGGGGGTCGCGCCGGTTCGCTGCGGGGGAGGGGGCGGCCCTGCTACGGTCACGCGCGGTCGACCTATGATCGCCGGTTGGGACGGGGCGGCGCCGCGGGGGACGTCGGCGCGCCTCACCCGCCGAGGAGATGAGAGAGGCAATGGCAGATATCACCGAGTCGCCCGAGTGGTCCGCGCTGGCCGAGCATCAGGCGGCGCTCGCCGGGCGGCACCTGCGCGAGCTCTTCGCCGACGATCCGGGGCGCGTCGGCCGCATGACCGTGACGGCGGGGGACCTCCACCTGGACTACTCCAAGCACCGCGCCACCGCCGAGACGATGCGGCTGCTCGTGGCGCTCGCCGAGCGGGCTGGGCTGCGCGGCCGGATCGACGCGATGTTCTCCGGCGAGCACATCAACGTCAGCGAGGACCGCGCCGTCCTCCACACGGCGCTGCGGCTCCCGCCCGGCGAGGCCCTGACCGTGGACGGGCAGGACGTCGCCGCCGACGTGCACGCCGTCCTGGACAAGATGGCCGACTTCGCCGGACGCGTCCGCTCCGGCGAATGGACGGGCTTCACCGGCAAGCCCATCACCACCGTCGTCAACATCGGCATCGGCGGCTCCGACCTCGGCCCCGCCATGGCCTACGAGGCCCTCCACGATTTCGCCGGTGCGGGCATCTCCTGCCGGTTCGTGTCGAACATCGACCCGGCCGACATCGTCGGGAAGCTCGCGGGCCTCGACCCCGAGCGGACGCTGTTCGTCGTCGCGTCCAAGACCTTCGGGACGCTGGAGACCCTCACCAACGCCAAGGTCGCCCGCCAGTGGCTCCTCGACGGGCTCGGCGGCGACGACAAGGCCGTGGCCCGGCACTTCGTCGCCGTGTCGACCAACGCCGGGCGGGTCGCCGAGTTCGGCATCGACACCGCCAACATGTTCGGCTTCTGGGACTGGGTCGGCGGCCGCTACTCCTTCGACGGCGCCATCGGCCTCGCGCTGATGATCGCGATCGGCGGGGAGGCGTTCCGGGAGATGCTCGCCGGGTTCCGCGAGATCGACGAGCACTTCCGCAGCGCGCCGTTCGAGGCGAACATGCCCGTCCTGATGGGCCTGCTCGGCGTCTGGTACACCGACTTCTTCGGCGCGCAGACCCGGGCCGTCCTGCCCTACAGCCAGCGCCTCGCCCGGTTCCCCGCCTACCTCCAGCAGCTCACGATGGAGTCGAACGGCAAGTCGGTGCGGGCGGACGGCGCGCCCGTCGTCGCGCAGACCGGCGAGATCTTCTGGGGCGAGCCGGGCACCAACGGCCAGCACGCCTTCTACCAGCTCCTGCACCAGGGCACCCGGCTCGTCCCCGCCGACTTCATCGGCTTCGCCGAGCCGTTCGAGGACCGCGCGGGCATGCACGACCTGCTGACGGCCAACATGCTCGCGCAGACGTCGGCGCTCGCGTTCGGCAAGACCGCCGAGGAGATCGCCGCCGAGGGGACGCCCGCCGCGGTCGTCCCGCACAAGGTCATGCCGGGCAACCGGCCGACGAGCACGATCCTGGCCCCGAAGCTCACCCCGAAGACGCTCGGCTCGCTCGTCGCCCTCTACGAGCACATCGTGTTCGTCGAGGGGACGATCTGGGGGATCGACTCCTTCGACCAATGGGGCGTCGAGCTCGGCAAGGTCATGGCGATGGACCTCGCGCCCGCGCTCACGTCGGAGGAACCGCCGCAGGACGCCCCGGACGCGTCCACGGCCGCGCTCGTCCGCACCTACCGCGCGCTGCGGGGCCGCAAGGTCTAGCGCGCAGGGGGCTAGCCCTGGGCCTCCATGACGGCGCGGAACTCCTCGAAGGAGATGAACCCGTCGAGGTTGCTGTCGGCCTTCTCGAACCTGTCCTGCGTCTCGGAGCGCGTCCAGGACAGGCCGAGGTCCTCCAGGACGAGGGTGAACTCCATCAGGTCGAGCCTCTGGTCGCCGCCGAGGTCCGCGCGCGTGAAGACGGTGTGCAGGTCGTCCCCGGCCGGTGTGGTCGTCATCTCGCTCCTCGTTCCGGTCCGCCCGCCCCGCATCATCCCACAGGGCGGCGGCCGGACGGCCCGTTCCCGGTCAGCTCGGGGACGCGGTGCCGGTACCGCTCCAGCAGCGCGACGTTCAGCTCGTCGCTGCCGGGGACGTTCGCGCTCGTCCAGCGGAGCAGGTCCGCGCCGCGCGCCGCCGCCAGGTCGTCCATGGCGGCCAGGACGCGCGACCACGTGTACGCGGCGAGGATCGTGGAGACCGCCGCCGTGCGCGGCGCCGCCGCCGGGTGCACGGCGTCGCCGGGCGGGACGCGGGTGTCGAGCACGATCGAGGCGTGGTCGGCCAGCGTCGTCGCCGCCCGCGCCGCCGCGCCCTCCGACGCCGGCGCCGAGGTCACCGCGATCACCGGGACGCCCCGCGCGGCGCACTCCTCGGCGATCTCGACCGGGTACGGGTTGCGGCCGCTGGTGGAGAACACCACGGCCACGTCGGGCGGGGCGGGCGCGGCCGCCTCCGCCACGGCGCGGCCGATCCCGGCCTCCCGCTCCGCGCTGGTGCTCCGCACGGCGTCGGCGAGCGGGAACACCTGCGGGTCCCACATCGGGCGGACGGCGGCGAGGCCGCCCGCCCGGTAGAACGTCTCCAGGACCATCGCCAGCGAATGCCCGGCGCCGGCGACGTGCACGATCCCGTCCGCCTCGACCGAGTCCAGCAGCAGCCGGGCGGCTTCGCCGATCGCCTCGCCGGAGGCGGCGTCGAGGTCGTCCAGGAGGGCTCGCACCCTGTCGGGGTGCTGCTGCCGGGTGTCAGTCATCGGGAAGGGCCTCCTTGAGGGTGCGGGTCAGGTCGTCTCGCCCGGACGCGGCGCGGAGCCGGTCGGCCAGCCCGCCGGACAGGGCGCGGGCCAGGCCGGACAGCGTCCCGACGTGCGCGTCGGGGTCGGGCGTGCAGAACGCGAGGAGCAGGTCGACCGGGTCGTTGTCGGGGTGGCCGAACTCCACGGGCGCCGCCAGCCGGGTCACGCCGACGCCGACCGCCAGCCCGCCCTCCTCCGGGCGGGCGTGGACGAGCGCGAGCCCCTTCGTCAGCACGATGTACGGGCCGTTCTCCTCGACCACCCGGACGCACGCGTCCGGGTACCCGTCCCCGGCCGCGCCCGCGTCGACCAGCGCTGAGGCCGCCTTCCGGACGGCCTCTCGCCAGTCGCCTGCCGTGACCTCGTCGGTTGCGGTGACGATCGTCATGAGAGCCAGCCCTGTGCGGTCAGGTGCTCGCGGAGCTGCTCCTCCAGGCCCTCCTTGTCGAGGAAGTCGCTGATCGTGATGACGATGGGCGCGAGATCGGCGATCTCGCTGGTGTGCATGCCCTGGCCGATCACCACGTCGGGCGACATCCCGCGCGCCGTGGACACGTCGGTGTTCTCCACCCTCGCGTCCACGCCGAGCGAGCGGAGCGCGTCCTCGGCGGTCATCTTGAGCATCAGGCTGGAGCCCATGCCGACGCCGCAGACCGCGAGGATCTCCAGTTGACGGTCGAGTGCCATGTCGGTCCTTCTCCCCTTCGGATGGTGGTCAGGCCCTCGCGGGGGCCTTGTCGTCGGGCGACGCGCCGTCCGCCCCGTCGCGGCGCTTCTCGGCGCGGCCGAGGACGAGCAGCGTCGCGACCGTCGCGGCGAGCGCGACGGCGGGCACGGCCCAGACCGAGGCGTCGCCGACGACCGGGTCGAGCGCCTTCAGCAGCCACGCGATCGCGTACCAGTCCGGGTCGGCGAGGGTGGCGAGCTCCGGCGCGGTCTTCTCGAACAGGTCCCAGGTGACGGCCTGACCGATCGCGAGGATCAGCCCGGTGATCACGCCGCCGAGCACGGCGCCGCGCCAGCCCGCGACCACGTTGCCGAACAGCCCGGCCGCGCCGCCCACGAAGAACAGCATGATCATCGGCGGGGCGAGGGTGAACCAGCCGGCCCCGGCGAACACGCCCAGGCAGATCAGGAACACGCCGGTGGACGCCACGAACCCGACCATGACGGCGGTCGGCGCGACGGGGAACACGGTCGGCGCGTCCAGCGCGGGACGGGTCCCCGGGATGACCTTGTCGCTGAACCCCTTGAACGCCGGGACGATCTCGCCGAGGAACATCCGCACGCCGAACAGCAGGATCGCGATGCCGCCCGCGAACCGCAGGCCGACCAGCAGCGCCCACACCCATGGGGACAGTTTGGGGTCCAGCTCGGTCGCGGCCTTCTGCACCACGCCGTCGTCGGCGAGCGCGACCCCGACCAGCATGATCACGGAGATGATCAGCGCGGTGCTGACGTTGACGTCCTTGAAGAACGACAGCTGGCGGGGCAGCTTCAGCTTCTCGGTGTCGTGCTTCTCACGGGTGCCGAGCGGGCGCGCGGCGTACCCGGTGATCAGGCAGGCGAGCGAGCTGGTGTGCGCGAAGCCGAACCGGTCGTCCGGCATGACGCGGCGCATCAGCGGCCGCATCCACAGCGGCTGGACGGTCCAGTACGCGGCGACGAACCCGGCCCCGCACAGCACCAGCGTGAGCTGGTCGGCGCCCGGCGCGATCGTCACCAGCGACGCGACCGTCACCGTGCTGACCCAGAACATCAGGTGCCCGGTCAGGTACAGGTAGCGGGCCGCCGGGAACAGCCGCACGATCAGCACGTGGACGAGGAACGCGACGGTGATGACCAGCGCGATCGTCCCGCCCTGGTCGCCGAGGAAGCCGGCCAGCGTCTTGTCGGCCTTCGGCGGCGTGGTGCCCATCGCGCTGGCGAGGACGTTCTGGAAGCTGGTCAGCCCGCCGGTGAACACCTCGACGCCGATGAACAGGATGACCACGCCGATCGTGGCGCGCAGCGCGCCGGCGAAGACGTCCTCGAACCGTTTGCGCTGCAGGATCAGCCCGATCAGGGTGATGAGCCCGATCAGGATGGGCACCTGGCCGAACACGTTGTCGGCGAGGAAGGTGAGGATGTCCTTGATGACGTCCATGGTGAAGTCGCCTCACTTCTCGGGGGTGGGGTGGTGCGCTGTCGCCCCCGTCAGCGCGGTTGGACCGCCGCCGGCCCGGAACGGCGGGACCGGCGGATCGAGTGGATCGGCGGATCCGGTGGTTCGGTGGATCCAGTGGTTCAGTGGTTCGGTGGTCTCAGGTCGAGCTCCAGGCGGTACCGGTCGCCGCGGTAGACGGACCGGACGTACTCGAGCGGCCGCCCGTCCTGGTCCTTGGTGATGCGCTCGAACAGGAACGCCGGCGTGTGCACCGGGACGCCCAGCTCGGCGGCCTCCTCGGCGGTGGTGACGGTCGGCTCGATCGTCTCGGTGCCCGAGGCGATCACGATCCCGCCGGCGCGCAGCAGGTCGTAGAACGACCGCCCCTCCAGGTCCTGCCGGCGCAGGCCGGGCATCAGCGACCGCGGCAGGTACAGCGTCTCGATGGCCATCGTGGCGCCGTCGGCCAGCCGCAGCCGCCGAATGGTAAATACCTCTTCGATGGGTGACAGGGCCAGCCGCCTGCCGATCCGCGCCCCCGCGGCTTCCGTGCGGAACGACAGGACCCGGCCGCCGGGCTTCATCCCGCGCCTGATCATGTCCTCGGTGAACGACGTCATGGTCAGCGAGACCGCGATCCGGGGTTCGGCCACGTAGGTGCCGCTCCCGTGCCGCCGGTCGAGCAGGCCCTCGGCGACGAGGTCGTCGATGGCCTGCCGCAGTGTGGGCCGCGACACGCCGAGTTCGGCGGCCAGCCGGCGCTCGGACGGCAGGGCGTCCCCGACGTCCAGGCCGTCCAGCATCGCGAGCAGCTCGCGGCGCACGGCCTGCCGTTTCGTGCTCCCGGACCGGGACTCGCCGGTGGATGTCACGCCGCTCACCTCCCTCGATGCCGTTCCTGTCGTGGCACACGGTATGTCCCGAAATGCTACTGGTCAATACCAATCTGGCGATGTTTGCCATGGTCGTGCCGCGGGATGGCGTCCTACCGTCGCGGGATGAGGAATCTCGCACGCGGAGCCCTGGCGCTCACGCTCCCGCTGGTCCTGCCCGCGGCCCTCTGCGCGGCCCCCGCCCACGCGGCCCCGTCCGGCGCGGCCCCGTCCGGCGCGGCCCCGCCGTCCGCCCGCGACGGGTGGCGGCTGGTGGCGGACGAGCCGTTCAACCGGCGCCTGGACGACCGGAGGGCACCCTGGAAACCGGACGGCGACGGCCCGTCGAGCCCCTACAACGTCGACATGTACGACAACGACGGCGCCTACTTCGACACCGTGGGCGGCCCCGCGTTCCGTGCCCAGCTCGCGAAGATGAAGACCTACCGCAAGTCGTTCGCGTTCGGGAAGCGCGGCTGGCTCACCGCCGAGCTCGCCGCACGCGACAACGACGGCGACGGCCGCCCGGACGCGCCGCCGACGCTCACCTCCCGCGGCGGCGTCGCGCACCTGGACGAGCCGAGCCACCAGGCGGGCGTCGTCATCCGCTCCACCCGCGACCTGCCCGCCGAGTACCGGGTCGAGATGACGCTGCGCGGCCTCGACTTCGGCGGGCAGCGCGGCGGCTCGTGGGACTACCCGGACGGCCGGATCAACGGCTACTCCCCGGACGGCTGCAAGACCAACTTCCCCTGGGCGTCCGGCGGGGACTTCGCCAGGCCGGAGTGCGAGTGGGCGGACGTCCGCACCGACTCCAACGGCTTCTACTACATGTCGATCATGGACTACCGGCAGGTGGCGCCGCACAACAATGTGTTCATTCACGGCCACCGCAAGGTCGCCATGGACGGCTACAACCGCTACAAGTACACCGGTTCCGGCCTGCTGTACTGCAACCCCGTCACCAAGCAGTACGAGCCGTACTCCGCCGGGACCGGCAACGGCGTCAACGCGCTGTTCATGACCGACGACCGCCGCTACGCGGCGATGCCGGGCACCGAGTACCTGATGCAGAGCGAATGCGGGTTCAGGAAGGGCGGCGCGATCGTCTCCGCCGCCGACCTGAGGCCCGAGCTGCTGCCGGAGCGGCCCTACACGTTCGCGATCGAGCGGCGCGCCGGCGCCTATACGATGGAGATGTCCGGGGTGTTCGCACATGTGGGTCGTGCGACGTTCCGGTACACGCGTTCGTTCGTCCAGGACGGCGAGCCCATCTGGCACTACAACCAGCGGCCCGGGGAGTACGACGGCCGGTTCAACGCCCACTGGACGTGGAAGGGCCCGGGCGGCGAGCTCACCGACCGCGACACCTGGCCCGCCGGGTCCGCCTACCCGGACCGGTTCATGATCGGCGACCCGCACATGAATTTCTACGAGGGGACGGCGAAGGTGGACGATATTCGCCTGTACGTCCCGGAGTGATTGTCGGTGGCGTCGGCTAGGTTCCGTGGGAACGCGCCAAGCGAACGGGGGTCCGTGATGCGGCAGACGACGTGATTCCGCGCACGACCGTGCCGGGAGTGCCCGGCATACCAGGCCTGCCGGGCGTGCCGCCCGAGCCGTCCCTCGCCGACCCCTGCGCCGAGCGGGAGCCGGCGGGGGAGCGGCTGCACGGCGGCGGGCCCGACGCGTCCCCGGCGCTGGACGTGTTCCTGTCCGGCCGGGTCTTCATGGACATGATCTTCACCGGGCTGCCGGGGCTGCCGCCGCCCGGCACCGAGATCGTCACCGACGGGCTCGGCTCCGCGCCCGGCGGCGTCGCCAACATCGCCATCGCGATGAGCCGGCTCGGCCTGCGCGTCGGGCTGGCCGCCGAGTTCGGCGACGACATGTTCGGCGCCTACCTGTGGCGGACGCTCGCCGAGCAGGAGGGCGTCGACCTCGGCCTGTCGCGGCGGGTGCCGGGCTGGTCGTCGCCGGTCACGGTGTCGATGGCCTACGACTCCGACCGCAGCATGGTGACCTACTCGCGGCCCGTCCCGGCCCCGCCCGGCGGCCCGCCGGAGGTGCCGCCGCCGCCCGCGCGGGCGTGCTTCGTCGACGTCGACCAGCCGCTGCCGCCGTGGGCCGCCGCGATGCGCGAGCGCGGCACGCTCGTCTTCGGCGACCTCGGCTGGGACCAGACCGGCGCCTGGTCCGCCGAGGTCCTCGACCGCCTCGACCACGTGGACGTGTTCCTCCCGAACGCCGCCGAGGCCATGGCCTACACCCGCACGGACACCCCCGCCGACGCCGCCGAGGCCCTCGCCGGGCGCGTCCGGGTCGTCGTCGTCAAGCGCGGCGGCGACGGCGCCATCGCCGTCGACTCGGCGACGGGCGAGCGGGCCGAGGTCAGCGCCCTGCCGGTCGAGGCGCTCGACCCGACCGGCGCGGGCGACGTGTTCGCCGCCGGGTTCGTGTTCGCCACCCTCGCCGGGCTCTCGCTCGCCGAGCGGCTCCGGTTCGCCAACCTGTGCGCCGGGCTGTCGGTGCGGCACCGCAGCGGCTCGCTCGGCTCGCCCTGCTGGGGCGAGATCGCCGCGTTCGGCGAGTCCGGCGACGTCCCCGACACCGTCCTCGCCGACTACGCGTTCGTGATCCCGTTCATCCCGGCCGCCGCCGACGAGACCGTAGAGACGGTGGTCCGCGCCGAACCCACCCTCCGCAAGGAGCGATAGAGGTACTGGCGTCTTACGGGGACCCCAGCCGGTGTCACGGGCAGGCGCGTGGAGCGAGCTCTGCGAGCGCAGCGCGCATGCCCGCCGAGCCGGGCGACCGGAACGCCACGCGGAAACCCGCACGGTCTCAACAAACCCGCACCGTGGCGTGAGGATCGACCGGCTCGTGACGGGGGTTCCAGGGGGTCGCCCCCCTGGGTTAACGCGCGCGGTATTCCTGGGGGCTGACGCCGTGTTCGCGTTTGAACGCGGTGCTCAGGGCGAACGCGTTGCCGTAGCCGACCTGGCGCGCCACCGCCTCCAGCGTCGCGTCGCTCTCGCGCAGCAGGTCCGCGGCCTGGGCGAGGCGGATGCCGGTCAGATACGACATGGGCGGCTCGCCGATCTGCTTGGTGAACCGCTGCGCCAGCGCCGCGCGGGACACGCCGACCTTGGACGCCAGGTCGGCGACCGTCCACGGGTGGGACAGGTCGTCGTGCAGGAGCCGTACAGCCGGGCCCACGACGGGGTCGCCGTGCGCGCGGTACCAGCCGGGCGCCTCGGCGTCCGGGCGGGAGAACCAGGCGCGGAGCGTCGCGATGAGGAGCAGGTCCAGCAGCCGGTCGAGGACGACGTCCTGGCCGGGCTCGTCCCTGCCGATCTCCTCGCCGAGCACGTCCACCAGCGGCGACCGCCACGTGTCGCCGCGCACGATCGCGATCGGCGGCAGCGCGGACAGCAGCCGCTGCGTGACGGCGCCGCGCATCTGGTACGCGCCGATCAGCATGACCGTCGAGCCGTCGGGGGCGTTGCCCCAGGCGCGGACGCCGAGGTCCATCGCCTCGGACATCGGCGTCCCGTCCAGGGTGGTGCAGTACTGCCCCGGGTGGATGACGATCTGCGGCTCGGTCGCCGGGTCGTCGCTCACCGTGTACGGGTCGGGGCCCCGGAAGATCACCATGTCGCCGGGGGAGACGCGCCGAGGTTCGCCGTCGTCCGGGATCAGCCATGCGTCGTCGCGCACCATGGACAGCAGCGTGATCGGCGCCTCGTCCTGGATCCGGACGGACCAGGGCGGGTTCAGCGACGCGCGGAGCATGAACGCGCCGCGGGCACGAGGGCCGTCGAGGAGGTCGGTGAGCGCGTCCATGGAATCAGCGTAGACGCTCGCGTATGCGGGCGAGCTTCTCAACGATGGTCGCCGGGACCGGTCCGCTGTTGACTTAAAGGCATGACGAACAACGCGCAGAACATCAGCGAGAACGGCCTCACCCTCGTCCTCGGCGGGACCGGCAAGACCGGCCGCCGCGTCGTCGAGCGGCTGGAGGCGCTGGACGTCCCGGTCCGCATGGGCTCGCGGTCGGCGTCCCCGGCCTTCGAGTGGACGGACGAGTCCACCTGGGGCCCCGTCCTGCGGGACGTCGAGAAGGTCTATCTGTCGTACTACCCGGACCTCGCCGCGCCCGGCGCGATCGACGCCGTCCGCGCGTTCACGGCCGCTGCGGTCGGCGCCGGCGTCCGGCACGTGGTCCTGCTGTCGGGACGGGGCGAGGAGGAGGCCGAGGAATGCGAGCGGATCGTCCAGGAGTCCGGCCTCGCCTGGACGGTCCTGCGGGCGAACTGGTTCGCGCAGAACTTCAGCGAGGACTACCTGCTCGACCCCGTCCGCGGGGGCGAGGTCGTCCTCCCGGCCGGCGACGTCCCGGAGCCGTTCGTGGACTGCGACGACATCGCGGACGTCGCCGTCGCGGCCCTCACCGAGGCCGGGCACGCGGGCGAGGTCTACGTGCTGTCGGGCCCGCGCGCGCTGACCTTCGCCGAGGCCGTCGCCGAGATCGGCCGGGCCGCCGGACGCGACATCGCGTTCGTCTCCGTGCCCGTCGATGACTACGCCGCCGTGCTCAGGCAGCAGGGCCTGCCCGTGGACCTCGTCGAGTTCCTGAGCTACCTGTTCGGCACCATCCTGGACGGCCGCAACTCGCAGCCCGCCGACGGGGTGAAGCGCGCGCTGGGCCGCGAGCCGAAGGACTTCGCCGACTACGCGCGGCACACCGCGGCCAGCGGAATCTGGTCCAGCTGACGCCGAACGGCCTGGAAGAAATGGAGCACGACGATGACATCCGCACTCGCCGCCGTCGCGGCGACCCTATCCATCATCATGGTCGCCGGCATGGCCGGAACGTTCTTCGGCTTCTCCACCAGCGTCATGCCGGGCCTGGACGCCGCGCGGCCCGCCTCGGCGATCGACGCCTTCAAGGGCATGGACCAGAAGATCCAGAACCCGCTGTTCATCGCCATGTTCACGCTGGTCCCTGTGGCGGCGATCGCGGCCGGGGTGCTGCTGCTGACGCTCGACGAGAACTCGGCGGCCGTCCTGTTCTTCGTCGCCGCGGGCGTGTACTTCGCGGGCGCGCTCGTCCCGACCATCGCGATCAACATCCCGATGAACAAGGCCCTGCAGGCGGTGACCATCCCGGAGGACGCGTCCGAGGCGGCGAAGATCTGGTCGGACCACTCCGGCCGCTGGACGACCTGGAACACCGTCCGCACCGTGTTCTGCTGGGCGAGCCTCCTGGCGATGAGCCTCGGCGTCTACTACTGGGGCAAGAACAACTGACACCGGACGCACCAGAGGAAACGCGGCCCGCGCTCCAACCGGAGCGGGGCCGCGTTCTCGTTCCGCCTGTCCCCGGCTCAGGGGACGAGCAGGCCCCAGTAGACCGCCCACGGGACGAACACCGCGCCCGCCGTGACCAGCAGCCCCAGCCGGACGCGCTCGCCCGCCGGGACGGTCGCGGCGGCGCGCCGCCACGCCACCGCCGTCGCGATCCCCGCGCCCGCGGCCGCGACGGCGAGCGCCTGCAGCGCCAGCCACGGCAGCGGCCTGCCCGCCAGGACGGGCCCCGGGTCCGGGGAGCGTCCGGCGGCCATGAGGTAGAAGATGTAGAAGAGAAGGCCGATCGCCGAGGTCAGCCCCGCACCCGCGAGCAGCCGCGCCCACCGGCTCACCGGGCGCACCGCCCGCCCGCGGAGCCGCCGGACCAGCGCCACCAGGGGATAGCCGGTGAACGCGACGACGAACAGCGCGAACGCCGCGAGCTGCATCTGCCACGACGCCCACCACGGCGACGGCGAGATATCCGCGCTCGCGTAGTCCTGCTTCGGCGGGGTCGCGGCGTCGGCGACCGGCGGGCGTCCGCCCGTCACGTCGCGGACCCAGGAGCCGACGAGGTCGGCGTAACCGGGGGCGAGCGCCTCGCCGCGGGTGACGCCGCCGTCCGGGGTGACGTGCGCGGCGTGGTCGGCGGCGGGGAAGAAGCGGAACGTGTAGCGGGTGTTGCCGCCGCGGCGGAGCGCCCGCGCGAACAGCGGCGGGTTGTCCTCCGGCGGCGTCTGGAGGTCGCGCCCGCCCCAGACGCCGAGCAGCGGCTGCCGGACCCGGGCGAGGACGCCCTGCGCGTCGAAGAACGCCTCGGCGAACAGGCCCGCGTCCGCTCCGAGCCGCGCGAAGTTGTGCTTGCCGTGCTCGATCAGCGAGCCGGACACGCCCGCGCGGCGCAGCGCGGACGTCTCGTTCCAGACCTGCTGCCGCATCGGCGTCATGGCGTTGCCCCCGACCACGATCACGAACGCCACGTCCGCCGACCGGGACGCGGCGAGCGGCGCGACCCAGCCGCCCTCGCTGAGCCCCCACAGCCCCACCTTCGCAGGATCGACGCCGGGCCGGGCGCGCAGCGCGCCCACCGCACCGAGCGCGTCGACGGCGAGCTCGGAGTAGGACCGGCGGAAGTCGCTGTAGCCCGCCGATCTCTTGTCGTAGATCAGGACGGCGAGGCCCCGCCGCGCGAACTCCGTCGCCTCCGTCAGCAGGTGCTCGCGCGGCACGCCGCCGCCGGACCCGGTGACCAGCACGACGCCCGGGACGGGCCGGGCGGCCTTCGCCGGCGCGAGCACCGTGCCGTGCAGCGTGAGGCCGCCGAACCCCGTGAAGCTCACGTCGGCGGAGGTCAGGCCCGGCGGCGCCGGGATCGGACCGGCGCCCGAGGCCGGGCCGGACGCCGAGGCCGGGACGGCGCTCAGCAGGACGCCGGCGAGGAGTGCCAAAGCGATCGTGATTGCTCTCGTCATGCCGAGCACCGTAGACGGCAGAGAAACATCTGCAAAGAGTTCTCTGCAAAGATCCGTCTGCAGTACTAGACTGCTCCTCATGAAGGACGACACCGAGCCCGTGATCCTGGACGACCCGGGGCGGATCAAGGCGCTGAGCCATCCACTGCGCCGCCGGATCCTGCACCGGCTGCGCGCGCACGGCCCGGCGACGTCCACCACGATCGGCGAGGTGCTCGGCGCCAACACCGGCACGACCAGCTACCACCTGCGGCAGCTGGAGAAGTACGGGTTCATCGAGGAGATCCCCGAGCGGTCCGCCGGCCGGGAGCGCTGGTGGCGGCCCGCCGACACCCCGCGCGACCTGCGGCTGCCCGCCCCGGAGACGGTCGCCCCCGAGGACCGCGCCGTCCTCGACGAGCTGATGCGCGTCGGGCACGCCGAGGACATGGAGCTGTTCCGGCGGCTGCCCGCCGAGTACGCGCGCGACCGCGCCTGGGCGCTGCTGTCGCGCGGCTTCGCGCACATGACCGAGGAGGGCCTCGCGGAGTTCTTCGAGGCCTACATCCGGCTCCTGCACGAGCACGGCCACCGCCGCGAGGACGCGCCGCCGGGCGCCCGCCCGGTGCACATCCGGCTCTTCACGCTCCCCGCCGACGAGGACTGACACGGCACCCGCGAGGAACGCGTACCGGCGTCACGGGCTTACGATCTCTGGATGAGCGCCGTCCACGCGATCAGCGACCTGCACGTCGGATTCCCCGAGAACCGCGCGTTCGTCGAGGGGCTGCGGCCCGCGTCCGGCGACGACTGGCTCATCGTCGCGGGCGACGTCGCCGAGTACATCACCGACGTCGAATGGACGCTCAGGACGCTGCGCGAACGCTACGCCACCGTCATCTGGACGCCCGGCAACCACGAGCTCTGGACCGTCAGGAACGACCCGGTGCAGCTGCGCGGCGAGGCCCGCTACCGCGCCCTCGTCGACATGTGCCGGAGCATCGGCGTGCTGACCCCCGAGGACCCGTACCCCGTCTGGGACGGCGAGGACGGCCCCGTGACGATCGCGCCGCTGTTCCTCCTGTACGACTACACGTTCCGGCCGGAGGGGGCGTCCACCAAGGAGGAGGCCCTGAAGATCGCGCAGGAGGCGGGCATCGTCTGCACCGACGAGGTCTACCTGCACCCCGACCCGCACCCCACGCGCGACGCCTGGTGCGACGCGCGGCTCGCCTACACCGAGAAGCGCCTCGCGGCCCTCGAACCCGGCACGCGGACGGTCCTGGTCAACCACTGGCCGCTCGTCCGCGAGCCGACCCGCGTCCTGTGGTACCCGGAGTTCGCCCAGTGGTGCGGGACGGAGCGGACCGCCGACTGGCACACCCGGTTCGGCGCGGTGTCGGTCGTGTACGGGCACCTCCACATCCCCCGGACGATCTGGACCGGCGACGTCCCGCACATCGAGGTGTCGGTCGGCTACCCGCGCGAATGGCGCAGGCGCGGCGACGCGCCCCGCGGCCCCCGCCGCATCCTGCCCGTGCCGGAGACCACCTGACAGCCGGCGGCGCGGCGGACTCAGCCGCCGTGGACGCCCTTGCCGGTGACCAGGCCGCTGGCGGCGAGGGCCAGCAGCCGGTCGGCCGCGGCCGGGTCCCGCTCGGTGACCATGGCGATCGCCCCCGCGAGCCTCAGCGCGTCGGCGAACACGGCGTCGGCTGGTACGTCGCCGGCGTCCTGTGCGCGCGCGAACAGCGCCTGGCCCGCGTCGCGCATCGCCCGAGACGCCACGGCCGGCCCGGGCGCCGCCGCGGGCCCGGGCCGCTCCTCCTGCAGCGACACCACGGCCGAGGCCGCCATGCCGGGGAACGCCGTGATCCGCGCGATGAACTCGCGCAGCCACGTGGTCAGCGCCTCCCCGGGCGCGGGTGAGACCAGGAGCTCGCGGCCCGTCGCGGCCAGGCCGTCGTAGACGTCGGCGAGCAGCGCCTCCAGGAGGTCCTGGCGCGTCGGGAAGTGGCGGTACAGCGTCCCGATGCCGACGCCCGCCAGCCGCGCGACGCCCTCCAGCGAGGCGCCCGCCCCGTCCCGCTCGAACATCTCCGCGGCGGCGGCGAGCAGCCGGGCGCGGTTGCGGCGGACGTCGGCGCGGATCGCCCGGGCAGGGCCGGGCTTCGGCATGTCGTCGCTGGTCACCTGAGTCGTCGATCCTTCCCGGCGGGTCATACGGGCCGGCGGCGATCCGGGGATCCGCGGCTTTGGAACGGTCCCCTGATAGTAGCCGCGTACCCCCGGCGCCGGGGCGCCGACCTGGCCGGGACGCGGGAAGGCCCGCCGCGGCGCCGTCCGCGGCGGGCCTCCCGTCCTCGATCGGGACTACCGGAACGACGGCGTCAGGCGCCGCCGGGGGAGAGCGGCAGGTAGACGCGTCCGCCGCCCGCGCGGAACTCGTCGGCCTTCTCCCGCATCCCCGCCGCGAGGGCGTCCTCCTCGGCCAGGCCGTGCTCGTCGGCGTACCGGCGGACGTCCCGGGTGATCTTCATCGAGCAGAAGTGCGGCCCGCACATCGAGCAGAAGTGCGCGGTCTTCGCCGGGGCGGCCGGGAGCGTGGCGTCGTGGAACGCGCGCGCGGTGTCCGGGTCGAGGGACAGGTTGAACTGGTCCTCCCACCGGAAGTCGAACCGCGCGTCCGACAGCGCGTCGTCCCACGCCTGCGCGCCCGGATGGCCCTTCGCCAGGTCGGCGGCGTGCGCGGCGATCTTGTAGGCGATCACGCCCGCCTTGACGTCGTCGCGGTCCGGCAGCCCGAGATGCTCCTTCGGCGTGACGTAGCAGAGCATCGCGGTGCCGTGCCAGCCGATCAACGCCGCGCCGATCGCCGAGGTGATGTGGTCGTAGCCGGGCGCGATGTCGGTGGTCAGCGGCCCGAGCGTGTAGAACGGCGCCCCGTCGCACCACTCCTGCTGCAGGTCGACGTTCTCCTTGATCTTGTGCATCGGGATGTGGCCCGGGCCCTCGTTCATCACCTGGTTGCCGAACTCGGCGGCGATCTTCGTCAGCTCGCCCTGGGTGCGCAGCTCGGCGAACTGGGCCTCGTCGTTGGCGTCGGCGATCGAGCCGGGGCGCAGGCCGTCCCCGAGCGACCAGGTGATGTCGTAGGCGGCGAAGATCTCGCACAGCTCCCGGAACCGCGTGTAGAGGAAGTTCTCCTCGTGGTGCGCCAGGCACCACGCCGCCATGATCGACCCGCCGCGCGACACGATCCCGGTCTTGCGCCGCGCCGTCAGCGGCACGTACGACAGCAGCACCCCGGCGTGGACGGTCATGTAGTCCACGCCCTGCTCGGCCTGCTCGATCACCGTGTCGCGGAAGACGTCGAAGGTCAGCTCGGCGGGGTCGCCGCCGACCTTCTCCACCGCCTGGTACAGCGGCACCGTGCCGACCGGCACCGGCGAGTTCCGCAGGATCCACTCGCGGGTGGTGTGGATGTCCTTGCCCGTCGACAGGTCCATGATCGCGTCGGCGCCCCAGCGGGTCGCCCACGTCATCTTCTCGACCTCGTCCTCGATGGACGACGCCACGGCCGAGTTCCCGATGTTCGCGTTCACCTTCACCAGGAAGTTCCGGCCGATGACCATCGGCTCGATCTCGGGATGGTTGACGTTGGCGGGCAGCACGGCGCGCCCGGCGGCCAGCTCGTCCCGGACGAACTCCGGCGCCACGCCCTCGCGCAGCGCCGCGAACTCCATCTCCGGCGTGATCTCCCCGCGCCGCGCGTACGCGCGCTGCGTCACCGCGCCGCCGGTCGCGCGGCGCGGGCGCCTCGGCGGGAACTCATCGCGCGGCGGCGTGGCCGGGGCGCGGCGGCCGTCGTCCTCGGGGCGGACGGGCCGGCCCTCGTACGGCGCGGTGTCGCCGCGCTCCTCGATCCACCGCTCCCGCAGCGCGGGCAGCCCCCGGCGGACGTCGGTCTCCTGCGACGGATCGGTGTACGGCCCGGACGTGTCGTACAGGACGACGGTGTCGCCGCTGGTCAGCGGCACCTCTCGCATCGGGACGCGGATGTCGGGGCGCGAGCCCCGCAGGTAGGTCTTGCGGGCGGCTGCAACCAAAGGTTCGGTCATGACGACTCGATCTCTCCCTACGCCGGCATTACCCGGTCAGGTTCATGCGGTCAGCGGCCGTCTCAGCCGCTATCTCAGCCCGGTTCGCCGGACCCCCGCGATCTGTCGTGCTCGACGCTAACCCGGCCCACCCCCGTTGCCGCAACCGGGGCCCATGGGATAAGGCCGCTGATGGCGCGGGTCAGGAGGACTGGCGGGCGAGCCGCACCACCATCGGCAGCGCCAGGGTGAGGGTGCGCAGCAGGTCCGGCGCGGACCGCGAGCGCTCCAGCCACATGCGCCCGTCGTCGGCGCCGCTCCTGGTCCGCAGCGACGCGGACTCGCGGCCGTCGACGCCGGTGACGACGTGACGGTCGCCGTGCCGCCGGGTGGTGCCGAGGAGCGTCCCGCCTGCCGCGTGGAAGGACGGCTCGCGCAGCCGATTGATCGTGCCGATGTGCCGCCCGTCCGCGTCGAACACCCGCATCCGGCCGCCGCCCGCCAGCCGGGACGTCTTCTTGAACGCGAGCAGCCGGCCCGCGTGCGGGTCGCGCAGCACGATCGTCCGGCGGCCGCGGTCGGGGTTGCGGCGGAAGCGGGCCGGGCCGGGACCGCGCCTGGCGAGCCGCCCGCAGGCGATGGCGACGAGGCCGCCGCCGCCCTGGTCGCGGTAGCGGCCCGTGCCGTCCACGAGGAGGCGGTCGGCCCTGGACAGCGCGTCCGGCCGCGGCTCCTCGACCTCCCCGCCCTCGTCGTCGAGGACGCGCCAGGCGGCGCCCAGGGTCTCCGTGGCCGCGGTGCGGACGGACGGGAGCCAGCCGGACGGGAGCGACCGGCTCCGGTGCAGCGCGATCGCGCCGCCGTCCATCTTCGCCACGGCGGCGACGTCCGGGGCCGCCTCGGTGTCCAGCCAGACCGTCCAGACGGGGTCGGCGACGGGCCACACGATGCCGACCGCGCGCACGGCGCCCCCCGGGACGACCACCTGGTGCCTGGCGCGGCGCAGGACGAGGCCCTTCTCCCCGATCGTCACGACCAGGCGGTTACGGAAGATCACGAAGGCCCAGAGGGCGGCGGCCAGCGCGATGAGCGCGCCGCCTCCGCCCCAGATGGTGACGACCCGCCGCGCCTCCCCGGGCGCCCACGCCGCGCCGTCGCCGGTGCGCGTGGACAGCGAGACGAGGAGGCCGACCGCCAGCGCGGCCAGGCCGATGCGGAGCGGCCGGCGGTAGGCGCCCCGGCCGAGCGTGACCCGGAGTTCCGGCTGGGAGCGGGACGGTGGAGGGACGGACACGGTCAGCCCTTCATGATGGAGTTTGCAGAACTATAGGGCGGGACGACCGCATTCATCCCGGCCAATCAGCAGGTCGAGTGGAAGAGCCCGCCCACGCGCTCGGTCTCGGCCAGCCGGTTGTAGAGCGCGACCGCCTCGGTCGTCTCCGCCACGTGCACCTCGACCCCGGCGTCCCGCAGCGCCTCCAGCGTCGAGGGCATCGTCTGCAGGCGCAGCTCCATCCCGCGGCTGAGGACGACGACCGTGCAGCCGTGGTCGAGCAGCTCCCGCACGTCGCCCGGCTGGATCCCCGGGTCGTGGCGGGTGCCGTGCTCGGACCAGTCCCACGCGCGGCCGCCGCCCGGATACAGCTTGAAGTCCTTGCCGGCCGGCAGCCCTTCGACCTCCATGCGGCCCCAAGCTATGTGCGTGATCCGAGGTGACTTCTGCATGGGCGGAGCGTACTGAAACCCGCCGGCCCGCACCGGCGGGACGGGGCCGGTGCGCGGACGCCGGAAGGGTCCGGGAAGATGGATGCGTGGTGACGGTGCCGAGAGCAGGCGTGACGGCGAGCGACGCCCTGCTCGCGACCCTGCTGGCGTGCGTCGCCGTCGCGGTCGCGGTGATGTGGCCCGGCGTCCGGGACCTGGACGCGGCCGGGACGCTCCTGCTCGTCGCCGCGCACGCCCCGCTCGCGCTGATCAGGCGCTGGCCGACGCCGGGGCTCGTGGCGCTGCTGATGCTGGCGCTGCCGTACCACCTGGCCCAGTATCAGCATCACGCGCTGGTGCCCGCCGAAGTGGTCGCGCTGTTCGCGTACGCGGTGCTCGGGCGGCGGGCGCGGGGCATGCTCACCGTGGCGGGCCTCGCGCTGTTCATGTGCGTGAGCGCGATGCGGATGCAGGCGGGCGGCAAGTCCCTCCTGGAGCAGATCGCGGTCATCGAGGCCGTGGTCTCGATCGTGATCGCCATCCAGGTGTGGCGGGTGCACCGGGCGCGGCTCGCGACGATCACCGAGCGGGCCGAGCGGGCGGAGCGGACGCGCGAGGAGGAGGCGCGGCGCCGTGTCGCCGAGGAGCGGTTGCGGATCGCCCGCGACCTGCACGACCTCCTCGCGCACAGCATCACGCTCATCGGCGTCCAGGCGGGGGCGGCGGCGCATCTCGTCCGCGGGGACCGCCCGGTCGACCGGGCGGAGCTGGCGGACGCGCTGACGGCGATCGCCGACACCTGCCGGGACGCCCGGACGGAGCTGCGCGGCACCCTGCAGGTCCTGCGCGGAACCGACGTCGGGCCGTCCGGGACGGCCGGGGCGCTGCCCGGCCCGCACGGGATCGCCGACCTCGCGCAGGCCGCGCGCGCCGCCGGGATTGAGGTCGGCCTCGACGACGCGGACGTGGGCCCGCTGCCGCCGGAGGTCGGCGTCGCGGCGTACCGGATCGTCCAGGAGGCGCTGACCAACGTCGTCAAGCACGCGGCGGCGGAGCGCGTCACGGTCACCCTGTCCCGGGACGGCGACGGCGGGCTCGTCGTCCGGGTCGCCGACGACGGGACGGGCCCCTCCGGCGGGACGCCGGGCGGCTTCGGGATCCTCGGCATGATCGAGCGGGCGCGCAGCGTCGGCGGGACGCTGGACGCGGGCCCCGGCGACGGCGGCGGCTTCGTCGTCACCGCCGTCCTCCCGGTCGCGGACGTCGTCTCCCCGCAGTAGCCGGTCCCCAGCTCAGGGGACGCTGACGGACGCGAGGATCTGGTCCATGTCTCCCTGGGCGGCGAAGGCGCTCGGGACGGACACCAGCAGCAGCCCCGGCGGGCGGCCGTCCCCCCGGTTCCGGTCGACGATCAGAAGCGCCATCGTGTCGCCGGTGACCGGCCAGCCGTTGGCCTTGGCCTGCGGGAAGTCGAAACGCACCTTCTCCAGCCAGGCCTTGCCCCCGCCGCCCACGTCGACGGGACCGGACTTGAGCGTCGTCTCGACGTGCTGGGCGGTGAACAGCTCGTCGATGACGCGGGCCTTCACACGGGCCGCGACGGCGCCGAGGTCCTGGGGCCCGGTGTAGCCGCGGCTCTCGTCGGCCCTGGGCAGCCCGGCCAGGGAGGTCGCGTTGAAGGTCGAGTCGCCGTTGCGCTGCCGCAGCGGAGAGATCTGGCCGCTGGTGAACATGCCCGGCCTCGTCCAGGCCCCTCCGGCCGCCACCCACGGCGCGCCCAGGCGGGCGTAGGAGAACCCGGCCCGCGGGTCGCCGATCCGCCCTGTCACCGCCGAGACCGGCTGCTTCGGCGGGGACGCGGACGGCGACGCGGACGACCTGCCCGGCCCCTCGTCACCGCCCCGGGTCAGCGCCAGGACGACCCCGGCCGCCAGCAGCGCCACGCCGGCGAAGAACGCGATACCGCCGAGAATCCACCTGGCCCGCGATCCGGGCCGCCGTCGCGGCGGCGGTGGCGCGGGAGCGGTCACCGCGTGATGCCCGGGAGCGGTCAGCGCGTTATGCCCGGGAGTAACGGGCGGAGGAGGCCCCGCGGGCGGCAGGCCGCCGGGCGGCACGAGAGCCTCCGCGGGAGGGGCGGGCGTGTCGAACTCGGTCGGCTGCGCGGCGCCGCCTCCCGGGGCCATCGCGGTGGCCATGGCGAGGACGGCGGGCGGCAGCCAGCCGTCGCCCGCCGCGCCCGCACAGCGCTCCAGCACCTCCGCCAGGGCGGGACGGTCCGCGGGGTCCTTGGCCAGGCACGCCGCGACCAGGCCGCGCAGCTCGGCGGGAACCCCGTCGAGATCGGGCTCCTCCCGGACGATGCGGTACAGCACCGTGTGCGCCTGGCCATGGCCGAACGGGGCGGAGCCGGTGGACGCGAACGCCAGCACCGAGCCGAGGGCGAACACGTCCGCGGCGGGACCGATGTCCCGGTCGCCGCGGGCCTGCTCGGGCGACATGTACGCGACCGTCCCGGTGATCGCGCCGGTGGCGGTGCCGGACGCGCCCTCCATCGCCCGGACGATCCCGAAGTCGATCACCCGCGGCCCGTCCGGGGCCAGGATCACGTTGCCGGGCTTGAGGTCGCGGTGCACCAGCCCGCAGGCGTGGACGGCGGTCAGCCCCTCCGCGAGCCCCGCCCCGAGGACGCGCACCGCGCGGACGGGCAGCGGCCCCTGCTCGTCCACGGCCGCCTGCAGCGAGGGGCCCGGCACGTAGGCGGTGACGAGCCACGGCCGGTCCGCGTCCGGGTCGGCATCGACGACCTGCGCGGTGAAGAACCCGCCGACCCGGCGGGCCGCCTCCACCTCGGCCGCGAACCGGCGCCGGAACAGCGGGTCGTCGCCGTACTCGGGGCGCACGAGCTTCACCGCCACCGGCCGCCCGCCGGGGGAGCGGCCGAGATACACCTGGCCCATGCCGCCGCCGCCCAGCCGCGCGGACAGCACGTATCCGCCCACAGCGCGCGGATCGTCAGCCTGTAGGGGGCCCAACACGACACCCTTTCTGGGGTGGCCCCGGCCGAGCGGGGCGTCCGGAGAGATCGATCTTTCCTCAGAGGAAGACGCGCCCGGGACGCCCTTTGTTTGCACCGGACCGCCATGAAGGGCTTTCAAAATCCTTACCGGTAGGGTCAGGATCAAGGGACCAGGGGAGGCGAACGCGTCGGTGAGCACACAGCAAGAGGCCCCGCAGGACCGGATCTTCACAGTTCCCAACAGCCTCAGCCTGGCGCGGCTGGTCGGCGTCCCGCTGTTCCTGTGGCTCGTGCTGATCGAGGCGGACTGGTGGGCGCTCGGCCTGCTGGTGTTCGCGGGGCTGTCGGACTGGCTGGACGGCAAGCTCGCGCGGATCCTGAACCAGACCAGCAAGCTCGGGACCGTCCTCGACCCGGCCGCCGACCGGCTCTACATCCTCGCGACGCTCGTCGGGCTCACGATCCGCGACATCATCCCGCTGTGGCTGGTGGTGCTGCTCGTCGCCCGCGAGCTGGCGATCGTGCCGATCGCGCCGATCGTCCGGCGGCTCGGGTACAGCGGGACGCTGCCCGTCCACTTCATCGGCAAGGCCGGGACGCTCTGCCTGCTGTACGCGTTCCCGCTGCTGCTGCTCGGCGACCATGACGGCGCGGCGGCGACGGCGGCGAAGGTGGTCGGCTGGTCGTTCGCCATCTGGGGCGCGGGCCTGTACTGGTGGGCGGCCGTCCTGTACTGGGAGCAGACGAGGCAGCTCGTGGTGGCGGGGCGGGAGACCGGCCGGGAGGCCGCCCGGTGAAGGCGGTCGTGATGGCGGGCGGCGAGGGGACGCGGCTGCGCCCGATGACCGCCAACCAGCCGAAGCCGCTGCTCCCGCTCGTCAACCGCCCGATCATGGAGCACGTGCTGCGGCTGCTGAAGCGGCACGGGTTCAGCGAGACCGTCGTCACCGTGCAGTTCCTGGCCGCGCTGATCCGCAACTACTTCGGCGACGGCGAGGAGCTCGGCATGTCGCTGAGCTACGCGACGGAGGAGATCCCGCTCGGCACCGCCGGCAGCGTCAAGAACGCCGAGGAGGCGTTGCGCGACGGCCGCTTCCTGGTGATCTCCGGGGACGCGCTGACCGACATCGATCTGACGGACATGGTGCGGTTCCACGAGCGCAACGGCGCGCTCGTCACGATCGGTCTGAAGCGCGTCCCGAACCCGCTGGAGTTCGGGATCATCATCGTGGACGACGCGGGCCGCGTGCAGCGGTTCCTGGAGAAGCCGACGTGGGGCCAGGTGTTCTCCGACACCGTCAACACCGGCATCTACGTGATGGAGCCGGAGGTCCTGGAGCACGTCGCGGCGGGGGAGCCGGTCGACTGGTCCGGGGACGTGTTCCCCGCGCTGCTCGCCGACGGCGCGCCGCTGTTCGGGTACGTCGCCGACTGCTACTGGGAGGACGTCGGCACCCACGAGAGCTACCTCAAGGCGCAGGCCGACATGCTGTCCGGGCAGGTCGGCATCGACCTGGACGGGTTCGAGGTGTCGCCGGGCGTGTGGGTCGCCGAGGGCGCGGAGGTGGACGCGGAGGCCGTCCTGAAGGGCCCGCTCTACATCGGCGACTACGCCAAGGTCGAGGCGGGCGTCGAGCTGCGGGAGTACACCGTCCTCGGCAGCAACGTGGTCGTGAAGGAGGGCGCGTTCCTGCACCGCGCGATCGTCCACGACAACGTGTTCGTCGCGCCGGCCACGAACCTGCGCGGCTGCGTGGTCGGCAAGAACACCGACATCATGGCGGGCGCCCGCGTCGAGGAGGGCGCGGTCATCGGCGACGAGTGCGTGATCGAGGCGGAGGCGTACGTCTCGTCGGGCGTGAAGGTCTACCCGTTCAAGACGATCGAGGCGGGCGCGGTCGTCAACACCAGCGTGATCTGGGAGTCGCGGGGGCAGCGCAACCTGTTCGGGCCGCGCGGCGTGTCCGGGCTGGTCAACGTCGAGATCACGCCCGAGCTGGCGGTGCGGCTCGCCAGCGCCTACGCGACGACGCTGAAGAAGGGCACGACCGTCGTCACCGGACGCGACGTCTCCCGCGCCGCCCGCACCCTCAAGCGCGCCGTGAACAGCGCGCTGACCGCGAGCGCGATCAACGTCCACGACCTGGAGGCGACGCCGCTGACCGTCGCGCGGTTCGAGACCGGCCGCCAGGACGCCGTCGGCGGCATCTACGTCCGCACCACGCTCGGCGACCCGCAGGGCGTCGACATCCTCTTCCTCGACCCGGGCGGCGCCGACCTGTCGCAGAACGCGCAGCGCAAGCTGGAGCGCGTGTTCGGGCGGCAGGAGTACCGGCGCGCGTTCCCCGGCGAGATCGCCGAGCTGACCTACCCGCCGCGCGTCGTCGAGACCTACACCCGCGACCTGCTGCGGCGCGTCGACATCAGCGGGGTGCGGGAGGCCGGGCTGAAGATCGTCCTGGACTGCGCGGGCGGTGTCGCGTCGCTGGTCCTGCCGAGCCTGCTCGGCAAGGTCGGCGTGGAGGTCCTCACCCGCAACGCCGGGCTGGACGAGGCGAACCCGACCGAGACGCTCGCCGAGCGGATGCGCGACCTGGAGCGGCTCGGCGACCTGGTGTCCTCGTCGCGGGCCGCGTTCGGCGTCCGGTTCGACCCGGTCGGGGAGCGGATCTCACTGGTGGACGAGAACGGCGAGCTGGTCGGCGACGACCGGGCGCTGCTCGTCATGCTGGATCTGGTCGCGGCTGAGCGGGGCGCGCACCGGGAGCGCCATGGCGAGCCGGCCCGGGTGGCGCTGCCGGTCACGACGACGCGGGTCGCCGAGCAGGTGTGCCGGTTCCACGGCGTCGAGGTCGAGTGGACGTCCACGTCCCAGGACGTGCTGACCAAGGCCGCCGCGCAGCGCGGCGTGATCTTCGCCGGGGACGGCCGCGGCGGGTTCCTCATGCCGGAGTTCAGCGGCACCGTGGACGGGATCGCGGCGTTCGTCCGCCTCGTCGGGCTGGTGGCCCGGACGCGCCTGACGCTGTCGCAGATCGACCGCCGCATCCCGGACGCGCACCTGCTGCGCCGCTCCGTCCCGACGCCGTGGGCCGCGAAGGGCGGCGTGATGCGGCACGTCGTGGAGGCCGCCGGGGGCCGCACGGTCGACACCACCGACGGCGTCCGCGTGGTCGAGGACGACGGCCGCTGGGTCCTCGTCCTGCCCGACCCGGCGGAGGCCGTCACCCACGTGTGGGCCGAAGGCCCGGACACCGACGCCGCCCAGGCGCTCCTGGAGGAATGGGCCGTCGTCGTGGAGCGCGCGGGGACGTGATCACGGCTCAGCAGCGTTCGCGGGGCTTGAGGCCCGTGGTGTCCGGTGCCCGGTCGCGGTAGGCGGCGGCGAGGAAGCCGATGAGGCGCTCCACGTCCGCGATGTTGGAGACCAGGCCGAGGGACGCGCGGACGGCGCCGCCGCTGGGCAGGCCGAGCACGTCCAGGTAGTCGTCCAGCGTCCGCGTCCGCAGGTGCGCGGCGAGCCGCAGCGCCCGCTCGGAGATCCCGAACGCGCCCTCCCCGGCGCCGGGATTGCAGAAGCAGCCCGTCCGGACGGCGATGCCCGCGGCGGCGGAGTCGCGGGCGACGGTCCGCTCGTCCACGATCCGGCCCCGCGCGTCGAGGACGTTGAACGCGACCGTGCCGCCGCGCCGGTCCGTGCCGTCCGGCCCGTAGAGCCTGACCAGGGGCGAGCCGTCGGAGTGCCGCAGGTCCGTGAGCCTCCGCAGGAGCAGGGCCGTCAGGCACGTCACGCGGAGGTGGATCAGGTCCATGCCGATGCCGTCGACCCAGCCGACGCCGAACTCCACGTCCGGGATGGACAGGAAGTTGAGGGTGCCGTCCTCGAACGCGGTCTCGTCGGGCGCGAGGACGTGCCAGCCGCCGAGCGCGCTGACCGCCTGGATCGTCCCGCCCGCGAACCACGGCCGCCGCAGCCGCGCCAGGGCCTCGCGCCGCGCGACCAGGCAGCCGACGCCGGTCGGGTACCCGAACACCTTGTACCAGCTCACGGGGACGAAGTCGGGCCGCGTCCGGCTCAGGTCGAGGCGGTTCGCGGGGACGAATCCCGCCGCGTCCAGCAGCACGTCGTAGCCGTGCGCGTGGGCCTGGTCGATCCAGGCGAGCGGGTGCTGGACGCCGGTGAAGTTGCTCTGCGCCGGGAAGGCCAGCAGGCCCCGGCCGTCCGCGAGCGCCGCGCCGACCTCCTCGCCCGTGACGCGCAGCTCGGGCCCGCGGACGGGAACGTGCACGGTCTCGGCGCCGCGCGCCCGCGCGAACTCCCGGAGCCCGTTCACGGAGTTGTGGTTGTCGCCCGTCAGGACGAGCCGGGCGCCGCGCCCGAACGGGTACGCCTCGCCGACCAGCCGGCACGCGGCGCTCGCGTTCGCCGTGAACACCACCGCGTACTCGTCGGGGGAGGCGTTGAAGAACGCCAGGATCCGCTCCCGCGCCCGCTCGACCAGGACCGTGGACGCCCTGGACGCCGGGTTCTCCGAATGCGGGTTGCCGAAGCAGCGGCCGGACAGCCGCTCCACATGCGCCCGGAGCTGGGCGGCGGCGGCCACACCCGACCCGCTGTAGTCGAGGTAGGTCTGCCCGTCCTCGTCCAGATGGGGGTACTCGGTCGCGCGGAGGTCGTCGAGGCGCCGGGTGTCCGCGTAGCCGGACATCACACCGGAGAAATCGGATGAGGTGCTCACAGCGCATCCCCGCTTACATGAAGCAACACCCTTAACAGAACGGTCCAAAATCGGCGGATCAATGACAAGGGGGGATTCTGGCCGTAATTGGCCCGTCACTCCGTGTTTGTTGGGTAACTGGGCGTTCGTCAGGTTCGCCGGGCGAGGACCAGGCACGTCCCCGCCAGGAACGCCGCCGTGAACCCCGCCAGCACCGCCCAGTCGACCGCGACCGCCCGCGCGAACGTGTCGCCGTACGAGGCGAGCAGCGGCGGCCCCAGCGGCGACCGCCCGGACCCCCACAGCCGCTCCACGCCGAGGCTGTGCCCGAGCCCCTCGAACGCCCACCGGTTCGACATCGCGTAGCTGAGCCACCGCCCCGGAGCCGCCATCACCGGGACGGGCAGGATCGCGCCCACGAACAGCACCTGCGGGAAGCACAGCATCGGCAGCGCCATCGTCGCCTGCGCCGGATCGGTGACCGCCGCCGACACCAGCAGACCCAGCGCCAGCGCGGCCAGCGAGCACAGCAGCAGCGTGACGAACAGCTCCGCGTACGTGCCCCAGCCCATCGCGGGGAGCCTGTCCAGGGCGCGAAGGACGCCGAGCATCAGCGCGTCCACACCGGCCAGGAGCGGCAGGAGCACCGCCGCCTTCGCCAGCACGTAGGGCCCGACCCGCAGCCCCGTCAGCCGCTCGCGCCGCACGACGGGCAGCTCCGTGCATATCTGCAGCAGCCCGTACGTCAGCCCGAAGAAGAACCCGCCGAACGCGATCCAGAACAGGATCATCACCGTCGCGCCGGGGCTCGGCGACTCCGGCGAGAACGCGCCGGGACGGAACAGCACCGCGAACATCGCCAGCACCATGACCGGCGAGCCCGCCAGCACGGCGAGCGTGAGCCGGTTCCGCGACAGCAGGTCGAGGTTCCGCCGGGCCAGCAGCGCCCACTGCCGGAACGCCCCCACGCCCGGGCCCGCCACCGGCACGGGGCCCGCGCCGAACCGTCCCTCCCACTCGTGCGGCTCCGCCTCGGCGAGCCGCAGGTAGATGTCCTCGATCCCCGTGACGCGGAACTCCTCCCGCGCCTCGTCGGGCGCGCCGTAGAACGCGAGCCTGCCGTCCCGCGCCAGGACGGCCACCCGGTCGCACACCGCGACGTCCGGCGGATGGTGCGTCGTGAGGACGACCGTCGTTCCCGCATCGGCCAGGCCGCGCAGCAGCCGCATCAGATCGGCCGCCGTGGCCGGGTCGAGCCCGGACGTCGGCTCGTCGAGGAAGAACACGCGGGGGCGCGTCAGCAGCTCGACCGCGATGCTGGCGCGCTTGCGCTCGCCGCCGCTGAGCGACCCGACCCGCTGCCCGGCGCGTCCGGTGAGCGCGAGCGCCTTCAGGACGGCGTCCACGGCCCGCTCGGCCAGCTCCGGCGGCGTCCCGGCCGGCAGCCGCAGCCCCGCCGCGTACCGCAGCGTCCGGCGCAGCGGCATCTCCAGATGGACGATGTCGTCCTGCGGCACGTACCCGAACGCCCCGGCGCCACCGTTGAAGGAGACCTCCCCTTCGGCCGGAGGCCGCACCCCGGCGATGGCGTCGAGCAGCGTCGTCTTGCCCGCCCCGCTGCCCCCGATGATCGCCACCAGCTCGCCCGAGCCGATCGTCAGCGACACGTCCCGCAGCGTGCGGCGCCCTCCGCCCGCGCGCTGCCCGACCCCCCGTACCTCGATCATCCGCCTGGCTCCCGCCTGGGCTCGCGCCCCTCGCGTCCGCCGTGCCGGGCATCGCACCCAAAGCCACGATGAACGACCACACCCCGCCAGTCCAGACACTCCTGCCTCACCCGTCGGGGGCCAGAAGTGGGCGTCGAGCGGAGCTCGTCCGTCGGATGGTGGTGGGCGGGGGCTGGAGGACGGTCAGTCGACGGGCGTGTCCTCGGGCGATCCGGCCGCGATCCCGGCGAGGACGTCGAGCGCCCGCGCGAGGGTCTCCGGGGGCGGCGACGCGAGGCCGACGCGGACGGCGCGCGGCGCGGCGGCCGTCCCGGCGGCGAAGGCGGCGGCGGGCGTGACGGCGATCCCGTGCCGCGCCGCCGCGGCCACGAACGTGTCGGCGCGCCACGGGGACGGCAGCTCCCACCAGCGGAAATAGGAGACCGGGCCGGTCCCGGCACCGGGCAGGCGGCCGGCGGCGATGCGGCTGCGGGACGCGGCGTCCGCGCGCTTGGCGCGGGTCACCGACGCGACGGTGCCGTCGGCGATCCAGCCGGACGCCGCCGCGAGCGCGAACCCGGTCGGCGCCCACGCGCCGGAGCGCAGGGCGGCGGCGACGCGCCCGGCCAGCGCGGGCGGCGGGACGGCGAACCCGACGCTCAGGCCCGGCGCGAGGCGCTTGGAGAGGCTGTCGACCACGACCGTGTGCCGCGCTGCGAAGGACGCCAGCGGCGCGGGAGCGTCCTCGCTGAGGAACGCCCACACGCGGTCCTCGATCGCGGGGAGGCCGAGCCGTTCCAGGGTCTCGGCCAGCTCGGCGCGGCGTCCCCGCGGCATCGTCGTCCCGTACGGGTTGTGCAGGGTGGGCTGGACGTACACGGCGCCGAGCGGGGCGGCGCGGTGGGCGTCGGCGAGGGTGTCCGGGATCAGCCCGTGCCCGTCGGACGCGACCGGGACGAGCGTCACGCCGAGCCGCGCCGCGATCCCCTTGATCACCGGATAGGTCAGCGCCTCGACCGCGAGCCGCCCGCCCGGCGGCACGAGCGCGGCCACGGTGCCCGCGATCGCCTGCCGCCCGTTCCCGGCGAACAGGACGCCGGACGGGTCGGGCCGCCATCCGGGCGCGGCGAGCAGCTCCGCCGCCGACTCGCGGGCCGCGGGCGTGCCCGCGACGCCGGTGGGCCCGAGCGCCGCGCCGAGGACGTCCGGGCGCAGCAGCCGCTCCATCCCGGCCGCCAGCAACGCCGCCTGTCCGGGCATCACGGGATAGCTGAGCTCCAGGTCGACTCGGGCGTCCGCGGGCTCGGCCAGCGCCGGGACGGCCGCGCGCTCCGCCGCCCGGACGAACGTCCCGCGGCCCACCTCGCCGACCACGAGCCCGCGCCGCCCGAGCTCCCGGTACACGCGGCTCGCCGTCGAGGCCGCGATGCCGCGCTCCCGCGCGAAGGCGCGCTGCGGCGGCAGCCGGTCGCCCGGACGCAGCCGCCCCGCCGCGATGTCGGCGGCCACCGCGTCCGCGACCCGCCGGTAGTCCTCCATCCCGCCGCACCTCCGATTGCACTGAGATCAATGTAATTATTGCACTGAGATTGATCGGACATCTAGCATCGGATCACATCGAGATGTCAGGAGTGCAATGATCTCGTCCAGCGCCGTGGCGGCCATCGCGATCTTCGCCCTCGGGCTCGTGCTCACCCCGGGACCCAACATGATCTACCTGGTGTCGCGGTCGGTGACGCAGGGCCGCCGCGCCGGGATGATCTCGCTCGCCGGGGTCGCCGCCGGGTTCCTCGTCTACGTCGCCGCCGTGACCGCGGGCATCGCCACCGTGTTCACGCTCGTCCCGGAGGTCTACACCGCGATCAAGGTCGCGGGCGCGGCGTACCTGCTGTGGCTCGCCTGGCAGGCGGTGCGGCCGGGCGGCACCACGCCGTTCGCCGTGAAGGACCTGCCCGCCGACCCGCCGCGCCGCCTGTTCGCCATGGGCCTGGTCACCAACCTGCTCAACCCGAAGATCGCGATCCTGTACGTGTCGCTGCTGCCGCAGTTCGCCGACCCGGAGCGCGGGAACGTCGCCGTCCAGATCATTCTGCTCAGCATCACCCAGATCACCATCGCGCTCACCGTCAACGCCCTCATCGTGCTCGGCGCCGGCGGCATCGCGGTGTTCCTGGCCCGGCGGCCCGGCTGGCAGCGGGCCCAGCGCTACCTGATGGGCACGGCGCTCGCGGGGATCGCGGTCCAGCTCGGGCTGACCCGCACCGCCGCCCACTGACCGCCCGCCCCCGCGGGACGGTCAGCGGCAACGGGCGGGCGGCGACGGGCGCTGGGCGGGTCAGACGGGGATCGGGACGCGCTCCTCGGCCTCGCGCGCGGGAAGCGGCGAGGGCCGGACGCGCAGCACCCGGGCCGCCCACCCCGGCAGCCACCAGTTCCACCGCCCGAACAGCGACACCGCCGCCGGGACGAGCAGCGCCCGCACCACGGTCGCGTCCAGCAGGATCCCGAGCCCGAGCCCGGTAGCGAAGATCTTCACCTCGACGATCGGCGCGGCGGCGAGCGAGGCGAACGCCAGGAACAGGATCAGCGCCGCGCTGGTCACGAGCCGCCCGGTCCGGCCGAGGCCCTCGACGACGGCGGCCTCGGTGGAGCCGGTCCGGTCGTACTCCTCCCGGAGCCGGGCCAGGATGAACACCTCGTAGTCCATCGACAGCCCGTACAGGAACGCGAACACCATCGCCGGGACGAACGCGGCGATCGAGCCGGTCGCGGAGATGCCCCAGAACAGGTCGCTGCCGTGGCCCTGCTGCCACACCAGCACGATCGCGCCGAGGACGGCGGCCAGCGACAGCAGGTTCAGCAGCACCGCCTTCAGCGCCAGCAGCAGCGACCGGAACGCGCGGGCCAGCAGGACGAACGTCAGCAGGCAGATGAGCCCCAGCATGTAGGGGAACGTCCCGTACACCTTGTTCGCGAAGTCGATGTCGTTCGCGGCCTCCCCGCCGACCTGCGCGCCCGGCGGCACCGCGTCGCGGACGGCCTTGACGAGGTCCTTGCCCGCGTCCGTCCCGCCCTCGTCGGCGGGCACGACGGTGATCAGCGCGGTACCGTCCCGCCGCCACATATCGCCGTCCGGCGCCGCGACCGCGTGCACGCCCCGCAGCCCCCGGAGCTCGGACGCGGCCGCCGCGGGATCCGCGCCCGGCGGCAGCAGCACGTCCACCGGCGTCAGGACACCGGTCGGCACCCCCGCCCCGCGCAGCTCCGCCAGGCCCTCGTAGGCGGGGCCCGACTTCGCCAGAGCGCCACTGTGGGGCTCGCCGAGGTTCATCCCCAGCGCGGCGAACGCGAGCCCGCCGAGGACGGCCAGCGCGGCCAGCGCCGCCGGGATCCGGAACCGGACGATCCGCCGCGCCCACGCCGTCCAGGCACGTCCCGCGCGGGACCCGTCGCTGCGCCACGGCAGCGCGACCCGGTCGAGCGCGGGCCCCATCGTGGCGAGGACGACCGGCAGCAGCGTCAGCGTCGCCAGCGCGCTCACCCCCGGGATGATCACCCCGCCGTACGCCACGCTGCGCATGAACTCGACCGGCATCACCAGCATCGCGACGAGCCCGATCCCGACGGCGGCGGCGCTGAACACCACCGCGTGCCCGGCCGTGGCCATCGCGCGCCGGGTCGCCTCGTCGGCGGACAGGCCGCGCGCCCGCTCCTCCCGCCACCGCGTCACCAGCAGCAGCGAGTAGTCGACGGCGACACCGAGCCCGATCAGCGCGACGACGAACTGCACCATGAAGTTCACGTCGGTGACGCCCGTGATCCCGTAGACGAGCAGGAACGAGGTGAGGATCGACACGGTCGCGATCACCAGCGGCACGATCGCCAGCACCGACCCGAACACGAACGCGAGGACGACCAGGGCCCCGAGCCCGCCGATGAGCGTCTCGGTGAGGACGCTCGGCCCCTCGCTGCCCGCCTCGTCCGCGAGCCCGTCCATGCTCGTCACGCGCACCTCGGCCCCGGCGGGCAGGTGCGGCCGCATCGCCTCGGCGAGCGGCCCGGCCGGTTCGGGCCCGTCGTCGATCTCGCTGGCCCCCGGCTCGACGTGCGGGTACACGAGGCCGTAGACGACCCGGCCGCCGCCGGCGGTGAAGCGGGCGTCGCCCGTGGTCCCGTACGACACGACGCGGGCGCCGAGCCGCTCACCGCCCGCCGCGAACGCCTTCGTCAGCGCGTCGCGGACGCCGGGGGAGTCCGCGGTCGTCCCGGCGGGCAGCGTGACGACCGGGACCTCGGGCTTCTCGTCACCGCCCGTCCCGTAGGCGCGGAGGATCGCCGCGTTGGCGTCCCGCGCCGCCGAGCCGGGCGGCGCGAAGTCCTCGGTGAGCCGGTCGGGCACCTGCGTGACGGCGAAGGCGCCCGCGCACGCGGCGGCCAGCCACACCAGGCCGATCAGCAGCCGGTGCCGGAGCACGAAATCGGAGAATCTGTCCATGCGCACAACTGCAGCGGCCCGCTCTTCCGGCGCCGTGTGAACGCCCTTGGGGATCCCTGTGAAACCCGACTTGAACCGGCCTCACAGGGATCTCTAAGACGTCCCACAGGACGCCCGCAGTGCGCCCGGACGCGGCCACCCGCGAGACTGGCCCCGTGACGCCCACCAAGATCCTCGTCGTGGACGACGAGGCCTACCTCGCCGACCTCGTCGCGACCGCGCTGCGCTACGAGGGCTTCGAGACGGCCGTGGCCGGGTCGGGCGCGGAGGCGCTGGCGAGCATCCCGCGCTTCGGCCCCGACCTGATCGTCCTGGACGTGATGCTCCCGGACGGCTCGGGCCTGGACGCCTGCGCCCGGCTCCGCCGCGACGGCTGCCAGGCCCCCGTCGTGTTCCTCACCGCCCGCGACGCCACCGAGGACAAGATCAAGGGCCTGACGGTCGGCGGCGACGACTACGTCACCAAGCCGTTCAGCCTGGAGGAGCTGATCGCCCGGATCCGCGCCGTGCTGCGCCGCACGAGGCCCGCCGGGCGGGACCGGGCCCGGCTGTCGTTCGCCGACCTGGAGCTCGACGAGGACACCTACGAGGTGCGGCGCGGCGGCGTCCTGGTCGACCTCACGCCCACCGAGTTCAAGCTGCTGCGCTACCTGCTCCTCAACGCCGGGCGTGTGCTGACCAAGCGGCAGATCCTCGACCACGTGTGGCAGTACGACTTCGGCGGCGGCGACGGCGTCGTCCAGACCTACGTCAGCTACCTGCGCCGCAAGCTCGACGACCGCGACCCGCGCCTGATCCACACCGTCCCGCGCGTCGGGTACATCCTCCGCATGCCCCGGGAGGGCTGATGTCGCTGCGCAGGCGGATCGTGCTGACCCAGCTCGCGCTGCTGGCGCTCGGCCTGCTGACCGCCGGCGCGTCGAGCTTCGCCGCGCTGAACGACTGGAAGAACGACAGCGAGCACCAGCGGATGACCGCCGTCGGGCGCGAGGCCGCCGCGCTGTTCGCCGAGAGCGGCCCGGGCGGCTCGTGGTCGCGGCTCTCGGAGGCGACCTCCGACCTGGACCGGCTGTGGCGCGCGGCCGGCGACGGCGGCGGCCTGCCGCTGTTCCTCCAGGTCCGCCGCGCCGACGGCACGGTGGTGGAGACCGTCTCGTTCGTCGGCGAGCCGCCGCTCCCGGACGACGTGCGCCCCGGCAAGGCGACCGGCGGCAACCCCGACGGGGAGCGGTACGTCCGCACCGAGGCCGGGCCCCGCCCCGGCAAGGGCGAGGACGACGGCCTGTTCGGGCGCGAGGGGCCCGACTGGCTGGTCCGCACCGCCTGGGTCCCCGGCGGGCGGCACTACCTCGTCACGGCCATGCGCACCACCGAGCAGGACGAGTTCTTCGGCCGCACCCTCGGCACCCAGATCAGCGTCACGCTCGTGGTGCTCGTCGGCGTCGGGCTGCTGGTGTGGCGGGCCGTCCGCCGCGCCACCCGCCCGCTGGAGGAGATCGCCGCGACCGCCGCGCGGATCGGCGACGGCGACCTCGGCCGCCGGCTCGCCGTGCACGGCCCGAAGACCGAGGTGGGACGGCTCGCCGAGGCGCTGAACGGCATGCTCGCGCAGATCGAGGCGTCGTTCCGGGAGCGGGAGGCGTCCCGGGACCGGCTGCGCCGCTTCGTCGCCGACGCCTCCCACGAGCTGCGCACCCCGGTCGCGACCGTCCGCGGCTACGCCGAGCTGTTCCGCCGCGGCGCCGCGGACCGGCCCGAGGACCTCGCCAAGGCGATGCGCCGCATCGAGTCGGAGGCCGAGCGGATGGGCCGCCTCGTCGACGAGATGCTCCTGCTCGCCCGGCTGGACCAGGGCCGCCCCCTGGAGCGCGAGCCCGTCGACCTGGCCGCCCTCGCCGCCGACGCGGTCGCCGACGCCGCCGTCGTCGAGCCGGACCGCCCGCTCGCCCTGGAAGGGGACGGCCCGGTCGTCGTCACCGGCGACGCCGGACGGCTCCGCCAGGTCCTGGACAACCTGCTGGCGAACGTCCGGCGCCACACGCCCGCCGGGACGGCCGCGACCGTCCGCGTGTCCGAACGCGACGGGGAGGCGGTCCTGGAAGTCGCAGACGAGGGCCCCGGAATCCCGGCCGGCGACCGCGCCCGCGTGTTCGAGCGCTTCTACCGGACCGACCAGTCGAGATCCCGCGACCGCGGCGGCTCCGGCCTCGGCCTGTCGATCGTCGCGGCCGTCGCCGAGGCCCACGGCGGCCGAGCGTCCGCCGCGGACGCCCCGGGCGGCGGCGCCGTGTTCACGATCACGCTGCCACGCCGGAACGCCACGTCCTTGCCATGATGGCCGGGTGATCGCACAACGAGAGGACGGCACCGGCCCGCCCGGCGAGCGGCGGCCCGACGCGTCCATGTCGCTCCTCGCCGACCTGTTCAGCGGCAAGCTCCTCGATCACGGCTACGCGGAGGCCGCGGCACGCCGCGCCGCCGCCGGCGAATCCGGCCCGGCCGGGGGACGGCTGCGCGGCGGCGGCGTCCTGCTCGTCCTCGTCCTCGCCGGGACGCTGATCGCCGTCGCGGGGGCGGAGGTCCGGCGCGGCGAGCCCGTGGCCGCGCAGGAGCGCTCCCGGCTCGTGGGCGAGATCAACGCCCGCACCGCCGAGACCGACGGCCTCCAGCGCCGCCTCGACCGGCTCCGGGCCGAAACCGAGCGCCGCCGGGCCGCCGCGCTCGCCCGCAGCGAGGACGGCCGCCGCGCCCGCAGGCACCTCGCCGCCGCGGCCGCGGCCGCCGCGGCGGAGCCCGCCACCGGCGAGGCGCTGATCGTCACCCTGGACGACGCGCCCGGTGACGGCCCGGAAGGGCGGCCCGCCGACACCGGGGGCCGGGTCTATGATCAGGACCTCCAGGTCCTGGTGAACGGGCTCTGGGCGGCGGGCGCCGCGGCCATCGGCGTCAACGGGCAGCGGCTCACCGCGGCGACGGCGATCCGCGCCGCCGGCGAGGCGATCCTGGTCGACTACCGGCCGCTCGGCCGCCCCTACGAGGTCACGGCGCTCGGCGACCCCGGCCGCCTGCGGGACGCGTTCTCCGGCTCCGCCGCCGACCGGCGGCTGCGGGCCCTGACCGAACGCTTCAAGATCAGATACGACACGCGCCGCGCCGCCGGCGCGCGCCTGCCCGCCGCGGGCGCCGTCCGGCTGCGCCACGCCCGCGAGGCGGGCCGGTGAGCCGGAGAGGAGGCCCGATGACCGGAGCGAAGCGAGGATCTTCGGGCCGACCACCCCGGGGGTCTGGGGGTCGCCCACCAGAAAGGCAGGGCCCGATGACCGGAGCGAAGCGAGGATCTTCGGGCCGGCATCTCGGGGGTCTGGGGGTCGCCCCCCGGAAACGCGGGGGCCGACGTTGATCGCGCTGATCGGGCTGGTGATCGGCGTGGCGCTGGGCCTGCTGCTCCAGCCGGACGTCCCGCTCTGGCTGGAGCCGTACCTGCCGATCGCGATCGTCGCCGCGCTCGACGCGATGTTCGGCGGGATCAGGGCCCGGCTGGAGGGCATCTTCGACGAGAAGGTGTTCGTGGTGTCGTTCGTCAGCAACACCGTCATCGCCGCGCTGATCGTCTTCCTCGGCGACAAGCTCGGCGTCGGCTCGCAGCTGTCGACCGGCGTCGTGGTCGTCCTCGGCATCCGGATCTTCTCCAACGCGGCCGGCATCCGGCGGAAGCTGTTCGGCGCATGACCGGCGGCGAGCGGAAGAACGATCAGCCCCCCGGCCTCCGTGGTCTCCTCGATTTGTTGAGGCCGCGAGTCAGCATGGGCCAATTGGCCGGGGGCCTGCTCTGCCTGGTCCTCGGATTCGCGGTCGTCGCGCAGATCCAATCGAACGAGCGCGACACCACGTTCGCCACCGCGCGGCAGGACGAGCTCGTCGGAGTCCTGTCCGATCTGGGCCAGCGATCCGAGCGCCTGCGCGGCGACCTGCGCGAGCTGGAGGACACCAAGGCGCAGCTGGAACGGGACGCCGAGGGAGGAACCGCCCTTGAGGAGGCGCGCAAGCGGGCGACCACCTATGGCCTCCTGGCGGGCACCGTCCCGGCCGAGGGCCCCGGCATCGAACTGCTGATCACCGACCCGCGCCGCGGCGTCCGGGCGATCAACCTCCTCGACGCGCTGCAGGAGCTCCGCGACGCCGGCGCCGAGGTCGTCCAGGTCAACGACGTGCGCGCCGGTGTCGACACCTACTTCCTCGACGACCGGAACGGCGTCCAGGCCGACGGGCGGCCCCTCACCCCGCCGTACCGGTTCCTCGCCATCGGCGACCCCCACACCATGACGACCGCGCTGAACATCCCCGGCGGGCTGGTCAAAACCCTCCAGGGCGCCGGCGCCGACGTCTCGATCACCCCACGCGCGAAAATCGCCGTCGACGCGATACGGTCTCCCTAGGGGAATCGGGGAAGCGGTAAACCGGACGCCGGGCTCGGGCGTCGCGATCGGGGACGTCCGCGCGGCGGCGTAGACCTGCGATCATGGCGAATGTAGTTTGGTCCAGCCGGCCCACCGTTCCAGTTGACCCCTCGGGTAATACCCGCGTAAGTTGCGGCGACCGTCCCGTAAGCGGCCGGTGGGTTGGACCGTGGTCGGGGCGGGTCCCCGGCGTGGGTTGGTTGAAGGATGCGCGTGGCGCAGGCGGCTCCCGTTCCGGCGGGACGCGCGCGGGCGGCACGCCGATGGTAGGAGGCCGAGCCGATCGATGCCGAGCGTCTACTGCACGCAGTGCGGTCACGCCAACCCGGATGATGCCCGCTTCTGCTCGAACTGCGGAACTCCGCTCACCCGGAGCCCGCTGCCTCCCCGGGAATCGCCCGGCGAGTCCACGTCCACGATCTCCATCGGAGGGTTCGAGGCGCTGGACACCGACGCGGGCGCCGAGGAGCCCTCGCTCGGGCCCGACCAGATGGCCATGGAGGCGCTGCCCCCGGGCACCGCGCTCCTCGTCGTCAAGCGGGGCCCGAACGCCGGCAGCCGCTTCCTGCTCGACAAGGACCGCACCTCCGCGGGCCGGCACCCCTCAAGCGACATCTTCCTCGACGATGTCACCGTGTCCCGCCGGCACGCCGAGTTCGCCCGCCAGGGCACCGCGTTCTCCGTCCGCGACGTCGGCAGCCTCAACGGCACCTACGTCAACCGGCAGCGGATCGACCAGGCCGGCCTGTCGGGCGGCGACGAGGTCCAGATCGGCAAGTTCCGGCTGGTGTTCCTGATCAACCCGGCGCACGGCTGACCGGGGAGAACGAGGCCGCGGCGACGATGGGAGGGGCCATGAACGCGCAGCCAGCCCGGTCCCTGATGACGATCGGGGACGTCCTCGGACTGCTCAGGCCCGAGTTCCCCGACATCACCATCTCCAAGATCAGGTTCCTGGAGTCCGAGGGCCTGGTCGAACCGGAGCGCAGCCCGTCCGGCTACCGCAAGTTCGCCGACGCCGACGTGGAGCGGCTCCGCTTCGTCCTCACCGCGCAGCGCGACCACTACCTGCCGCTGCGCGTCATCAGGCAGCACCTCCAGGCCCGCGACCGCGGCGAGAACGTCCCGCCCCTCGGCCCCGCCTCGGGGACGC
>NZ_SMJX01000509.1 GCF_004348535.1 Actinomadura sp. KC216
CTCCGGGCCCGCGCCGCGGGCGCTGGAGTGGGATGTCGGGCCCAGGGGTCACAATGGGGGCATGTGCCGCAGTATCAAGACTCTTCGACCGCCGTTCACCGACGACGTGACCGACCAGGACGTCAGGGCGGCAGCGCTCCAGTACGTCCGCAAGATCTCCGGGTTCCGGGCACCCGCGTCCCACAACGCCGAGGCGTTCGACCGGGCCGTCGAGGAGATAGCCCAGAGCACCGCCGCCCTGCTGGACTCCCTGGAAATCCGCGGCCGCCGCGCGAGCTGACGCCGGGCGCGGCCTATCCGGCGGCGACGAGCTCGGCGATCTGGACGGTGTTGAGCGCCGCCCCCTTGCGAAGGTTGTCGCCGGAGCAGAACAGGGCGAGGCCGTTGTCGACGGTCTCGTCGCGGCGGATGCGGCCCACGTAGGTCGGGTCCTGGCCAGCGGCCTGGAGCGGCGTCGGGACGTCCGACAGCACGACGCCGGGCGCGCCCGACAGCAGCTCGCTCGCCCGCTCCGGGCTGAGGGGCCGCTCGAAACGGGCGTTCACCTGCAGCGAATGGCCTGTGAAAACGGGGACGCGGACGCACGTCCCCGAGACCTTCAGGTCCGGGATGTCCAGGATCTTGCGGCTCTCGTTGCGGAGCTTCTGCTCCTCGTCGGTCTCGGCGAGCCCGTCGTCCACGATCGACCCGGCCATCGGCAGCACGTTGAACGCGATCGGCCGCACGTAGACCGACGGCTCGGGGAACTCCACCGCCGCGCCGTCATGGGTCAGCCGGTCCGCGTTCTGGACGACCTTGGTCGCCTGGTCGTGCAGCTCCGCCACCCCGGCGAGCCCGCTGCCGGACACCGCCTGGTAGGTGGACACGACGAGCGCGGCCAGCCCGGCCTCGGCGTGCAGGGGCCGCAGCACCGGCATCGCCGCCATCGTCGTGCAGTTCGGGTTGGCGATGATCCCCTTGGGACGGCGCGCCGCCGCGTGCGGGTTGACCTCGGCGACGACCAGCGGGACGTCCGGGTCCATCCGCCAGCCGGAGGAGTTGTCGATCACGACGGCGCCGGCGGCGGCGACCTTCGGCGCCAGCTCCTTCGACGTGGCCTTCCCGGCGGAGAACAGCACGATGTCGAGGTCCGAGTAGTCGGCGGACGCCGCGTCCTCGACGGTGATCTCGGAGCCCTGCCACGGCAGCGTGCGCCCGGCCGAGCGGGCCGAGGCGAACAGCCGCAGCTCCGTGACGGGGAATCCGCGTTCGGCCAGGATCTCGCGCATCACGCCCCCGACCTGGCCGGTGGCCCCGACGATCCCGATTCTCATGCCGCTCCCTCTGGTAGATCGCTGTGACCTGGAGTGTTGCCCAGGCCGTTTGAGGTCGTCCAATCAATAACCCTACGCAGAGGGTTCAAGCGCTCCTGAACGGACGCGTGGCCACCTGCCCGGAAGCCCGCCGGAGGCTGACCAGGACGGCTGGGACGGCCTGGGACGGCCCGTCCACGAGCGTACGTCGGGGCCGCACCCTGAGCCGCCAGGGGTGCATTCAGGGGTGAATCAGGGCGAATCCGGATGTCAGGGTTACCCGCCACTGGGCATGATCGAGGCATGGACATGAACAAGGAAGCCACCACCACCGCCACCACCGACGAGAAGAAGCTCAGACGCACCCGCGACGACCGGATCCTCGCCGGGGTCTGCTCGGGCGCCGCGCGCTTCCTCGGTGTCGACGCCAACATCATCAGGGTCGCCCTAGCGGTCTTCACCGTCTTCGGCGGCACCGGGATCGCGCTCTACGTCATCGGCTGGGTGCTGATCCCCGAGGAGGGCGCCGAGAAGACGATCGCCGAGGACATGATCAATAAGGCGAGCGACTCCCCGGCCTTCCAGGACGCGGTCAAGAAGACCCGGGACGCCTTCAACAAGCCCCGCGCCAACGTCTGAGACGGCACCGGCGCAGGAGCCGTCCAGAAGAGACCCAAAGAGGAGGTCAAGGCGCGGAAGCGGACCGGCTGACGCCGGACAGCTCGTCGTCGCCCGCGGGGGGCGCGGCGACGACGACGGGCTCGACACGCTCCCGCATGCCGGCGATGACGCCGCCGCGGACCTGGTTCCAGCCGAGCGTGAGCATCGCGGCCACCGAGAGCCCGAGCACGCCGGCGAGCGCGACCACCGTCTCCGGCCCGAGCACCTGGGCCGCGGCGCCGCCGACGAGGATGCCGACGCCCTGTCCGGCGAGGATGCCGGACTGGGCGAGGCCGAACGCGCGTCCCCGGCCCGACGCGGGCACCGCGGCCACGAACGCGGCGTTGGCCGCGAGCTGGTAGGCGCTGCCGACGCCCGACAGCGCCCACAGCCCCACCACCCACCACACCGGCGGATGCAGGGCCGCGCCGATCAGCGGCAGGCAGGCCAGCATCGACATCCAGCCCATCGCGTGCAGCCGGTTCGCCGGACGGACGAACCGGCTGAACAGGAACGCGCCGATCACCATCCCCGTGGGCATCGCCGACAGCAGCACCCCGACCGTGACCGCGCCGCCGCCGAAGGTCGCCGCGTACGGGGCGGCGAGGCCCTCGGGGACCACGTAGAACGCGCACAGCCAGGCGAACAGCACCAGCGACCGCAGCACCGGGTCACCGAAGACGAGCCGGGCGCCGTCCCGCGTCCCGCGCCAGAGCCCGAAGGTCTCGCGCTCCCGCCGCCGCGGCGCCCTCCTGCGCCGCAGCCCGCCGACCAGAATCAGCGCGGACGCGCCGAACGTCAGCGCGTCCAGCGCCAGCGCCTCCCGCGTCCCGACCACGGCGACAATGGCGCCACCCGCCAAGAAGCCGAGCATCTGCGTGCCCTGATGGGTGATGTTGTTGATCGCCGACCCGGCCACGTACCGGTCGCCTTCCAGGACGTCCGGCAGCAGGGCCGCGCGGGCCGCCGAGAAGGGCGCCCCCAGCAACACAGTTAGGAACACCAGCGCCGACAGCGCGCCGACCGGCATCGCCACCAGCGCCATGACCGCCACCAGGCCCGCCCGCACCACGTCGCAGACGATCATGACGGTGCGGCGCGGGAACAGGTCGGCCAGCCCGGACAGCACCGGCCCGCCCACGATCGGCGGGATATAGGTCAGGGCGTACACGAGCGCGGTCAGCAGCGCCGACTTCGTGCGGTCGTACACGAGCACGGCCAGCGCGACCTGCGCCAGCTGGTCGCCGACGAACGACAGCGCCTGCGCCAGCCAGAGGGCGCGGAACTCGCCCACCGCGAACACCTCGCGGTAAGTCGCCTGCTCCTCCGGCGGACGGCGATGCCGCCCGGTCTGCCTTCCCGCCACGCTCGCTCCAGTTCAGCCCGCCCGGTGTTGGGCGGCCCTCCCATTAACTCACGCTGCGTGGCCTTGGTGTGACCTACAGTGCACAATTCCTCAGTCCGGCCGGCTATTTTCGACCACCGAACCCGGAAAGGGCTCAGTATCCGAGCTCGTGCAGCCTCTGGTCGTCGATCCCGAAATGGTGCGCGATCTCGTGCACCACGGTGATCCTGACCTCTTCCACCACGTCGTCCGGGGTGTCGCAGATCTGGAGAATCTCACTACGGTAGATCGAAATGTGATCGGGCAGGACGGCGCCGTACCAGTCGCCCCGTTCGGTGAGGGGTACGCCTTGGTACAGGCCGAGCAGCCCGCGCTCAGGCGCGTCGTCCTCGACGACGATGACGACATTGCGCATGTGCGCGGTCAGCTCGGGTGGGATGGTGTCGAGGGCCTCAGCCACCAGGTCCTCGAACTCATCGCGCGACAACTCCATCACGCCGACAATTCTGCTCGACAGAAGGGGAACACGTGCCCAAGGCCCGCGCCGCGACGCCCGACCCCTCCGCACCCCGCGGGAACCGCGCCACCCGCGCGGCCCGCCGCGCGACCCGCGCCGCCGCCCACGCGGCCCGCACCTTGGCC
>NZ_SMJX01000510.1 GCF_004348535.1 Actinomadura sp. KC216
GCCCCGGCCGCCCCGGGTACGGCCGCCACCGGGACGGCGGCCAGGGCGGCGGTCAGGCCGGAGACCTGGAGTGCGCGCCGGCGGGTCATCTCGGGCATGTGATTCTCCTGTCGGTCGTTGCGGCTGCCGCCCACTTCGGACCTCACAAGAAAGTCTCAGATGAGGCTATATCAGACGGGTCTACGCTGGGCTCATGCTCGATGACCTGGTCGTACGGATCCTGGCCGAGGACGGCGACGACGCCGCGCTCCGGCACGTGGGGCTCGGCATGCTGCTGGCCACCGCGCACAACCAGAGCCGGGACGCCATGAACGGCGAGCTGCGCGCGCTCGGCGTCGACGTGCGCGGGCTCTCCATGCTGCTCGCCCTGGAGCTGTACGGGCCGTCCAGCCAGCGGCGCCTCATCGACCTGTCGGGCATCGACAAGTCCACGATGGTGCGCATCGTCGACGAGCTGGAGGAGGGCGGCCTGGTCCGCCGCGAGCGGGCCCCGCAGGACCGGCGCGCCTACTCGATCACCCTGACCCCGGACGGCGAGCGGACGCTCGCGAGCGCCCGCCGCATCGCCGCCGACGCGGGCGAACGCCTCTTCGGCTGGCTCGGCCCCGGCGAGCGGGACCAGTTCGTCGGCCTGCTCCGCCGGCTGGCCGAACACACCGCCAATTACCCACAAAGAAATGGTTAAACGAGTATTGATCCCGGTTTGGGATTGTTCTCCCGAAGGGAATGGGTGACCGAACCAGGGCTCGATTTGGGGGAGGCTCGATGACGACCAGAATGACCCATGGTTCCGCATCGGTTCCGGCGGGGGAGCGGCACCGGACGTCCGGGTGGCTGACGTTCGCCGGCACCCTCGCCCTCGTCGTGGGCGCGTTCAACGTCATCGACGGTCTGGTCGCGCTGTTCAAGGACGACTATTACCTGGTCGGCCAGAACCAGATCCTCGTGTTCGACTACACCACCTGGGGCTGGATCTGGCTCGCGGTCGGCATCGTCCAGATCGCGATCGGCGCGGGCATCATGGCCGGCAGGATGTGGGCCCGCGCGGCCGGTGTCGTGCTCGCCGCTCTCGCCGCGATCGGCCATCTCGCCTTCCTCGTGGCGTTCCCCCTCTGGTCGGTGCTCACCATCGCGCTGTGCGTCCTGCTGATCTACGCGCTCTGCGCACCCCCCGCCGGCGCCACCGGCAGATGACCGGGCCTGCCGGCCCATGACCGGGCGGACCCGTCCGGGCCGCGGAACGGCGAGGCGCGCGTCGACCCCGCTCCGCCGCGCCCGCCTTATCCGAAAGGCCTGGACGGGTCCGCTCCAAATTGTCATTGGGCGGGGTTGGTAAGGCGTTCTTCCAGAATGGTCTGTTGAGCCGGATTGGTAGTGAGGGACAGGGCCTTCCGGTCGGCGGCCTGAGCGGCCTCGGGCTCGTCGAGGGCGCGGAGAAGTTCCGCCCGGGTCGCGTGGTAGAGCGGGTAATGCTCCAGGGTCTTGCGGTCGGCGGGGGAGAGGGCGTCCAGGGCGGTGAGCGCGTTGCGGGGGCCGCCGCGCGGGCCGGGGTGGTGGTGCAGGGCGATGGCGCGGTGGAGCCAGTGGACGGGTGACGGCGACAGCGCCAGCAGCATGTCGTAGAGGATGACGATCTGCGGCCAGTCGGTGTCCGCCCAGGTGGGGGCCTCCGCATGGCAGGCGACGATGGCCGCCTGCAACTGGTAGGGCCCCGGACGGCGCAGCGCGGCGGCACGCTCGATCAGGCGGACCGCCTCGGTGATCGCCTCGCGGTCCCACAGCCGCCGGTCCTGGTCGCGGAGCGGGACGAGCCGTCCGTCCGCGGTGAACCGGGCGTCGGTGCGGGCCTGGTGCAGCCGGATGAGCGCCAGCAGGCCGAGGACCTCGGGCTGCTTCGGCAGGAGCCAGGCGAGCTGGCCGGTGAGCCATTCCGCGTCGTCGGCGAGGTCCCGGGCGTGCGGACGGTCGCCCGCCGTCGGCAGGTAGCCCTCGTTGAACAGCAGGTAGATGACGGCCAGGACCTGGTTCACGCGCTCCGGCAGATCGGCGTCGGACGGCACCCGGTACGGGATGCCCGCCTCGCTGATCTTCCGCTTGGCGCGGGTGATGCGCTGCCCCACGGTCGGCTCCGGGACGAGGAACGCCGCCGCGATCTGCGCGGTCGTCAGCCCGCACACCGCCCGCAGCGTCAGCGCGATCTGCGCGGACCGCGGCAGCGCGGGATGGCAGCACGTGAAGATCAGCTTCAGCCGGTCGTCGGGCTCGGCCGGCACCGGCCAGCGCATCCGGGCCAGCTTGTCGCGGTAGAGCTCCTGGCGGCGCAGCACGTCCAGGCCGCGGCGGCGGGCGACGGTCAGCAGCCACGCGTCCGGATGGTCGGGGATGCCGTCGACCGGCCAGCGTTCCAGCGCGGTCTCGACGGCGTCCTGCACGACGTCCTCGGCGGCGGCGAAGTCGCCCAGCACCCGCACCAGGCACGCCGTCAGCCGGCCCGCGTGCTCGCGCACCACGCGGGCCAGCTCGGCGTGCACCTGGTCCTGCGGCCGGTCCATCAGGTGCCCGTCACGTGACCGGGCGGATCTCGACGATCGGGCAGGCGGGCCACGACTTCGCCACGGCCAGCGCCTCGTCGAGGTCGGCGACCTCGATCTCCGCGTAGCCGGACACGACCTCCTTGCCCTCCACGAACGGGCCGTCGGTGACCAGCGCGTCGCCGCCGGTCAGCCGCACCGTCGTCGCCGTCTCGGCGGGACGCAGGTGCCCGTGGTGCTTGATCACGGCCGAGTGCTCGGCGAACCAGCGCCCGACCGCCTCGAACGCCGCCTCCCGCTCGGCCTCGTCCATCGCCTCCAGATCGCGCGCGTACTCCTCGGTCTCGACGAACAGCAGGACGTACTTCATGTCCCCCTCCTTCCCGGCAAAGGCCTGCTGGACGCTACTCTGCGGGCAGCGGGCAGTACAGGTCGACGCCGTTGCCGTCCGGGTCGAGGATGACGGCGTACCGCATCCCCCAGAACGCGTCCCACGGCTCCTGCGCGCCGGTGTACCCGGCCTCGGTCAGCTCGGCGTACTTGGCGTCGACGGCGGCCGGGTCGGCGCACTCGAACGCCAGGTAGGTGCGGGGGTCGCCGGTCGGGCGGTCCCACCCGTCGCGCAGCGTGCCGCCGCGGAACTTCTCGGTGTCGAGCATGAGGTGGAGGCCGTTCGGCAGGTCGCAGCCCGCGTGCTCGGGGTAGGCCTCGTCGATCGTGAACTCCAGGCCGAGCCGGGCGTAGAAGGCGATCGCGGCCTGGATGTCGGACACGATGATGTCGATGACGTTCAGCGTCGGGTTCATGACCCGCTCCTCTCGATGCGACCGGGCGCGCTCGCTCCCGGTCATCCGCGTCTTTCACCCCCTAGACGATCGGGCGGCGGCCCGATCCGACATCCTCCGGCATCGATTTCGGGGTGAGGTAGAGTCGGCTTCGTCACGGATAGTAATCATGACCCTACGGACCGGGTCCAGCGATGCTGAGGAGGGGCATTGGCCGGTTATCGCATCTACCTCGTCGACGGCGCGCGGCGGGACCTCTCGGCCGACCGGTGCAGGCACGCCGGCTCCCGCTACATCTTCGAGCGGGAGAGCGCGTCCGGGGGCTGGCAGACCGTTCACGAGGTGGCCGTGGTGGACGTCGCCCAGCTCCAGGACGGCGGCGTCGCCGTCGCCGACCACGACCCCGCCCCGTAGACCTCGCGGCCCCGCCGGATCATCCGCTCATTCCAATATTAGAATCGATTTCTATTCTGGAATGAAATGAGTATCCTTGATTGTTCAAGGACCCGGTAGTGGGAGGGCCCATATACCGTATGCATCGCCTCGATGTGAGGTGAATGTGTAAACACGTCCGAACCCGGCCAGCAGGCACTCCCTGCCTGGTCCGCACCCGCCCCGTG
>NZ_SMJX01000511.1 GCF_004348535.1 Actinomadura sp. KC216
TCTCTGCCCCCAATCCGAGTGCCGAGCAGGTAGCAGGCGTGCCCCCGCTGGCGGTGGACGGCATCGCCGTGCCTGCGGCCGCCCGTCCCCCCGCGGTGCGGTCTCCCCCCTCAGTGGAGGCATGCGGAAAGTGAAACGCAGACACGTCGTGGCGGCCTTTACGGCCGCCACTCTCGGGATCGGCGGCCTCGTGCCGCTGGCCCTGAGAACCACCCCCAGCGCGGAAGGATCGAGCCCCGATCCGAAGACCGCGGCCGTCGTATCGGCGGAACGCCTGATCAACGGACGCGTCGCCCAGCTGCACCCGAGCAAGGGCGACAAGTACGTCCGGACGCAGGTCGTCGGCACCCCGTGGAACCTGACCTACGTCGCCTACGAGCGCACCTACCGCGACCTCCCGGTCGTCGGCGGTGACTTCGTCGTCGCGACGGACGGGAAGGGCCACGTGCGCAACCTTTCGGTGGCGCAGAAGAGCCCGATCGCCATCGGCCTCACGCCGAAGGTCTCCAAGACGGAGGCCGCGCGGAAGTCGCGCGGCGCGGTGGCCAAGCCGGACGGCAAGAAGCTGGCGCCGCGCCTGGTCGTCCATGCGCTGGCGAAGCCGAGGCTCGCGTGGGAGACGACCGTCACCGGAAGTGACCACGGGCACCCGAGCGAGAAGAAGGTCTACGTCGACGCCCTGACGGGCAAGCGGTTCGACGAGCAGGAGCTCGTCGTCGCGGGCACCGGCACCGGCATCTGGGGCGGGCCGAACCTCCAGTTCGGAACGACCCAATCCGGCGGCCAGTACAGCATGCGGGACCCGCAGCGTCCCGGTCTCACCTGCGCCGACTACAGCACCAACCAGATCTTCTCCGGTCCGGACGACGTGTGGGGCAGCACGTCCAAGACCAGCAGGGAAGCCGGCTGCGTCGACGTCATGTACGCGGGCGCCGGATTCTGGGACCTGCTGAAGTCGTTCGGGCGCACCGGCCTGAACAACAACGGCCAGTGGGCTCCCGCGTACGTGGGGCTCAACGCCGTCAACGCCTACTGGCAGAGCGGCCGCGCCACGTTCGGCCACAACCAGCAGAACCAGTGGATCACCGCGGCGGACGTCGTGGCGCACGAGTTCGGCCACGGGTTCGACAGCTACACGCCCGGCGGGATCTCCGGCGGCAACACGCAGGAGTTCGTCGGGGACGTGTGGGGAGCGACCGTCGAGGCGCTCCTCAACAACCCCGAGGACGTTCCCGACTACACGGTCGGCGAGGAGGTCAACCTCACCGGCTCGGGCCCGATCCGCAACATGTACGAGCCGTCCCGGGTCAACAACGACCCGAACTGCTACTCCAGCTCGGTGCCGAGCATGGGGGTGCACAAGGCGGCCGGGCCGGGGAACCACTGGTTCTACCTGCTCGCCGAGGGCAACAACCCGGGCGGCGGCAAGCCGTCCAGCCCGACCTGCAACGGCAGCAGCATGACCGGCATCGGCATCATGAACGCCGCGAAGATCTTCTACAACGCGATGATGCTGAAGACGTCCGGCATGAGCTACTTCCGCTACCGGGTGGTGACGCTGCAGGCGGCGAAGAACCTCGACGCGTCGTGCACCTGGTACGAGAAGGTCAAGGCCGCGTGGAACGCGGTCTCGGTCCCGGCGCAGTCCGGTGAGCCGACCTGCCAGCCGACCGGCGGCAACGACTTCTCGCTGTCGGTGTCGCCCGGCTCGGGCACGGTGAAGCAGGGCGCCTCGGTGCAGGCGACGGTCGCCACGACCGTCACCCAGGGCTCCTCGGAGGCGGTCGACCTGACCGCGTCCGTGTCGCCGGCCAACAGCGGCCTGACCGCGAGCTTCAGCCCGGCGCGCGTCCAGTCCGGCAACACCTCGACGCTCACCCTCACGGCGAGCTCCTCGGCGCAGACCGGGCCGTTCACGGTCACCGTGACCGGACGGGGCGGGACGAAGACCCAGACCGCGACGTACTCGCTCAACGTCCAGGACGACAGCGGGCCGGGCACCAACGAGCCGCCGAACATCAGCCTCGCGAACCTCCAGGGGCACCTGCAGCAGTTCCAGAACTTCGCCACGCAGAACGGCGGGAACCGGTACGCGGCCGGCGCCGGGTACACCGCGTCCGCCAACTACGTGACGCAGAAGCTGCAGGCCGCAGGGTTCACCGTGACCCAGCAGGCGTGCACCTCCGGATGCACGGCGGGCTCCGGCCCCAACGTGATCGCCGAGTGGCCGGGCGGTGACGCCAACAGCGTCTACATGTTCGGCGCGCACCTCGACGGTGTCCGGGGCGGGCCCGGCATCAACGACAACGCCACCGGCTCCGCCGCGCTCCTGGAGACCGCGCTGGCGCTGGCGCAGGCCAAGCCGACGATGCTGAACAAGGTCCGGTTCGCCTGGTGGACCGACGAGGAGCAGGGCCTCAACGGCTCCGAGTTCTACGTCGGCCGCCTCGCCCAGACCGAGCGGTCGAAGATCAAGGGTTACTTCAACTTCGACATGGTCGGCAGCCCGAACGCCGGCTACTTCATCGACAACCTCAACTCGCAGCTGTCCTCCAACCTGAAGGGATACTTCGACTCGATCGGCGTCGCCCCCGACGAGATGGGCGAGTGCTGCAGCGACGACGGCCCGTTCCGCAACGCCGGGATCGCGACGACGTTCCTGTCCACCGGGGCGTCGGCCGTGAAGTCGTCCGCGCAGGCGCAGAAGTGGGGCGGCCAGGCCGGTGTGGCCTTCGACCGCTGCTACCACGCCTCCTGCGACAGCTACCCGAGCAACATCAACACGACCGCGCTCGACCGGAGCGCGGACTCGATCGCGTGGGCGCTGTGGAAGACGTCCGTGGGTCAGTCGAACCCGTCGGACGACTTCTCCATGGCGGCGAACCCCACGTCCGCAAGCGTCCAACCAGGACAGTCGGCCACGGCCACCATCACCACCGCGGTGACCGAGGGCGCCGCCCAGCCGATCAACCTGACGGCTTCGGTGTCGCCGGGCGGGCCCAGCGTCAGCTTCAGCCCCGCCACCATCCAGGCCGGCGGAGCGTCCACGATGACCGTCGCCACCACGTCGGCAACCCCGGCGGGCGACTACGTCGTGACGGTCACCGGCACCGGGGAGTCCGCCACGCGCACCGCGAGCTTCACGCTGCGGGTGCAAGGCGATGGGACTGACGACTTCTCGGTGTCGGTCGACCCGTCCAACGGGACCGTCCAGGCGGGCAACTCGACGACGGCCACCGTCCGCACCGCCCTCACCCAGGGGACGGCGCAGCAGGTGGCGCTGTCGGCGACGGTTTCGCCCGGCGGCGTGACGGCCACCATCAACCCGGGTGAGGTCAAGGCGGGCGGTACCGCGACCCTGACGCTGGCCACCACCAGTAGCACGCCCGAGGGCAGCTACACGGTGACGGTCACCGGACGGGGCTCGGTCACCCGCACGGCCACCTACACCCTGACGGTGACCAAGCCGTCCGGTGGTGACCGCACGTTCACCAGCGACACCGACTACCCGATCCGCGACTACACCTGGACGACCAGCCCGATCCAGGTCGCCATCGAAGGGCAGGCGGCGTCGACGGTGAACCTGTCGATCGACGCCACGCACACCTGCTCCGAGGACCTCGGAGTGTGGCTGGTCGCGCCCAGCGGCCAGCAGTTCGTGGTGAAGCGGCAGGGCACCGGCCAGTACCAGTGCACGCCGTGGAACGGCGCACGGACCTTCCAGGTTCCGGGCGTCTCCTCGCAGGCGGCCGGTAACTGGCTGGTGTACGTCTACGACTACGGGCCCCAGGACATCGGGACCCTGAGGGGCTGGAGCATCACGCTCTAGTCTCCGGTGGTGTCAAGTGTCCGGTCCGGTCTCCTCCCCGCAAGGGGTGGAGGCCGGGCCGGACATCCACATATCCCCCCATCCCCGCC
>NZ_SMJX01000512.1 GCF_004348535.1 Actinomadura sp. KC216
CTCCTCACCCTCGTCTGGAAGGAACCGGCGTTCTTCCTCGCCCACCCGAAGGCGATCGCCGCGTTCGGCCGCGAGTGCAGCGCCTGCGGCGTCTACCCCGACAGCGTCGACGTCGGCGGCAACAAGGTGCCCGCGTGGCGCGGCGTGCCGATCTTCCCCTGCAACAAGATCCCGATCAGCCGGACGCGCACCAGCTCGATCCTGCTGATGCGCACCGGCGAGGAGCGGCAGGGCGTCATCGGCCTGCACCAGACCGGCCTGCCCGACGAGTACCAGCCGGGCCTGTCCGTCCGGTACATGGGCATCGACGAGAAGGCGCTGCTGTCCTACCTGGTCAGCGCCTACTACTCGGCCGCCGTCCTGGTGCCCGACGCGCTCGGCATGCTGGAGTCCGTCGAGATCGCCCACGGCGGTGCCGCGTCGTGACCGAGACGCCCCCCGCGACAGCAGGATCCGCGACGGAGGCCGCCGCCGGCGAGCGGCAACTGGCCCTCAGCACCAGGGCCGCACGCAACCTTGCGACGACGACCAAGTCCGTCCCGCAGATGCAGGGCATCACCCCGCGGTGGCTGCTGCGGCAGCTGCCGTGGGTGCGGGCCGACGCCGGCACCTACCGGGTGAACCGGCGGCTCACCTACCAGCTCGGCGACGGGCTGGTCACGTTCGTGAACGACGGCGCCGCGATCAGGGTGATCCCGCCGGAGCTGACCGAGCTGCCCCCGCTGCGCGGCTTCGCCGACACCGCGCTGCTGGACGGCATCGCCGGACGGTTCGTCCAGCACGAGTACGCGCCCGGCGAGACGATCGCGGAGGCGGGCCGCCCCGCCGACTCCGTCCATCTCATCGCGCACGGCAAGGTCCAGGTGACCGCGCCGGGGGAGTACGACGCCGAGACGCAGGTCGACATCCTCGACGGCGGCCGGTTCTTCGGCGACCGCGCCCTCCTCGGCGCGGGCGACGGGCCGGACGGCGCGGCGGCCGAGACCTGGCCGCACACCTACCGCGCGCTCACGCCCGTGATCGTCCTCAGCCTCTCGCCGGAGACGATCGCCGAGCTGACCGAGCGGTACGACGCGCTGCGCGCCCACCTGGAGGAGTACCGGAACGCGCCCGTCCCGCCGCAGACCAGGCACGGCGAGGCGGCGATCGACCTGGCGTCCGGGCACGACGGCGAACCGATGCTGCCCGGCACGTTCGTCGACTACGAGGCGTCGCCGCGCGAGTACGAGATGAGCGTCACGCAGACGCTGCTGCGCGTCCACACCCGCGTCGCCGACCTCTACAACGGCCCCATGGACCAGGTCGAGCAGCAGCTCAGGCTCACCATCGAGGAGGTCAGGGAGCGCCAGGAACACGAGCTCATCAACAACCGCGACTTCGGGCTCCTGCACAACGCCGACCTGCGGCACCGCATCCAGACCCGCGGCGGTCCCCCGACCCCCGCCGACATGGACGAGCTGCTCGCCCGGCGCCGCAAGACGCGGTTCTTCCTCGCCCACCCGAAGACGATCGCCGCGTTCGGCCGCGAATGCACCCGCGCCGGCATCTACCCGGCGAGCGTCGTGGTGGACGGGCACCGCGCGCACGCCTGGCGCGGCGTCCCGATCTTCCCCTGCGACAAGATCCCCATCAGCCGGGCCGGGACGACCTCGGTGCTCGCGCTGCGCACCGGCGAGGACGACCAGGGCGTCATCGGGCTGCGGCGCACCGGGATACCGAACGAGGTCCGCCCCGGCCTGTCGGTCCGGTTCACCGGGATCGACGACAAGGCGATCATGACGTACCTGGTCAGCGCCTACTACTCGGCGGCCGTGCTGGTCCCCGACGCGCTGGGCGTGCTGGAGAACGTGGAGATCGCCCGCTAGCGCACCCGCCATGACACCACACCCCGCCATGAAGGCCAGGACGAGAGGGGACGACGACATGCCCGTCTGGGGAGACGACCCGGCGGTCCTCCGCTGCGACCACCGTCCACCGGTGGACGACCCCGAGACGGGCGCACCAGAGACGGTCGACGTCGACCAGGGACCGGGCGGCGACTCCGCGCAGAGCGGGGGCGCCGCCCGGTCGGCGGCGGAGATCCTCGCCTGGAGCCGCCGCCTCCTCGACCCGGCCCTGCGGGACGCGGTCGAGACCCTGCCGGAGGCGATGCGCGGCATCGCCGCCTACCACCTCGGCTGGCAGGACGAGCGGGGCCACCGACTCGACGGCGCGTCGGGCAAGGCGATCCGTCCCGCGCTGGTGCTGCTGACGGCGCGGGCGGTCGGCGGGACGGCCGCCGCCGCGGTGCCCGCCGCCGTCGCCGTCGAGCTGGCGCACAACTTCTCGCTCCTGCACGACGACGTGATGGACGGCGACCTCACCCGCAGGCACCGCCCGACCGCCTGGACCGTGTTCGGCACCGGCCCCGCCGTCCTGGCCGGGGACGCCCTGCTCGCCGCCGCGTTCGAGGCCCTCGCGAACGCGGACGTCCCGGCGACCGTCCCGCGCGGCGTCCGGACGCTCGGCCGGGCTGTCATCGAGCTGGTCGAGGGCCAGAGCGCCGACCTCGCGTTCGAGGAGCGCGGCGACGTCACCCTCGACGAGTGCGTCGCGATGGCGAACCGCAAGACCGGCGCGCTGCTCGGCGCCGCGTGCGCGCTCGGCTCCGAGCACGGCGGCGGAACCACCGCGCAGACCGCCCGCCTGCGCGCGTTCGGTGAACGGCTCGGCCTGGCCTTCCAGCTGGCCGACGACCTGCTCGGCATCTGGGGCGATCCGGCCGTCACCGGCAAGCCCGTCCACTCCGACCTCCGCACCCGCAAGAAGTCGCTGCCCGTCGTGGCCGCGCTCACCTCCGCCACCCCCGCCGCGCACGAGCTGGCCGCGCTCTACCTGCGCGACGAGCCCCTCACCGGCGACGACGCGTCCCAGGCCGCCGAGCTGATCGACGCGGCGGGCGGCCGTGCCTGGACCGTCGCCCGCGCCGACGCCGTCCTCGCCGCCGCGCTCCGCGAGCTGGACGCCGCCGCCCCCGACCCCGTCACCGCCGCCGAACTCCGCACCCTCGCCGCCCTCATCGCGCACCGCGATCGATAGGGCACGCCCTACACTGCTTGGCGTGCCGCCCCTAGAACCCGACGATCCACGACAACTCGGCGCCTACCGGCTCACCGCCCGGCTCGGGCAGGGCGGCCAGGGCGTCGTGTACCTCGGCCACGCCGGGGACGGCACCAAGGTCGCGGTGAAGGTGTTCCACGCGCAGCTCACCGCCGACTTCGGCACCCTCGACACGTTCGCGCGCGAGATGGACGCGGCCAAGCAGGTCGCGCGGTTCTGCACCGCGCAGGTCCTCGACTCCGGCACGTTCGGCGACCGCCGCTACATCGTCACCGAGTACGTCGACGGGCCGCCGCTCAGCCGCGTCGTCGCCGAGCGGGGCCCGCGCTCCGGCGCCGCCCTCGACCGGCTCGCGGTCGCGACCGCCACGGCCCTCGTCGCCCTGCACGACGCGGGCATCGTGCACCGCGACCTCAACCCGCACAACGTGCTGATCGGCGCGGACGGCCCGCGCGTCATCGACTTCGGCATCTCCCGCGCGCTGTCCGGCGCGCAGACGATGGTCAGCCGCGCGATCGGGACGCCCGCGTACATGGCGCCCGAGCAGCTCCAGCCCGGCGAGCTCGGCCCCGGCGCGGACGTGTTCGCGTGGGCGTCGACGATGGCGTTCGCGGCGACCGGGCGCCCGCCGTTCGGCAACGAGTCCATCCCGATCGTCTTCAACCGCATCGCGCACGGCGAACCGAACCTCGACGGCATCGAGGAGCCGCTCCGCGGCCTGCTCGCCGAGTGCTTCGCGAAGGACCCGGCGCACCGCCCGTCCGCGCAGGACATCCTCGACCGCCTCGTCCGCCGCACGAGCCGCGCTCC
>NZ_SMJX01000513.1 GCF_004348535.1 Actinomadura sp. KC216
GCTCAGGCCAGGCCGTAACGGGCGAGGGCGCGAACCGCGTCGTCGCGGACGCCGGTCGCCAGCGGCTCGGGCGCCACGACCCGGCCCTGGTCGCCGAGCCGCAGCGCCAGGCCCCGCACCCACCGGGTGTCGGGCGTCCGCAGCACCACCCGCAGCCGCCCCTCCCCGAGCTCCTCGACCGACTCGCACGGGTAGTAGTCGGCGACCCACCGGCCCCGCGCCGTCAGCTCCAGCGTCACCGCCTCGTCCTGCGGGGACGGGCGGAACAGGCCCGCGTCGACGTCGATCGGCTCGGCGTCGTCGGGGACCTGCGCGGCCACGTCCAGCACGGCGAGGTCGGCGATGCGGTCCAGCTTGAACAGCCGCACCGCCTCCGCCCGGCGGCACCACCCCTCCAGGTAGGTGTTGCCCTCCACCACCAGCAGCCGCATCGGGTCGACGTCCCGCTCGGTGTTCTCGTCCCGCGCCGGGACGTAGTACGTCAGGTGCACGCGGCGGCCCCGCGCGATCGCGTCGCGCAGCAGCGCCAGGCCCGTCCGCTCCGGGTCGGACGACCCGGAGTAGGCGTCCACCTCCACCGAGACCTGGCTGGACACGGCCGCCGCCGCGCCCGCCGCGCTCTCCAGCTTCGCGATCACGCGGCTGAGCGCGTCGCGGTCGTCCAGTCCGGGGATCCCGGCGAGCATCCGCAGCGCCACCAGCAGCGCCGCGGCCTCGTCCACCTTCAGCCGCAGCGGCCGCGCGATCGACTCGGCCTCCGCCACCGTGATCTCCCCGCCCTCGTAGGACAGGTCGATCGGGCAGTACGGGTCGGGGGCGCGCAGCTCCACGCACCACAGCAGGTTCAGGTCGTCGATCAGCTGCTTCTCGGTCACCCCGAACGCGGCGGCGGCCTCGCCGAGCGCGACCGAGTCGCGGTTCACCACGTACGGGACGAGCGCCAGCAGCCGCCCCAGCCGGTCGGTCGACGTCGTCGCCGCGGACTTCGCGGTCGTCTTCGCGGTCATCGGCCGTTCACCGTCCCATCCGTCTCCCCGGGCGGGCCCGGCGGGTGGCCGCCGGACGCCAGCACCGACTTCAGGTGCTGGATCACCGCCTCCCGCAGGTCCGGCGGGTCGAGCACCACCACGTCGTCGGCGAACCGCACCAGGTAGGGCGCGAACCGGTCGACGTCACGGAACGTCAGGACGGCCTCGTCCCACTCCCCGTCGCCCACCGCGCCGTCCTCCACCGGGCGGACGTCGCGCGCCCACCGCCGCGGGCCCTGCGCGGCGCCGCGCCGCAGCCGCACCGTCGCCGGGCGCGGCTCGTTCACCGGGTCGCCCCAGTCGAACGCGATGCGCCGCACGTCCACCCCGTCCGGGACGGTCACCGACCCGGCCGCGCCGTCGGCCTTCACATCGCCGACGATGCGGCTCAGCCGGAACACCCGCTGCTCGTCGCGGTCCCGGTCGAACCCGACCACGTACCAGCGGCCCCGCCGCGACACCACGCCCCACGGCTCCAGGTGCCGCCGCGCCACCGACGTCCGCCCGATGCCCTGGTAGTCGAACGCGACCGGGCGGCCGTCCCGCACCGCCTCCCACAGTGCCGGGAACGCCGGGTCGTGGGTGTTGACCCGCGGCTCGATCCCCACCGCGGTCGGCACGTCGGTCTCCACCCCGGCCGCGCGGAGCTTCAGCAGCGCCCCGGACGCCGCCTCCGCCATGCTCGCCCGCTGCCACACCCGCGCCGCGAGGCCGAGCACCGCCGCCTCGTCGGGCGTGAGGTGGAGGTCGGGCAGCTCGTAGGCCTGCGGCGGGATCCGGTACCCGATCTCCTCACCGCCGCCGCCCTGCTGGTCGCTGCCGACCTCCAGCGGGACGCCGAGCTCGCGCAGCTCCTCCTTGTCCCGCTCGAACATCCGCTTGAACGCCTCGTCGGAGTCCGGGTAGCCGGGCACCGCCCGCCGGATCTGCTCCGCCGTCAGATAACGCCGGGTGGCGAGCAGGCAGACCACCAGGTTGAGCAGACGCTCGGTCTTGCGCCGCGACATACCGACCCCCTTCCCCGCCCGACACGCTACCGGACCTGGGCAGCCCGTCAGCCGGAGATCGCAGGACTTGCCGGACATCCTCCCGGGACCCGCTCCCCCGCCGCCCGGACCGGCGGCGGAGCCGCCCGCGCGCGTCCCGTCTGCATTACGGTTGGGCGCTGTGATCCGATGGCGCAAAGGCACGGTCGAGGGCATCCGGCGCGAGTGGCCCGGGGCGGTCGAGCTGACCGTCTCGATCGGGGACGACGGCACCTGCCGCGCCCTCGCCTACCCCGCCCTGGTCGGGCGGCCCGAAGCGGGAGACACCGTCCTGCTCAACACCACGGCCCTGGCGATGGGCCTCGGCACCGGCGGCTACGCCATGGTCGTCGCGGTCCCCGACCGGCTCCCGCCCGACCCGTCCGGCCCGGGCCACCTCGTCAAGGCCCGCTACACGCCGCTGCAGGCCACCGTCCTCGGCGCCGACGAGCAGGACTCCCCCCACCACGCCGTCCTCCGCGACGCCGACTCCATCGGCGGCATGCCCGTCGTCGTCGCCGACCTGCATTCCGCGCTCCCGCCGATCCTCGCCGCGCTCCTCGCCGAACGGCCGTCCACGCGCGTGGTGTACGTCATGCCGGACGGCGGGGCGCTGCCGTCGTGGTTCTCCATGTCCATCGCGCGGCTGAAGGACGCGGGCGCGCTCGCCGCGACCGTCACCGCCGGGCAGGCGTTCGGCGGCGACCTGGAGACCGTCACGGTGCACACGGGGCTGCTCGCGGCCCGGCTCGTCCTGGACGCCGACGTAGCCGTCCTCGCCCAGGGGCCCGGGAACCTCGGGACGGGCACCAGGTGGGGTTTCTCCGGGGTCACGGCGGGTGAGGCCGTCAACGCGGCCTCCGTGCTCGGCGGACGGCCCGTCGGGTCGCTGCGCGTCTCCGAGGGCGACAAGCGGGAACGCCACATCGGCGTGTCCCACCACTCCCTCACCGCGTACGGGCGCGTCGCGCTCGCCGCCGCCGACATCCCCGTCCCCGAGCTCGGCGGCGAGTTCGGCGCCCGCGTCGCCGCCGGCGCCGCCCCGCTCGGCGACCGGCACCGGCTCGTGCCCGTCGCCGTCGACGGCCTCGCGGACGTCCTGCGGGCCGCCGAGAAGGACTGGGGCGTCCGGCTGTCCACCATGGGCCGCAGGCTGGACGAGGACCTCGCCTACTTCCTCACCGCGGCCGCCGCCGGCCGCCACACCGCCGCCCTCCTCGCCTGACCGTCACGCCGCGGGGCTGGCCTCGGCTTCTTCCGCTTCTTCCGCTTCCCCCGCTTCTTCCGCCTCCGCGGCCTCTTCGGCGGTGTAGGACGAGTTGAAGGTGAACGCGCGGGGCGTCGGGCCGTGCTCGCGGATCAGGGCGAGGCGCTCCATGGCCTCCTCCACCGTCGGGACGTGACCCGCCGGGATCCACCACAGGACCTGATGCGCCTCCATGTGCCGCCGGAACCACTCCCGGCGCCGCCGCATCGTCTCCAGGTGCGCGCTGCGGTAGACGAAATCCCACAGCGGCCCCGACGACTCCCACACCGAGAAGTTGATGATCACGTCCTCGCCGGCGGGACGCATGCCGGTGGCGTCCGGCTCCCCCTCCTCGACCAGGCGCCACACGAACCCGGGCGTCGCGTCGGCGAGCGCGTTGACGGGTCCGAGGAGCGCGACGAAGCCCGCCATGCGCGGGTCGCCGAGCGGGAACCGGAGGGTGGCGACGTTGAACTGGGCCAGGTGGTACCGGGAGGGCGCATGATCGTCCATGGGCTCAGTCCAGCACGCCCCGAGCTTCTATGTCAATCTTCATTGTTTTTAGATTTCTCGGCCGCGACGCAACACCACCCCGGCCGCGGATCCATC
>NZ_SMJX01000514.1 GCF_004348535.1 Actinomadura sp. KC216
CCCTTCCCCCGCCCCCGCCCACCGTCCTTGACCGCCCGGTTATAGAACCAGTAGGTTAAAGGCCCTGGTCATGGAAGCAGGTGGTCATGAGCGATTCCGCCACGGCGGGCACGGCCGGGCTCGACGCGACGTTCGCGGCGCTGGCCGACCCGACGCGCCGGGCGATCCTGGCGCGGCTGCGCAGCGGCGAGGCGTCGGTGTCGGAGCTGGCCGCGCCGTTCGCGATGAGCCAGCCCGCGGTGTCCAAGCACCTGAAGGTCCTGGAGCGGGCGGGCCTGATCACGCGGGGACGTGACGCGCAGCGCCGGCCGTGCCGGCTGCGTCCCGGCCCGCTGGAGGACGCGGCGGGCTGGCTGGAGAACTACCGCGTGTTCTGGGAGGACCGCTTCCAGAACCTGGACGTCCTGCTCGGCGAGCTGAAGAGGGAGAGCGGCGATGAGTGAGTTCGAGGAGCGGTACCGGCAGCGCGCGGACGCCGCGGGCGCCGCGGAGATCGCCGGGCGGTACCGGCGCCGCGCCGACGCGTTCGGCGCCAAGGTCGCCGCCGTCCGCGACGATCAGTGGGGCAACCCGTCGCCGTGCGAGAAGTGGACGGCCAGGGACGTCGTGCAGCACATCGTCGACATGCACGAGGTGATGCTGAGGCCGCTCGGCCGCGGCCTGTCGCCCGCGCCGGGCGTCGCCGAGGACCCGGGGGCCGCGTTCCGCGCCGCCCGCGCCGACGTCGAGGCCGTCCTGGCCGATCCCGCGCTGTCGGCGCGCGAGTGCGACACGCCGTCGGGGCGGCTGACCGCGCTGCAGCACATCGACCAGGTCGTCTCCCAGGACCTGCCGCTGCACGGCTGGGACCTGGCCAGGGCCACCGGGCAGGACGACACGATCGACCCGGCCGACGTCGAGGCGGCCCTTTCGGGTGTGACCGCGATCCCGGCGGAGACGATGCGGAAGCTGCGGACTCCGGGCGCGTTCGGCCCGGGCGTCGAGGTGTTCGGCCCGGAGGTGGAGGTCGGCCCGGACGCGTCCGCGCAGGACCGCCTGCTGGGCTTCATCGGCAGGGATCCGCGTTGGCGCCCGTGACGGTCGCCACCCCCTCGGACCGGGCGATCGTCCTGACCCGGGACTTCGCCGCGCCCCGCGCGCTGGTGTTCGTGGCCTGGACCGAACCCGGCCTGGTCAAGCGCTGGTACGGCGCGCACGGCTGGGACGTGGTCGAGGCGGAGATCGACCTGCGGGTCGGCGGCGCGTGGCGGTTCGTGTGGCGGGGTCCCGGCGGGGCGGGCATGGCGGCCGGCGGCCGCTACCGGGAGATCGACGCGCCGGCCCGCCTGGTCTACACCGAGTCGTTCGACGACCACTGGTATCCCGGGGAGGCGGTGGTGACCCACGATCTGGCCGAGCGGGGCGGGACGACCACGCTCACCACCACGTTCCTGTTCGCGTCCCGGCGGGTCCGTGACCTGGTCGTCGAGTCGCCGATGGACCGCGGCGCCGCCGAGGGCTACGACCGTCTCGACGCGGTCCTGCGGGAGCTCAACCGGCCCTGAGCCCCCGGTCCTCCCCCCGGCGGCGGAACGGCTCATCCGGGTGGGGGCTGGAGCAGTTCGGTGATCGCCTTGTCGAGGCGGGCGCGGCGCCCGGCCGGGGTGCGGGCCTTGAGCAGCGGCAGGATCACCTGGTAGCGGCGGGTCTTGTCGAGCGCGTCGAAGCGGGCGGCGGCGTCGGGGTGCGCGGCGAGCGCCTCGGCCAGGTCGTCGGGGACGGTGACGTTGCGCTGCGCGGCGTAGGCGGCGTCCCAGCGCCCGTCGGCCCGGGCGGCCTCGACCTCGGCCAGGCCCGGCGGGCGCATCCGCCCCTGGGCGGTCAGCTCCTCGACGCGTTCGACGTTCACCCGCGACCAGGGGCTGCCCTTGCGGCGGCGGGAGTAGCGCTGCAGGTAGCTGTGCTCGTCGTTGGACTTGCGCTGGCTGTCGATCCAGCCGTAGCACAGCGCGACGTCCAGCGCCTCCCTGATCGTGATGGAGCTGATCGGGGCGCCCTTCTTGGCGATCTTCAGCCAGACGCCGCCTTCCATCTCGTGGTTGTCGGCCAGCCACGCCTCCCACTGGGCGGCGTCCGCGAAGTGCATCATCGCCCCAGCATCACCTACCGGCCCCGCCGCGCGGAACCCGCCCCGGGTCAGGGCCGGCCGAGGACGGGCGGGTCGAGGACGGCCAGGTCGAGGCGGCGCAGCCGGCCGGGGTCGGCGATGAGCTCGTACTCGGCGACGCGGCCGTCGCGGACGGTGATCGCGATGGCGAGCTGGAGGCGCCCGTGGGGGGCGACGACGGCGCCGGCGTGCCCGCCGACCAGGGCGGGCGCGGCGTGCCGGGCGCGGCGGCCGAACAGCCGCGTCTCGCGGGCGACGGCTTGGGCGCCGCGGGCGACGGGGTCGCGGCCGGGCGGCAGGACGGCGGGGTCGGCGCGGCGGACGACGTCGGGTGCGAGGACGGCGAGCAGCGCGTCCAGGTCGCCGTCGCGGGCGGCGGCGAGGAACGCCTCGACGACGGTGCGCTGCCGGGCGAGTTCGGCGGCGGGCACGGCGGGGGTGCCGCGGACGCGGAGCCGGGCGCGGCTGGCGAGCTTCTTGGCGGCGGAGGGGGTGCGGCCGACGATCGCGGCGATCTCCTCGAACGGCACGGCGAACACGTCGTGCAGGACGAACGCGACGCGCTCGGCGGGCCCGAGGAGGTCCAGGACGACGAGCATGGCGCGGCCGACCTGGTCGATCAGCTCGGCCTCCCGCTCGGGGTCGCCGCCGGCGGCCTCCCCGGCGGGCGCGTGCCAGGCGTAGGGTTCCTCGCGGCGGGACGCGCGGGCGCGGAGCATGTCCAGGCACAGCCGGGACACCACGGTCCGCAGCCACGCCTCCAGGTTGGCGATCCCGGCGGGGTCGGTGCGGGCGAGCCGCAGCCACGCCTCCTGGACGGCGTCGTCGGCCTCCGCGGCCGAGCCGAGCATCCGGTAGGCGACCGCGCGCAGCAGCCCGCGGTGCGCCTCGAACCGTTCGGCCAGCGCGCCGTGCTCGTCCATCGGTCACCTTTCCTCGTCACCGCACGTCTGCAGGGTGGACATCCGTTGAACGGCGCGACAGGAGGCAGATGATCCGGAACCACCAGGGTATCGGCGGCCGCGCCGGCCCGGCTACGGCGCCAGGGCCGGGGCGATGATGCTGGTCACCGTCCTGCGGACGGTTTCGGCGCCGGGCGGGGCGGCCTGCCGGTCGGCGAACAGCATGTGCCCGGCGCCGATGAGCGTGAACGCGAGCGTGTCGACGTCGGCGGCGGCGTCCAGGCGGCCGAGGTCGCGCTCGCCGGCCAGGTAGGAGGCGATCATCTCCGCGGCCTCGGTGAGGACGGGGACGCCGGCGGGCCAGGTGCGGCGCAGCCGGGCGCGCAGCTCGTCGCGGAAGGTGACGAGCGCGACGATCGCGACGGCGGCCGATCCGAACACGGCGGTCAGCGCGCCGGTGAGGTTGCCGACGACGGTGCCGGTCCCGGCGGCGCGGCGCAGGGCGGCGGCCTGGGCGTCCATCCGGTGGACGCGGGCCAGCACGAACTCGGCGAGGAAGTCGTCGAAGTCGTCGAAGTGGCGGTGCAGGACGCCCTTGGCGCAGCCCGCCTCGGTGGTGACGGCGCGGCTGGTCAGCGCGCTCGGCCCGGCGTCGAGCAGGACGCGCTCGGCGGCGCCGAACAGCTGCTCGCGCACGTCGCGGATGTGCACCCCGGTCGGCACGGTGGCGTCCTCCCCGCTCCCCGGATCGCGAATGGGCGGCTGCCCACTGTACTGCGCCGGCGCGGGTCGCTCCGGGGATGCCGGCGCCGCCGGTGCGGGCACGGGCCGGGGTGAGGGGCGGGA
>NZ_SMJX01000515.1 GCF_004348535.1 Actinomadura sp. KC216
AAGTACAGGAGGTAGCGGTGTCCCAGAAGTTGAAGATCAAGGGTGCGGTCGTCGTCGCGCTCTTCGCGCTTATTGCGGTGGCGTTGCTGGTCACGGGGTCCGACGAGGCTGCCGCGGGGGTCGTCCGATGATCGCCGTCGAGGTGCGTGCTCCGGCCGTCCGGGCGGCCGGGACGCGGGGGCCGGTGCCGCGGTGGGCGGACTGGGCGGCGCAGGCGACGCTGTGGTGCGCCCTCCCGGCCGGGATCTGGCGGATCCTGTTCGCCGCCGGGCTGCCCGCCGGCTTCACCGGCTCGCAGGACCCGCAGGGCACCTGGTTCATGCTCCCCTACGTCATCGTCCTGTCGGTGGTGTCGGAGGCGGTCGCGTTCCTGAGCCTCGGGCTGGTCCGGTGGTGGGGGGAGACGTGGCCGCGCTGGGTGCCGGTTCTGGGCGGGCGGCCGGTCCGTCCGGCCGCCGCGATCGTCCCGGCGTCGCTCGGGTCGATCGCGCTGGTCTGCCTGTGGACGCCGCTCGTCCTCGGCTTCGACACCGGCGATCCCGAGATGCCGCACGGTGCCAAGCTCGTGATCATGCAGGTCTGCTACCTGCCGCTGGTCGCCTGGGGCCCGCTCCTGGCCGCGGTGACGGCCGCCTACGCCGTCCGGCGGCGCCGCTACGGCTGACCGTCCGCGGCTCAGGCGCCGAGGATGGCTCTGGTACCGGCGAGGCGGGGGTCGAGGCGTCGCCGATTAGGACGGTATTCATGGCGATTAAATCTTCGCCGTATTTCGAAGTAGTGCACTGTTGGACGGGGTTCCACCAGGTCATATCGTCTCGGCATTCGGTGATTTTTGATCCGACTTGCCGGATGAGCGGGCACTATGATTGCGGTCATTCGTTTCGCCGGAGGTGGTTGAACGTGGCCGAGTCCTACGGTTTCTCCGAGTCCGATGTCGATGCCTTCGCGGAGGAGACCGCCAAGGAGATCCAGAAGACGGCAGAGCTCAGGACGCGCCTGAGCGAGCTGGTCGGGCGGGCCGAGTCCCGCGACGGCCGGGTCCGGCTCGGGCTCGCCGCGGAGGGGGCGATCACCGAACTGGAGATCGACCCGCGGGCAATGCGCATGGCGTCCGCTGAGCTGGCCGAAACGATCGTGAAGGCGTCCCAAGACGCTTTGCAGGATCTGCAGCGCCAGGCACGGGAACTCACCGAGGACGCGTCCGTCGCACCTGAGGACGTCGCCGACATCGTGCGCGACCCGCAAGCCCTGGAACAGCAGATGCGGCAGTTGCACGAGGGGTTCGAGCGCGCTCTCGGCGACTCGTTGAAGCTCATGGACGACCTGCACCGCAAAATGGGCCGGTGACGCCTTCATCCCGCCGGAACGCGCCGTTCAACGGGAAGAATGCGGGCCGCCGGCCAGCGGTCAAGGAGTTCCTCGCGGCCGCCGCAGCACCGGCGGCCTTCGTGTTCGGCCTGGTCTTGCTGGCCTGGGTAATGGTCGCGCTTCCCGGGGTGATCGTGTACACGGTCATGTGGGGGGAGCGGGCCGTGGCCACCGTGGAGGGGTGTGAGGAACGCGCGCCGCTCCGCGACGTCGAGTACCTGGACTGCCGGGGCACGTGGCGGTTCGCCGACGGTTCCGAGGGCTCCGGCCATGTGTCCGGGGTGGGCCGCGCGGACGTCGGGCGTGAGGTGCAGGTGCGGGCCGGGCCGTTCGGCCCGTACGCCGGGGGCCTGGACCGGTCGCGTCACGCGCTGTACCCGGGAGCGTTCCTGTGGGCGACGATGCTGCCGGTGGCGGGGGTGGTCTCGGCCTTCTACCTCCGGGCCCGGGCACGAGCCCGGTGGGTGCTCGCTCAGATCGGCGAACGCGACGGGCCGTCCATGACGGGGCGGCGTCGATGGCGGGACGCGCGGCGCAGGACGCTGCTGCGGTTCCGTGCCTCAGCCCGTCCACCGGTATTGGCCGGAGCCGGTCTCGTCGAGCCCCAGGAGGAGGAGGCCGTTCGGCGGTTCGCGACTCGCCGGCCCTTCGTCACGGCCCGCGTCCCCGGAGCAGGGGCCGCGTTCTTCATCGTCCGGCGGCCCGGGGGCCTCGCGGTGCTCGATGCCGGCGGGCGGCCGACGGTCATCGTCCGGCGTGTCAGCCACTCCCCACCCCGGCTGCTGCTCCTGGCGCCCGACCGGACACCGCTCGGCGAGATCGCCACCTACCCCGGCAGCGAGGACCAGCCGGGCGTCGCCTTCCACGTCGTCACCGAGTCCGGGGAGACCGTGGCGGACGTCGTGGCGAGGTTCCTGCGCTACACCGTGGTGTTCACCGGTGAGCCGCCTGAGCACCTGAGGCACGCCGTGCTGGCGTTCGCGTTCGACGCTCTGCGCCTGACCCGATAGGCCAGGCGGCCCGCACCGTCGTCAGAACGTGGGGATGTCCGGCTCGGGGTCGATCGGGTTGGCGTATTTGCCCCCGTCTGGAACGCCCCACGTGTCCGGTCCCTGCTGGCGGAAATTGCTGCTCGGCGACAAGCCGAACGTGTCGGCGGTCTGGTAGCCGAATCCGCCCCAGAACGACTTTCCCAGCAGCCCCTTGGTGGTGCCGGTGAATCCCTTGGAGCCCGGACCACCCGCGATCTTGTTTTCCACGAAGGAGATGGCGATCTCGTCGATGGAGTAGAGCGTGCTCTGGAGCAGGTCACCGGCGGCGGTGTCCGAACCGGTCGCGAGCTGGAACGCGACGTTCCCGCCCGTCAGAGCGGCGATCATGCCCGCCGCCGTCTGCGCGACGGTACGCAGTTGCGCGGCGGTCGCGCGGAGTTGCATGCCGACGGTGGTGGCGAAGGTGTTGGCCCAGGCCATGAAGCCCTGGCCGTACCCGGGGATCCAGGACTGCGCGAGATAGGCGATCGCGATGGCCAGGAGCACGGTGGCCATCACGGCGAGATAGATACCGAAGATGAACAGGATGAACGCGTACAGCAGCAGGGTCACCGCGATGAGGGTGGCCGCGAAAGCGGCCGTTTTCAGATGGCGGACGAACTCGCTGATCTTCTGGTCGAATGCCTCACGGTCGTCACCGGTCCAGGTGCTCTTGTCGACGCCCTTCACCCGGTTCTCGATCCCCTCGGCGGCCTCTTTGAGCTTCTTCGCGGTCTCCATCCACTGGTTCGCCCCGTCCTCGATGGCGCCCGGACTGCACTGGGTCTCCAGCGCGACCAGGGCGGTGATTCGGACCGGTGGCAGCATCGCGCTGCCGATCGTCGAGGCGACCAGCGCCTCCTTGAAGAACCACTGTCCCGAGGCAAGCGCTCCCATGACGTCCTTCCTCCCCGGCCGATGCAGAGCCCGGCTCCGCAGGCCCTGCGGCTAGTTGAGCCCTCCGCCGCTGGCCTCGTCAGCGGCCCGCTGCTTCTCGGCGACCTTGCGCAGTCCGCTTTCGACCTGCTGTATGGTCCGGTATTTGCTTTCGATGTCCTGGAGGTAGAAGTTCCGGGAGATCGCGTGCGCCGACGAAAGCCCCCATCCCACGATCCCCCAGGCCGTATGGCCGATATTGATCGCGTCAGCGGAGGCATGCGCCTGCTTGATCTTCTCGCCCTCCTGCCGCACCAGGTCTTTGCCGAGCTTCTCGATGGCGTCGGCGATCCACTCGATCTCCTTGCCCATGCGCCCTCCCATCCCTGGCCTGACTCGCCACCTGACAATTCGTCGACGATACCGCCGATTGCTGTCACGGGTGCAGACCCGTTCGAGCAATGCGCGGGCGCGGGCCTGTTGTGGTCATCGGTCAGGCGTGGAGGATGGCGTCGATGACCTTTGGGGTGTCGGTGAGGTCGGGGAGGACGACCT
>NZ_SMJX01000516.1 GCF_004348535.1 Actinomadura sp. KC216
CTCTATGATCGCGTTGGTGCGGTACCTCACGAGGTCGTTCGCTGCCGGGGCCGTCGGCCGGGGGCAGGGGATCGGTCAGTTGCTCGGCTCGTTCGAGGAGAACGGACGCCGCAGGCTCAGGGTGGCTCACATCTGGCCCGCGCGTAGATTCGAGCCCATCAGGGTGCGGTTGTACGAGGTCGAGGTCTCGCCGCGATGACCAGGGCGGACGGACGATCGCCACGGCAGCGTCCGCCGAAGAGGCCATCGAGATCGCCCAACGCGAACTGGGCGCCCCTGCGGACCGGTGGGTCAACGCGGCGGTGCTGCTCGACGAGTATCGCGACTACGTGACGCAAGGCCGACCGGTCGGCCCCTGGCCAGCCGCCTGACGTCTCCCTCCTGGCCCTCCTCACCGCCACCACCCACGGCGCCCTGGCCGCCACCCCGCCCGACGACCTCCGCCGCCGGACCGTGGCCCTGCTCCTCTACGCGCTGCGCACCCACTGACGTCGCGCGGTTGGTGCTGGTTTGCGATTGATGATGCGCGTTGCCCCCGAGAGACCGGCGTATCCTTCGGCCGTGGAACTGCGCTTCGGGACGCGCCAGTCCGACTCGCCGTGGGTCGACACCGTCTGGACCTGCACGAGCGAGCAGGTCACGGAGATGACGTCGGTGGCAGCGGTGTGCTGGGGTCTGGTGTTCTGGCAGCACGACGGCCGCGCGTACGCGAGCATCACCGGCCCTGAAACCCGGACCGGTACGGCGCCGGTGCCGGAGGGCGCGAACTTCACGGGCATCGAGTTCGCGGTGGGCACCTCGTTGCGGGCCGTGCCCACGTCGGCGCTTGTCAACGCGGGCCTCGAGCTCCCCGATACCACGCGCCGCACGTTCCGGCTGGACGGCGCGCGCTGGGAGACACCCGGCCCCGACGACGCCGAGGCCCTGGTCGAGCGTCTCGTCCGGGCCGGGATCGTGGCCCGTGACCCGCTCGTCGCCGAGGTGCTGCGCGGTCACCGCCCCGACGTCTCGGGGCGTACAGTCGAACGCCGGTTCCGCGCCGCGACCGGGCTGACGCAGGGCGCCGTCCGGCAGATCGAGCGGGCCCGCACGGCGGCGGGGTTGCTGGCGGCCGGTGATCCGGCCGCCGACGTCGTCGCCAAGCTCGACTACTTCGACGAGCCGCACCTGGCCAGGGCGTTGCGCTCCTACATCGGACGGACCGCCGGGCAGTTGCGCGAGGGCGCCGTCGGCCCGATCGGCCTGGACCTGGATCAGCGCTCGACGTCGATCAGCGCTTGACCTCGTAGACCAGTTTCATGATCCCGTTCGGGTAGCTCTCCGACTCCCGGAGCGTCAGCATCTGCTTGTCGCGGTCGGCCCGCCCGAACAGGCTCTTCCCGGCACCGAGCAGGACGGGGAAGACGAGCAGGTTGTACTGGTCGATCAGGCCCTCATCCGAGAGCCCCCGGGCCAGTTCCGCGCTCCCGTGGATGAAGATCGCGCCGCCCTCGCCCTCCTTCAGCGCGACGACGTCCTCGGTCGAGCGCAGGATCGTCGTCGGCCCCCACCCGTCGACGAGGGCGTCCTCGGGCAGCGTGGCCGACACCACGTACTTGGGCAATTCCTTGTAGGCGGCGTGGTCCTCCGAGTCGCGCCAGACCGGCGCGAACGCCTCATAGCTGCGGCGGCCGAACATCAGCGCCGTCGTGTCGGCGAGCTCCTCGCCCTTCAGCGACCAGGCTTCTGGGACGAACTCGAGGTCCTTGAACACCCAGCCGCCGCTGCGGTGCTCCTCCCCGGGCCCGCCGCCGGGCGAGTCCACAACACCGTCGAGCGACATGAAACCGGTGTAGACCAGGTCACGCATAACGTTTCTCCTCACGATCTGGCGAGCTGCCGGGGTTCACTCTAGGTCGCGGACACGGCGCCGTCTTGGACGGAAACGACAACGGTCAGCACGCGTACCGGAGCCGACAGCGTCGCCCAATGCACGTTTCTGCATCGGCAGCCTGAGCGACGCGCTTTCATCCAAGCGGGGCCGGTCGGCGAATGCCCGGGTGTTCGATATGTCGCTCGAAGCTAGGACGGTGTTGACGTGAGCGTGTCCCAGGCGGCCATCGCGCAGGTGATGACCTCCTCCAGCTCGTCACGGGTGGCGCCGTCGCGGGCCTGGACGGACAGGCCCTGCACCACGGTCGTGTAGTAGCGGGCGATGCCGTCGAGCGCGGCGGGCGGCACGGCGAGGTCGCCGTCCTCGACGCCGCGGACGAGCCGTTCCCTGACCGCGGCGAGCATGTCGCGCCGAAGCTCGGCCAGGAACTCGCGGACCTCGTGGTTCTCCTCGGCGCCGGTCGGCGCGGCCAGGATGAGCATGCAGTAGTGCGGCGCGTCCTGACGGGTGATCTCGTCGGCGGTGGCACGCAGCATGGCGTGCATCGCGGCGCGCGTGGTCGGGTGCTCGCGCAGCGCGCGCCTGGGACGCTCGCCCGACGTCGCGCCGTAGAGGGCCATGACCTGGCGGAACAGCTCCCGCTTGCTGCCGAAGCAGGCGTAGATGCTGGCCGACGCGATCCCCATGGCCTGGGCGAGGTCGTTGAGCGAGGTGCCCTCGTAGCCCCGCTCCCAGAACAGGTCCAGCGCCGTGCGCAGGGCGGTGTCGGGGTCGAACGTGCGCGGCCTGCCGCGTGCAGCCATCCGGCGTCCCTCCGCGATTTCTTTGTCGTTCGATCAACTTTACCTTGACCCGGGCCTCGGTTCCCTGCCACGATTTGTTGGCCGTTCGATAAACAAATAGGGAAGGCGGCCGCCGTGAGCATCCCGTCCACCATGCGCGCCCTGCGACAGACGTCGCTGGACGGCCCGCAGGACCTTCGCCTGAGACCCGACGCGCCGGTACCGAGCCCGGGACCGGGCGAGATCCTGGTCCGGGTCACCGCCGCCGGTGTCAACTTCGTCGACATCTCGCAGTCCCGCGGCACGTTCGCGGGCGGCCCGCGACCGCCGTACGTGGCGGGCATCGAGGGCGCCGGGGAGGTCGTCGCCGTCGGCGAGGGGGTCTCCGGCCTGGAGCCCGGCGACCACGTCATCGGCGTCGCCATCGGAGGCGGCGCCTTCGCCGAGTACATGCTCCTGCCCGTCCCCGCCGCGCTCCCCGTACCGGCGGGGTGGACGGACGAGCAGGCGCTGGGCCTGGTCGTGAACTGGCCCACCGCGCTGGCGGCGCTCAAACCGCTCGGCGGCCTCACCGCAGGCCAGACCGTGCTGATCCAGGCCGCCGCCGGCGGGACGGGCCAGGCCGCCGTGACGATGGCCAAGCACTACGGCGCGACGGTGATCGCGGCCGCCTCACCGGGCAAGCACGAGATCGTCCGGGAGCTCGGCGCCGACCACGTCATCGACTCCCGCGCCGCCGACCTCGCCGCCGAGGTCCTGGCCCTGACCGGGGGTGCGGGCGCCGACCTGGTGCTGGAGTCGTCCGGAGGCCCCGCCCTGGACGCCGGCCTCGCCGCGGCCAAGCGGGTCACGGGCCGCGTCGTCGTCTACGGCCTGGCCGGCGGCGAGGCCTCGATCACCAACTGGGACCTCGTCTACAAGCACCAGATCCATATCGTGGGGCTGAACATCGGCATCCTGATCCGGTCCGCACCGCACATCTTCGGGGAAGTCATGGGCGAACTGTTCGGCCTCCTCACGGCCGGAGTACTGGGCCCCGCCGAGCCCACCATGCACGACTTGTCCGAGGGCCCCAAAGCGCTCACCGAACTGGAGGCAAGGGCCACCACAGGCAAACTCGCCCTGACCC
>NZ_SMJX01000517.1 GCF_004348535.1 Actinomadura sp. KC216
CGGCCCCCGCGGCGCCGCACCGTCCCCCGTAAAGTCGGCCGAAACCGGAACAGAAGGAGAAACCGCACCCGAAGGGAACGCCCGTGGACGGCTGGACGCTGCGCAACAGCTACGAAAGCTCACAGGGAGAAGTCCGATGGGACCGATTGGCCCCGGGCGATCCAGGCGATCCAGGCGATCCGGGCGACCTCGGTGACCCCGGTGACCGGCCTCTCGTCCTCCTCCACGGGACGCCGTTCTCCTCGTTCATCTGGCGCCACGTCGCCCGCGCCATGACGTCCCCCACCCGAGCGGTGTACGTCTTCGACATGCCCGGCTACGGCACGTCGGCCATGTCCGAAGCCCAGGACCTATCGCTCGACGCCCTGGCCGGAGTGTTCGCCGAGCTCATCGACCACTGGGGCCTGACTCGTCCGGACGTCGTCGCGCACGACTCCGGCGGAGCCGTCGCGCTCGGCGCGCTCGTGGACCGCGGCGTCCGCTACCGGCGCCTGGCCCTGGTGGACGCGGTGTCGCTGCCGCCCTGGGGCAGCGAGTTCTTCGCGCTGGTGGGCGAGCACGCGGACATCTTCCGCCGGCTGCCGGGCCCTCTGCACCGCGCCATGCTCCGCGAATACGTCACCACGGCCAGCTCACCGGGACTGCACCCGGACATCCTGGACACCTTGACCGCCCCGTGGCTCGGCACGGCCGGGCAAGCCGCGTTCTACCGCCAGCTCGCCCAGCGCCGCGCCGACCCCGCCTACATCGACCGCATCCGGGACGGCTATCCCGCGATCGACCTGCCCGTCCTGGTCTGCTGGGGCGCCGACGACACCTGGGTCCCCGCGGACCGCGGACGTGAACTCGCCGCCCTCATCCCCAACACCGACCTGCACCTCATCAATGGCGCGGGCCACCTGCTCCCCGAAGACCGCCCCGCCGAACTGACCGCCGCCCTGCTCCCCTTCCTGGACGCCCCGCGCTAGCAGGCCACCCCTTTAGCGGATCTTGGCGCCGTAGACGTGATCGACGGTCATCGTCATCAGCACCCGGCGATCGGACACCATGACCGACCGGTACTCGTCCCAGTCGGGATGCTCCCCGGCGGCGGCGCGGTAGTAGTCCACGAGCGCCTCGACCTCGGGACCGTGCGGATCGGTGCCCGGCCCGGTGAGCGTCGCGACGCCTTCGGCGGTGGCCCAGGCCCAGCCGTCCTTGCTGGTGACCTCCAGCGTGGCGCGCGGGTCCCGGCGCAGGTTCGCCGTCTTGGCCCGTCCCTCGGTCATCGACACGTAGATGACATCGGCCGCCTGGTCGTAGAAGGGCGAGACGGGGGAGAGCTGAGGGCGCCCGTCCGACTTGATGGTGGCGAGGATGCCGAGCCGGCTCTCCGCGAGCAGCGCGCGCGGGTCGAACGATGCGGTGGTCACGGTCGCGCCTCCGATGGTTTCCGGAACTGCTCGATCAACGCAGCGTAACCGTCGCCGCCTCGTCCACCGGCCACGGCTCGCCCGCCCAGGCTCTTGATGAGCCGGGGAAGCTCGGCATTGACCCCGAGTGACTCGCTCTCCTGAACGAGATGCTCCATCGCGCCGACATGGGTGTCGATCGTGGAATCGAGCGCCGGATACGCGCCGTCGTCGATCTGCTGCGCGTAACCGGGCAGCCAACCGGCCACGGTCTCGACCGCCCGTCCGGCGAGCGGGGCGAACCGCGTCGCGCTGACACCCGCCGTCTCAAGCAGCGCGGCCCCGTGCAGGAAGCCGTTGAGGATGTTCCACATCAGGCTCACCCCGGCCACTTCGTACAGCCCCGAGAGCCCTGGGTCGTCCCCAAGGAAAACCGTCTCGGGGGCGAGGCTTCTCAGGACCGGTTCATGCAGATCGAAGGCGGCCTGCGGCCCGCTGTAGACGATGGTGGCGTCCGCCGTGCCGATGCCCGCCGGAACGGCCATGATCGCACCGTCCAGATAGCGCCCGCCCCGCTGCGCCGCCCACTCGCCGACCTCCCGCGCCTGCGCCGACGTCCCCGAGGTCAGGTTCACCAGGACCCGGCCGTCCAGGACGTCCCCCAGCGGTTCGAGAAGCTCCCGGACCGCCCCGTAGTCCGAGACGCAGACGACCACGACCTCCCCGCCCGCGACCGCGTCGCGAACCGACCCGGCGAGCGTCGCCCCTCGCGCGACGAGATCCTCCGCCTTGCCCGCCGTGCGGTTCCAGACCGTCACCGGATACCCACCGTCCAGGAACGCCCCGGCCAGAGCCTGCCCCATCAAGCCCAGACCCAGGACGGTCACAGGCATACGTCCGGCATCGTTGTTCCCCATCATCTGCTCCCCCGAGATCGGCAGTCGCTCATGGCAGAATCATCAACGTTCACATCGATATGAAGGTCAAGGAGGAGCGGGCGCGTGCTGATCGGGGAGCTGAGCAGACGGACCGGAGTCCACGCCCACCAACTCCGCTATTACGAGGCCCAGGGCCTGCTGGAACCCCGCCGCAGTGCCAACGGCTACCGCGACTACGGCGACGATGCCGTGCTGACCGTGACCCAGATCAGAAGGCTGCTCGAAGCCGGGCTGTCCACGCAGGAGATCGCGTTCCTCCTGCCCTGCGCCACCGGCACCGCCCCAGACCTCGAGCCCTGCCCCGAGCTCCTGACCGCCCTGCGCACACGCCTACGCGGCCTGGACGAGCACATCGACACACTCGTCCGCTCCCGCCAGGCCTTGGACGACTACATCAACGCCACCGAACGCCGAATGCCGGGCCCCCACCAAGACGGCGAAGCCACCCCACAGCTAGCACGATGACCGTCCTCAGCCGCGCGCAGGTCCTCGCCTTCCGCTTCGCCGCCCACGACCTCGGCCCCACCACCCCCGGCGACGGCGCGACGGTCCTCGCCACCGGTCTGCAGGACTACCCGCCAGGACGTAGCGCGACGCTCGCCCTCCGCCTCCGGACCTCCGCGCCCCCGCCCACGATCCTCGTCCATTCGATCCGGGGCGCCATGCACCTGCACCGCGCCGCCGACCTGCCACGGCTGGCGGCGGCCCTCCGGATCGAGGACGTCCAAGACCTGCCGCCCCAGTCGATCGGCCCGTTCGGCGCCCATCTGGCCGACCAAGGCATCACCTTCGACTCCGCCTTGGACGAGGTCGCCGCGGCAATGCGAACCGCCGTCACACGTCCACTCACCAAAGGCGAACTCAGCGGCACGGTGAGCCCCGAAGTGGACCGGCGGCTCACGCCATGGTGCGAAGGCTGCGGCGCCGCACACGTCCACGACCAGCTCTTCCGGCAGGCCACCCTCCAGGCCGGGCTCGCCATCGAGGTCGACGCCTCGGCCCCGAGCCGGTTCCGCTACCGTCCAGCCGACCCGTTCCCACCCGCGGACTCCAGGGACAGCCGCGCCACGCTGGTACGCGACTTCCTGGCGGCCTTCGGCCCCGCCCGCCCCGCGCATCTGGCGTCCTGGCTGGCCATCACCCCGAAGGCAGCCCGCCGCTGGTGGACTCTCATCGCCGACGAACTACGCCCGGTAGAAGTAGACGGCACCAAGTACTGGACGCACATCGACCACCTGGACCGCCTTCAGGAACCCGACACCTCGCTCGGGCCCCGGCTGCTCCCTCCGTACGACCCGCTCACAGAACTGGCCGATCGGCCCCTGCTGGTCCCTGACGCCACCCACCGCAGAACAGTCTGGCGGCCAGCCGCAAACCCGGGAATCCTCCTGCTGGACGCCGAAATAGCCGGCACCTGGCGCCAGCAC
>NZ_SMJX01000518.1 GCF_004348535.1 Actinomadura sp. KC216
CTTCTAGGGCCGGGAGGCAGACTCGGTCTCGGCCGGAGGACTTTGCTCGGTACAGGGCCAGGTCGGCGGCGGCCAAGAGGTCTATGAGGTCTTCGCCGTGGGTGCGGAACAGGGCTACGCCCACGGAGACGGTTACCGTCACCGTGCCTTCTTCTGCGGGGACGGCCAGGCGGCGGACGCGGCCGCGGAGGCGTTCGGCCACGCGGCATGCTTCGACGGTGTCGGCGCCTGGTAGCAGGACCACGAATTCCTCGCCGCCGAAGCGGCCCACGACGTCGTAGTCGCGTAGTTGGTGGCAGAGCGTGCTGGCTACCCCTACCAGGACCTGGTCGCCCATCAGGTGGCCGTGGGTGTCGTTGACGCGTTTGAAGTGGTCGATGTCGATCAGGAGGAGGGCCACGGCGTCGTGGGTGCGTTGGGCGCGGGACAGTTCGGTGTCGGCTTCTCGCTGCCATGCCGCGGCGTTCAGGAGGCCGGTCTTGGAGTCCGTGCGTGCGGCCGCCTGGAGTTGCTGGTGCATGAGGCTGCGCTGCAGGAGGACGACCGGCGGGAGCGCCAGGAGCAGCAGGCCCAGTGAGAGGGCGCTCGTGATCGCCACGAGGATGCCGACGCAGAGCTCCACGACGTCCAGGAGGAGGCTCTCGCGCGTCCACAGGACGTCGCGCCAGCGGCTCTCGGGGTTGGCGGCGTGCGCCGCGACGGCGACGATGGCCGTGTTCACGACGGTGAACAGGGCCGCGCACCCCACGGCCGCCGGGATGCCCGGGTAGGCGTCGACGAGCCACCGCGGTGCCCCGTCCAGCGGTTCGGGGACCACCAGGTGGAACACCACGGACGCGCCCGCTCCGGCGATCCCGTGCGCCGCCGCGACCAGCGCCCGCCGGTAGACCAGCGTCCGGCGGACCCGGAACTGCAGCAGCGCCTGCAGCGGTATCGGGATCAGCAGGACGTAGACGGGCGGCAGCAGGAGGGCGACCGGCAGCCACCATGCCGACAGGAGGTCGCGTGCGACCCCGGCCGGCATGCCGAGGCGGCGGGTCGCCTCGATGCAGACCGCGCCGCACGCCAGGAGGGCGGCGAACGTCGTCAGGTCGCCGGTCCGGAGCGGCGTGCCGGCCAGGCTCGCGGCGATCAGCCCGAGATGGACGGCCACCACCACCGGCACATAGATCACGAGCAGGGACGGACGCCCCAGTAGCGCCCTACGCCTCGGCCTGCGGGGCAGCTCCCCACCACGGTCCTCGGCGGACGACTGCACTGCCGTCATCCTTCCCCCTTACGCGCATCACGTTGTGTAACACGATAGTTGCAACGTGTGCGGAAGGGGCGTGAAACAGGTACGTTCGGGAACGCACGTGCGGGTGACCGTCGGATCACCACGCATCAGGGCCCGCGGACTCGCGGCCCCAGGCACATCCTGAGGGGGATACCACCATGCGCGGCGTTTCCTGGATCTGACCAGGCCGCGGAACCCGAGGGTGCGGGGGCGCCGACCGACGGCGGCTGCTTCTGTCGGCCACGCCCCCGCTCCCCCGGACATGGCGCCGCCGTCGTGGTCAGGCGGCTTTCGGTTCCTCCTCTTCGGCGGGTGTGCTCAGGGCCCATTCGTCGGCTGCGTCGCGGGCCAGCTGGAGGTCTTCCTCGTTGAGGGGGCCGCCGCGCTGGATGGGGCGGAAGTCGGCCGTGCCTCGGACGAGGTCGGGACCGAGGGTGGTGGCCTCGACCTCGGCGGAGAAGCGCCATTGGCCGTCGCGCTCGTACTGCCGGATGCGCAGGCGGCCCGTGACGAGTACCGGGGTACCGCGCTGGAACTCGGACGCGTTGACGTTGTCGGCCAGGTTCCGCCAGCAGTTGACCGTCAGGAACAGGGTCTCGACGTCCTGCCATTGGCCGGTCTGCCGGTCGTAGCGGCGGGGCGTGCAGCCGACCCTGAGCGACAGGAACGGTGTGCCGTTGGCCGTCACGGCGTAGCGGGGTTCTGCCGCGACGAAGCCCGTGATGGTGATGTGCGCCTCGTTCATCGTGGTCCTCCGTTGTCTCGTGTGTTCGAGTCAACGGTGGTGCAGGCGGCACCTGGCGGGGGTGCGGTAATGGAATTGTGGATAACTCTCAGCCGCGGCCCAGCGCGATGTCGACGTCCTGGCGGAAGCGGGCGTAGACCTGGAGGTCCTGCTCGATGGGCACGATCACCTTCTCGTGCGCGACCTTCTCGATGCCCTGGCGCATGTGGTGCTCCATCTTGTCGCCGTGTTTGGCGGACGAGAGGGCCACCAGGTTGCGGCATGCCGAGGAGGTCAGCCAGCCCATGCCCAGGGTGCATACAACTAGGACGGCCACGTAAGGGATGAGGCCCGCTTCCCCGACCAGGCCGCCCGGGTCTTCGCCGCCAGCGTCCAGCAGGCCGTAGGCGACGAGGAAGCCGATCCAGATGAGGCTGAGGACGGCCACCAGCACCAGGAAGTACTGCCACGTCTTGACCAGCCACCACCAGCGCGGCACCTGGTTGAACGTCGGCAGCGCGTCCTTGAGGGACTCGCCGAGGGCCTCGGGGATCTCGGTCGCGTGGGAGCGGGCGGCGGCGCGCAGGGAGCGTCCCCAGTGCGCGGGCAGCTCGGGGGTGATGCCCTCGGTGACGGCCTGCAGCGCGGTGTCGACGTCGCCCTGCTGGGCGCCGATCGGGCCGGTGAAGGCGCCGCGGAGCTCCTCGCGCAGCTCGGTGAGGCGCATCCGGCGCAGCGGGTCCGAGCGGAGGCGGGCGATCATCGCGGCGACGGGCCAGCCGACGAAGTCGGCGGCGCGCAGCTCGTAGGCGCTCTCCATGGCCTCGGCGACGGCGGGCGCGCCCGCGGCGTCGGCGAAGGCCTGGACGAGGTCGCCGCGGCGGCCGTCGTCGACCGTGGCGGGCGGTGCGGTGTCGGCGCGGTAGGCGACGAAGCGCTCGGCGGCCCGGTCGACGTCGGCGGACAGGCGCTCGGTGCGGGCGCGGCGGGCGGCGACGGTGTCGACGAGGATGTCCCGGAAGCCGAAGACGCCGTCCTCGGCGACGGCGGAGGTCGTCACGATGCGCGGGTCGGTGAGGCCCTCGGCCTCCAGGAGGCGGCGCAGGTCGGCGACGCAGTCGTCGATCTCGTGCGGGGTGAGCCGGTCGACCTGGTTGAGGACGATCAGCGTCACGCCGGTGTGCCGCGCGAACGGGACGATGTAGTTGCGGTGCAGGGCGGCGTCAGCGTACTTCTGCGGGTCGACGACCCAGACGAGCAGGTCGGCGATGGTGACGAACCGGTCGACCTCGGCGCGGTGCATCGCCTGGATGGAGTCGTGGTCGGGCAGGTCGATGAGGACGAGCCCCTGGAGGGAGCTGTCGGCGCGTTCCAGGTCGAGGGCGCTGGCGCGGGCGTAGCGGTGGCGCTTGTCGACGTCCAGCCAGTCGAGGAGGGGGCCCGCGCCGTCCAGGCCCCAGACGCAGGCGTGGGCCTGGGACGTCATCGGCCGCCGCATGCCGGTCGGCGACAGTTCGAGCCCGCAGATGGCGTTGAACAGCGACGACTTGCCGCTGCCCGTACCCCCTGCGAGGGCGACGACGGTGTGCTCGCTGGACAGCCGGAGCCGCTGCCCGGCCCGGTCGAGCAGCGCCCCGGCCTCGGTGAGGACGGGCTGGTCGAGCCGGCCCTCGCCCGCGCGGACGAGCCGGTCGAGGCCGTTGAGGCGGTCGGTCAGGCTGGGCGGCCCGGCGGGAGCGGCGGCGGGGGCGGTGG
>NZ_SMJX01000051.1 GCF_004348535.1 Actinomadura sp. KC216
CCCCTTCACCGACCTGCTGACGACCTGCCTCGGGCCGGTCTCGTACCGGCCCGGTACAGGCCGCCAGCCTCGCCCCCCGCCGCCCCTATGGAGAGGCATGTCATGCTGCTCGAAGACCTGCGCGCCCTGCCCGTGGGCGCGCCCCTGCTCGCCGGACCCGACGCCGAGCCCGTCGTCCTGGCCGAGCTCACGCCGCCCGGCCCCGGCCGCCGCACCACCACCGCGCGCGTGCTCACCGTCCTCGGTGAGGAGCGCGACGTCCTGCCGCGCCTGCTCGCCCCCGCGCCGCCCGCTCGCTACCCGGACGCGGTCGCGGTGCGCCCGGACCTGACCGGGCACACGATCACCGTCGAGAAGATCACCGCCCGGATCTGGCCGCGGCTCGGCCTGGCGCGCGGCGTCGTCGGCCAGCTCGCCGCGATCGAGCGGCAGGACGGCCACCTGGTCAAGGTGTGCTGCATCGCGAGCGACCTGTGGGGCGGAGACATCGAGACCGCCGCCCGCTCCTACGCCGACGGCTACGGCGCACGCTGCGTCCCCGCCGGGAGTGCGTGATGTCTGAGCCGATGAGCGACGTGCACGTCGACCGCCCGCATCTGTACTTCCGGTCCCCCACCGGGATGCTGCACCTGCGCGCGCGGATATGGCCCGATGACGAGTGCGGCCCGGTCGGCAACGGCCTGTCGTTCAGCCGCGCCCGCTGCGGCTGGGAGACCGACCTCGGCTTGACCGCGATCCCCAGCCGCCTCTTCCCCGACGGCGAGGACCGGCTGTGCAAGCGCTGCGTGGTGATCGAGTCATGAGCGCCCAGCGCGGCGGCGGCTGGCAGGGCATCGGGCTCGGCGCCGTCGCGTCCGGGGCGCTGCGCTGGACGACCGCCGAGCTAGACCGCGCGCTCGAACGGGCGGCGCGATGACCGTCCTGAACGACGCCCGCCCGTCCGGCGCTGCCGCCGTCCGCCTCACCGGGGATGAGGCGGCGGCGCTGGTCGAGGCCACCGGGCTCGCCGCGTCGCAGCTCCTCACCCAGGTCCGCGAACTGGGCCTTGAGCCGGACGGCGCGCTCGGCTCCGAGGCGCATGCCCTGGCCGCGGCGGTCCGCAAGCTGGACGCGCTCGGCGACGTCGCCGGACTTGAGATCCACGCCCGCCGCACCCCGATCTTCGAGAGGCACGGCCCATGACAATGCCGACACCTCGCCCGGCTCCCGCGCGCCGGCGGCGCGCCCCGCTACTCTTGGTCCAGCCTGACTGGACCAAGAGGGATGCCGGGGATGCCATGGCCGACGACAAGCGCAAGCTCGCCGACCCGAAGAAGACGTACTGGACCATCGCGGACGTCGCCGCCCACTGGGGCGTCAAGCCGACGACGATCCACACCTACCGGACGCGGGGATGGCTGCCGCCCGAGGACGAGACCATCGGCAACGCACCGGTGTGGAAGCCCAAGACGATCACCTCCTTCAAGCGGCCCGGCCGCGGCGCTCGCACCGATCTAAGGGATTCGAGCACGTAGTCGCACTACTCCTCGCCAGCCCTCCATGTCGGCCGATAAACCCGGGCGGGGATGCCGAGGCCGGACTCGCCAGCGTAGGCCGTGAAATCCAGGGTCCACATCGATGCTTGGGCCAGGAGGACGTTCAGGTGCAGCATCATTGGGAAGAACACATCCTCCCCTTCGTCAGGGTGGAACGCGATGAGCCCCGCCCCAGGTTGCGGGTACGGATCGACTAGCCCGTTTTTAGGGCTGGTCCAGCGCAAGAAGCCTTCACCGAGGACATAGACGCCATCTGGGCGCTCCTCGGGGGGGCGCGATTCGCACCACTCCCAGAGGTGCTCACATAGCGTCGTGATCTTACTGCCGCCGTAGGCGAAGATCAGACCCAGCGTGGGCAACTGCCAGTACGGCTTGCCGTGAACCCTGTACGGGGTGTACATGCCCCCCGTGGGCAGGTGAGCGGTCTTGGGCATGGCCTTGAGCTCGCGGAGCGCCTCGCAGGAAGACAAGAGCTCACTCTTATCCAACGATGACTTGACCTCGATGACGCTATAAACGCACTCGTTCGGAATGATGCGGTAATTCGCAGTGTCCAGCAAGGGTGGAGTGCTCCGATCAAAGAGAATCACATCGCACTGCCTCGACGTGTCACCCGATGCTGTGATGATCTCACCGCTATGAGCCGTCATAACGTGCCCTGGGACTCTAGGTGCGATGAACTCGCACAGGATCCCCTCGCGGCTTCGGCCCTTCTCTGGGCGATGATTAAACGCCTGCGACTCCTCAAAATCTGCCCGCATTCTCCGTGCAGCTGCGTGAAGGATCTCAGCTAGTTTGCTGTGTGGGGTACCAGCGGCCATGGCAGGACGGTACTCGGCAGCCGCATCGCGAAGGGGCGACACGCCGTACACCGACTCACCGCGGGAACTTTTCACGCCGGCGCGGCACCCGGGTGTAGTCCTGTCCCTCGATCCGGGTCAGATCATCGGCCGTCACGCGTCGGCGGCGCCCCTCCCACTTCAGCCCGTTCCACGCCATGAAGGCGATCTCGGCGCCCCACCCGCCCTCGGGGAACTGCACCCACTCCAGCAGGTACACCGCTCCCCCGGCGGCGCGGGAGAAGACCACAGGTGCAAGGACGGCCACCAGGCGTTTCTACCCCGACCTTCCGCATCAGGTCGAATATGTGTTCGCCCGCGCCGTACGCTGATCACAGTGACGCCGTGTCCAGGCCGCTGCAACGCCCGCCACCGCAAGGCCGTTCGCGACTTCGAGGCCACGACCCGCGCCTACGACGCGGCGCTGGAACCCTGGGAGGATGCCCGCGACCAGGTCCTCGACGCCAAGGACGCTGAGATGCTGGCCGCCGCTCCAGTGGCGCCGATCCGGCGACGAGGCTCGCGGCCGGACGGGAGGCCCCCGGCCGGGCGGTGCGTCGCCCGGCCGGGCGGGATCGGCAGGTCGCGTTCTGGGGATGGCTACGGGTTGTGGAACCGCACCTCGGGGTTGTCCCGCGACGGGCCGTCCAGCAGAGGCCGCGGGACGCGCCACAGGTGCAGGTCGAAGAAGGCCCCGACGTAGTCACGGACGATCTTGTCCGAGCGCGTGCCCGCCAGGCCCGGCCGCGGACCGGACTGCGGCAGGCCGAGCTGCTCGCTGAGCACGGGAACGTCGCAGAAGGTGAAATGCTGCGAGCCGGCGACGGTCAGCCACCGCCTCCAGCCGTCCAGCCGCCGCCACGTCCGATCCCACGTCTCGTCCTCGCCGCCCGGACGGCTGGTCTCGTCGCCGAGCATGAGCAACGGCCGCCCGCCCAGGCCCCCGTCCGGTACGGGGTCGGCGAAGGAGCCGTCCATGTTGACGCCCGCCCGCATCCGGATGTCGCGTGCCATGGCCGACGCCGCGGTCGCGCCGCCCAGCGAGTGCCCGGCAATGCCGATCCGCCGCCTGTCGATCAGGTGTGCGTGACGCCAGGCCGGACGGTGACCGGTCAGCCGGTCCAGGACGAACGACACGTCCCGGCCCCGGCCCACGGTGGCTCTTCTGAAGTCCTCCTTGGTCTTGGTCTTCGCGCAGGCGAGGCAGGTCAGCATCCGGCCGCCCGGGAACTCCGTGCCCACGGACTCGTAGGCGTGGTCCACCGCGGCGACGACGTGGCCGCGGCTGGCGAGCTCCTCTGCCAGGCCGGTGAGGGTGTAGCGGGACACGCTGAAGCCGGGGGAAAGCACCACCAGCGGGCGGCGTCCCGGCAGCGGTCGCGCGTCCACCCGGGCGTTGGTGCGCGTGGCGCTCAGCGTCTTGGCCGAGACGACGCCGTCGAGGTCGCGGTCTTTCAGGAACAGCCGGGCCTCCTCGCTGGTGGCGTACCCTGCTCGGGCGCCGGGACCGGGCAGCGCCGGGTAGTACATGCTGAGCATCAGTTCGCGGGCGCTCGCCCCGGGGGCCCACGGGTCCTTACGCGCGGGATCGACCAGGTGCAGCGTCGAGCGGCCGACCACGTGCGGGCCGGTGGGGCGGGGGAGCCGCAGCCGCACGTCCTCGGCGCTGCCGGGCACGGGCGCAGGGTCTGACGCCGCCGAGGCGGCGCTAACGGTGGTGAGGGGCACCGACACGGCGAACGCGAGTACGGCGACGTTCATCTTGCGAAGGATTCTGGTCACGCGCCCACGCTAGATCGCGCCGCTTGCCGGGCGCGTCAGCCTTCCGGCTGTCGCTGATCGCGAGTGCGACGGCGCCCGTAGTCCTCCAGGCTGATGGCGACGACGTCTTTCGTCAGGGGCACCGCCGCACCAATCACGGCCCCGCCCGCCAGCTCCACCGGGCCGTAGAGCAATTTCCGGCCGGGAGTGTTCCTCCATGGGCCATCTGCTACGAATCCGTTCACCATGGCTTGACCTGGCGAAGCCAGTCGAATCTCTGTTCGCCCGCGACGTACGCTGATCACCGTGAGCGCCGAGAAGTCGCCCTGTCCCGGGCGCTGCAACGCCCGCTACCGCAAGGCCGTCCGCGACTTCGACGAGGCGACCCGCGCCTACGAGACCGCCATGGGCAGCTGGGTGAACGCCCGCCAGCAGGTCCTCGACGTCGAGGCCGCCACCGGCGCCGACGACGGGACCCGCAACATCCTGCGGGGCCTGGACGAGCTCCGCCCGCAGCCCCCGGCGCCGGTGACGATCGTGCCCACGGACGGCGCCCCTGTCTGGTGCGACCGCGATCAGGCGGCGATCCGCCGCGCGCTGGTCGAGATCGATGACCTCGCCGCGCTGCTGGCGTCCTGGAGCGACGGGCACCGCGGCGCGGGCTCGGGCGAGCGGACGTCCGGCCACCGCCCCGGCTCGGCGTCGCCGTCCCCCATCGCAGACACCTTGGACGAGCTCTACCGGGCCCTGGCGACGGTCGAGACCGAGTGGCGGGAGGCGCGCGGCCTGCCGCCTCGTCCGCACCGCGGCGCCGTCGAGGCCCGCACGCGGACGATCGGCTGGCTGCTCGGCCAGCTGGACCAGATCCTGCATCATCCCGGCAGTGTCGCCTTCGGACGCGCGACCCTCGCGTGGCAGCGCCGTCTGCAGCAGGCCACGAGGAGCGACCCGGTCGTGCGCCGGCGTCCGGCCGTCCCGTGCCCGCGCTGCGACCGGCGCGCCCTGCGCACGCGCGACGACGGGTACACGCAGTGCGCGGGGTGCGGGCGCTTGCTGGACGAGCGCGAGTACGACGAGCTGGCCGAGCTGGCGGAGATCAAGCTGGCCGTCGAGGGGCCGAAGGATTCTGATGAACATTCAGCGCCTGCGCGCGGCCGTTGAACGGCGTTAAGTGGCCAACCGGCACAGCCACGGGCTGGCGAAACCGGCGGTGGGCCCGAATCGGTCCGTAGCTCGTTCGACACGGCCGACCGCGGTCACCACCTGCGAACAACGAACAGACCCCGGCACCACGAACCACCGACAAGGTGCTGATTGTCACTCTACGGCTACGGTCATGATCGCCCTTGGCAAGCCTTAGTCACCTTCTGGGTCATATACCGAATCGTGACCGTGACCACGTACACCCCGGCGTGCCTTGCTCGTCTACCAAGTGTGATGGACTTTGAGTTCTGGTCGGGAAATGTAGGGGCGGCGCCTTTGGGCGTGGCCGCTTTGTTGTCGCTTGTCGGTGCCGGGCGTTGCCTCGGCTTGGTTACCGGGCTGGGTTGCGAGTCCGCGGTAAAGGTGAGATTTTCTCGGCTTATCGCGGACACCCTTATCGCCGCCACGCTCTCGTTTGCGGTCTGGAAGTTCTACTTTAGGGACGGGTTTCTTGACCTCAACCAGATCGGCGTACTGGGGTTCAGCCTCCGGCTGAGCTACCCATATAGCCTCGCACTGTTCCCCGCAATGTTAGTGATCGTCGCAGTGTTCGCCAACAAAGAGCGGCGAGCCGCCGCCAATTTTCCTAGGGCACACGAGTTCGACGGCTCCCAGGTGGTGGCCCGGCGGTCGATCATCCATCCGACGAAGTTCCATACACGACGGCGGACCCTAGAAGAATGGCTTATCTCTGAGGGCAAAGATGTGGTGGAACTGTTTATTGACGTGATCTTTGGCAGGCTACGGTCCGAGCTGTTAAAGAATTCCCGCGAAGAGTTTGACCGCATCACCGAGCGTTTGCGGCAGAGCCGATCCGGGTCTGTGGAGGCGGCGTCGGAGATCGACATCACGCAGAGTTCGGCTTCGCCTCACCCCGCAAGCTCCACGCTGATCATGTGGTGCTTGACGCTCTGGGTGCTCCCGCACTGGTGGCCGCTTCTCGACCCGCTGGCCGCACACCCGCTCATCGCCGCCCTCGGACAAGGGGCCCCTGAGAGCGCCCTTGGCAGACTTGCGGTCTCGATCTCTTCGGGAACGGCATGGATCGCAGCGCTCGCGCTCGCCTGTGCGCTGCCCATGTGCTTCATGGGCAGGATTCACATTCTTGTCCGGCCGGTCCTGCTGGCGCTCTCCGCAGCGTCCATGTGCGTCGCGGTCGCACCTTTCATCTTCAGGACCAACACGCCGCTGTGGGACATGGTGATGCCCCTGCCACTCGCCCTGGTTAGCGCGAAATTAACCTTCTCAGAGAAAGCGCGCTTGCACAGCACCGACTACCCGATGAGTAAACCAAGAACTTCTCAACTTATGCCCAATGGCTCCGGAACCGGCCTCCTTACTGTCATAGGCATTACCCTACTCGTCGCGCGGCAATCTTTCCAAGGCTCGTTGAAGGAAGCGGCGCTGTGGCTTACCGTTTACGCAGCTGTCGCTGCGATCGTTATTCTAGTTGCGGAATTCGTAATCGACACCGCCACTCTTTCCTTGGGAAGTAATCTCAGCGACCTACCGCCGATGATCGGCATATGGGCGGGTGTCCTGGCCAGTCCAATGTTCTTGTTCTACGGTGAACGGTACGGTAGCAACGATGCGACCATCTACGATTTCAATAAGCTGCCCGAGGAAGTGACGACGCCGCTCCCTTCGACCTGGTGGTGCATGCCGATGCTGGTCACTGCCGGATACGTCGCCGGGACCGCTCTGGCCTATGCCGGACTGGCCGGGCGCTGGAAGCCGACACACCTTCACGCTGACCGCGCCTGACCACCCTGGTCGACTCATCCGTGCAGGGTCAACCCACATGGTCATCCCTGGGCGAACTGCGGGAACCCGCTCCAGCGCCGCTCTTCCAAGCTGGCCCTTCCAATCAACGGCCACCGCACCCCGCGTGCATGACCGCGTCGTGATCGTCACCGACGAGCAGGCGTGGGGCGGCTACCTCGGAGGCGACCCGACCGTCCAGGCCCCCAAGAGCGTCCCCCGTCTACACCTGGAACCTCGCCGGCTACCAGTACGGGCACGGCCCCTCCGGCGAGGGCAACCGGCACGTGTTCGGAGGGCTCTCTGACGCCGCGTTCCGGCTGATCCCGCTGCTGGAGGCGCACCGGGACGCCGCCTTGCCCTGGCCGTAGAGCGCCCGTCTGCCGGGTCCGCCATGATGAGGCACATGGCGGACCCGGCTAACCTATGCATCGACGAGCTGGTCGCGGTCACCATCTGCGGTTTGGGGCGAGATGAACGGTGATGCGTGAGTCTAGCCCTGACGACGTTCACAGGACGGACACGAGGCATCGTGCTGCCCCCCTTCCCAGAGGAGGGTTCCATAAGCCATCCAACCCGTCATAACGCTGACCGCAGGACCCGCCGCCAGCCTCACGGTACTCAGCGAGAAGAAGCCACTCCAAGTTGCGCCTGGATGTGATTCATGCCTCCGGAGGTGCCTAAGACGCCAGAATTCAGCCTCGCTACACTCGACTGCGGGTGTGTGAGCACTTTCGACCAGCGCTTCAAGCGCCTCTTTTGGCGTGACGCCCTCCCCCCAACAAACACCTAGAGACCGGCCTCTATAGGCGGAATATGCGTCCGCATGAACAGCGGGTTGATCGAAGGTCATTATTCGAATTTCAATCTCAATCTGAATACTGCTCGCTTCGATCGAGCGTTTCGCATTATAATGCGACTGCAAACTTCCTCCATAAATTCACACCGAGGTAAACGCCGTGTGCTAGAGCCAGCACAGCACACGGACGATTCTCGTGGAACCAACTGACCGGTACCGGCCTCCCCACTCTGCCTTCCGCGAAAGGTTGCGATCATTACTGGCTTTGCTGGCGAGCAAGAAGACGCCTTCTCGGTCTCCCTTGATCCCCCCTCAGCTGGACGCCGCGCGCGGATATCGTTGAAGCACCCGTCGGCGCGCGCGACGAGGACGAGCGCCGCGCGACCCTCGCCGAGAGGGCCAGGGACATAGCCGACGACTGCGCGGGCGTCCTCGTCGAGGTGACGAAGCCGAACCTCGACGAGCTGGCGGAATTCGCGGCTGAGTCCGCAAGCTGTCTGAGCATCGGAAAGCACTTCTCCGCTCAGGCCGGAGCGACCACTGTCGTGGACACACTCCTGCACCACATGGTGACGCGGGGAGCGCCGTTCCTGAGCGAACCCCTGGAGAAGATGAAGTACGGGGGGGGTTCCCCGACCGTCTCGACGTCCCGGACGACGAAACCGACCTCGACGCCGTCCGGCCCACATGCACCTTGGCGCCGCTGCGCATGGCGCTCCAGAGCTACCAGTTCCCGTCGCTGAACGATCCCGGCGACCCGATGCCGACGCGCCTGAATCGGCACGTGACCGTCCGACGATCGGGCCATTTCGGTTCGACTACAGCATGCTCGACGGACGGGACGGCTTCGTCAGCGACGCCACCGCCGACGCCGACGAGGCGATCAAGCGAATCGTCTTCCCCGAACATGCGCAGGTGCCGGATGCGTCCAACGGCAAGGAGGGCAAGCGGTGGCGGCGGATGACGGACATCCACATCTAACGAGTCACTTCGCCCACGGTCACGACGTTTTCGTGACGAGTGATCGCGACATCCTTGACCCCAAAGCGCAGCTGCACGCAGAGGTGGGCTCGGTGGATCGACACACCATCTGGTAGGGCGGCGCGCTGAACCCCTTCAGGAGTGGCGGCCCACCTCGCTGTATTACGACCTAATGCACTACCTCCAGTCTTCGCGAGCCCTTTCCGGCGACGGAGGCCCACCCAGCGGAAGCGAACGTTTGGTGTCCCGGTGCATTGCGAAGATCGATCTTGGCATGGCTGCATGTTCGCGCACACTGGAGCCATGCGACTCCACCCCGCCGACGAGCTGTCCGAGCTGCTCAACCTCGACCAGGCGGCGCGTCTGGCGAACGTGTCCCGCCGCACCCTCGATCGGTGGATCGCCTCGCGCCGCCTGCGGGTGTACGAGGTCCGCGGGCACACCGGCCGCTACGTGCGCGAGGACGAGCTACTGGAGGTCGAGCGCGAGCGCCGGCGGTCCCGTCGGCGCGGCCGTCCCGGCGCCCGCGTCAACGTCGCTTGACACCTTGACCTTGCGTGTCTCATCCTGTGATCAGTGTGGCGTTCTGTCACCAGAGCAGGGTGGAGCAGTTCGGTAGCTCGCTGGGCTCATATCCCAGAGGTCGCGTGGTTCGAATCCCGCCCCTGCCACCAACCTCTTGATCACCCAAAGTGAGGCCCGGATCCCAGGTCCGGGCCTCACGCATATTCCCTGGTCAGCGGGCATTCCGCCCATGTGCCGACCTACGACCGGTTCCGCCGGGACGTCGCCCGCGTCCAAGCCGCACACCCGGACGTGGCGCTCCATCTCGTCTGGACGGGCCCGGACGAGCCGGTCACTCTCAACCTGATCCGTACCACCCCCGTCCTGCGCGGCCAGGGGCTCGCCGAGGCAGCCCTGAACGACCTGACGGCCCTCGCGGACAGGTGGGGAGTCCCGCTCCGCCTCGTGGTCGAGCCGATCGAGGGCGACCTGGACGTCGATCCGGCGCGCCTCCTGCGCTGGTACGGCTCCCACGGGTTCATCGTCACCGGCGTACGCGAGCGGGACGGCGCGCCGATCATGGAGCGGTCGCCCCGCGGTTAGCCGACCGGCGCCGTGGGCACCTCGGGTAGCGCGGCCTTCAGCGCCGCCCGCAGCTCGGCGTAGCGCTTTCGCTGATAGCTGGTGAAGAGCACGACGTGCGGGTTCCCGCCGATCGCCTTCTCCTTGGACGTCCCCAGCGCCCTCACGGTCTTCACATCCTCGGCCGTCGCCATGAAGACACACCCGTTGGCCAGCACCGTCGGATCCTTCCACTGCACCTGGACGATCTCGGCCAGCGGGATCACCGTGTGGGCGTCGCTTGCCACCCGCCCCAGACCGCGCCGACTAATCTCCACGCGATCGGCGTGCAGCACCACGGTCGCCAGATGCGCCTTGATCGTCTGAGGGGCGCGCTTCTCGAAGTCGACCATGGCCCCGCATCCTCGCACCCGCCGGCCCGGGAGGTGGGCATGACGGCCTCATCCGGACGCCCGGCCCGCACCGCCGGACGCAAAGGACGCCCCTGGAGACGCGCCCGGAAGCAGGCTCTCGACGAGGGCGCCGGCGTGTGCTGGATCTGCGGCCACGGCGGCGCCCGCTACGCCGACCACAAGATCCCCCTCGCCCGCTGGAAGGCCGCTGGCGGCGACCCCAACGACCCGGCGAACTTGGCGCCCGCCCACGGAGCGAACAACCGGTGCCGGGACTGCGGACGCTGCTGCAACGAGTCCAAGGGCGACCGCCCCTACGCCCCGCCCGTGCAGGGTTCTCGCGACTGGTGACATGATGACCGACATGGCCATCAACGCCTATAGCGGCCCCGCCACCCTCGTCACGGACGACGGCGCCGAGCGAGACGCCACCGTCGACCTCTTCGTCGAGCAAGAGGGCGGCCTCAAGCGGTGGTTCGGCACTGCTCGCCTCGACGACGTCCCACCCCTCGAAGAGCTGCGCCTCCGGACGCCTGATGGGCGAGAGGGGAAAGCCATCATCACCAGGGTGGAGTACGGCTCTGATGAGGTGGAACTCCAGGGCAGCGGTCCGCCACCGTTCGACTTCGCCTAGAGGGTTGCACGTTTCCCCAGGTCGCCTGGATGCCACCTGCGGAAACGCGGCACCCCCGCTACAGTCCCGCCATGGACGCCCGCGAATAACGGCAGGCCCTGGTCGGAATCCTCGGCCTCATCGCCGACCAGGTGGAGTCCGAGGACGACCAAGTGGTCAAGGACCGCCGCGTCAGCGAAGCCGTCAGCACACTGCTCGCCGAGTGGACCCTGGACGTCGACCTCGAAGGCGAGCATCCGCGGTCCCCGGCGGAGGCCCTGCGGAACGAACTGCTCGCCCTCCTGAACGGCGCGATCTTGACCCAGAGTTTGCTGCTGGAACAGTGGGCCGCCGAGACCGGCGAGTCAAGGAGCGAGGTGCTGCGCAGGTTCGCCCTGCGCATGGCATCGAAGGACGGCGAGCAGGGACCGTGATGAGTGCATGGTCCTGTACGTGGTGACCGGTCCCCCGGCCTCGGGCAAGACCACCTACGTCCAGGCCCACGCCACCCCCGGTGCCGTGGTCATCGACTGGGACGCCCTCGCCACGGCCCTCACAGCGGGCCCTGGCGACTCCCACCGCCACCCCAGGCCCGTCCAGCAGGTCGCCCACCGGGCGCGCCGTGCCGCGATCAGGGAGGGGCTGCGTCAATCCAGGGGGCATGACGTGTGGGTGGTGCACTCGGCCCCCTGCCCCGAGGCCATGGCCGAGTACCAGGCCCACGGTGCCCACGTCATCACCATCGACCCAGGCCAGGACGTGGTACTGGCACGGTGCGAGCAGCTGCGCCCACCTGCATCCCGTGACGCCGCCCTGCGCTGGTACGCACAGCGTGACACCCCACCACACCCCACGATGCGTGTACAGAGTGACATCACACTCAGCAACGATCATGGTTCGCGAGACTGGTGACACGGCGTGATGTGACTCCCCGTGGTGTCCGACCCGTGATCAGCTTCGCATTCACGCATCGTGACACCCCACGCTCGACCAAGATCCATCTCACGCTTCGCGACCCTCACGCACTCGGGGGCTCTGACCTGCGGTAATGCGGACGGTGCGCGGCAGGGGTGGGGGGCACCCTCACGACGGGGACCCAGTCGATCCGGGGGACCCAGGGCCAGCGCTCCCGTGTCTGTCTGCGCGCAAGATCATCCAAATGTCACTTTGCGTGACGTGACAGAGAGTGACCATCTTCCGTTCATGACCGCCGTCACTCTCCGCTACATCACTCTCTGCGACCCCCGCTAGTTGGGCGAACTCGGCCCGACGCGGATTAGCGAGTCCTGGTGAAACCGGGCTCGTGATCATGAATGCCGCCCGCCGCTGATCACGGCGGGAAGGGAGCCCCGGCGTCTCCAGGTGCCGGGGCTCCCGTATACCTGGAGGTCCAGCCCAATGCCCCGTAAGCCCGACACGCCGTGCTCCGGCTGCGGCACCCTCATCTGGAGCGGCACCGGCTCGCTCCCCGCCGCCGAGCGGAAGTGCCGTCCGTGCCGACGCGCTCGGACCACCGTGACGGCTGCCTGCGTGGTGTGCGGCGGCCTCTTCGATCGGCCCAAACGCGGCGGCGGCGCCCCCCGGACGACCTGCTCGACTGCATGCCGCCGAAAGTGCTGGAACAAGCCGCGCCCCTGTGTCGACTGCGGCGGACAGGCGATCGCGCCGCGCCTGCGCTGCGAGGCCTGCCGGGAGGCCCGCAAGCGGGAGACGGCCCGGCGCAAGAACCGCCTGCGCCGGGCCGCCCTGCGCGGCGCGGCGAGCGAGCCCTACACCCTGGACGAGATCGCCACCCGCGACCGTCACCGCTGCCAGCTCTGCCACCGCCGGGTCGACATGACCCTGCCTGCGCCGAACCCCGGCTCGCCGAGCATCGACCACGTGATCCCGCTGGTCGAGGGCGGGGACGACGTGCGGTCCAACGTCCAGCTCGCGCACTTCGGCTGCAACTCGGCCAAGGGGCGGCGAGGCTCGCAGCAGTTGGCCCTGGTGGGCTGACGTGGGGCCGGTCGAGGCGGCGTTGCACGCGGAGCTGGAGGGCTGGGGCGCGGAGATCGTCTCGTCGGCGCTGGCGGTCTCGGCGCTGGACGTCGCGCGCCGGCTGGACCAGGGCAAGGTCTCGCCCGCCTCCGCATCCCTGCTGCACGGCCAGCTCCGTCAATACCTCTCTGACCTGCGGGAACTTGCCCCACAGAAGGAAGAGACCGACACGGTCGACGAGATCCGCGCACAGCGTGAGAAGCGGCGCCGGGGAACGGCGTGACCGTCTCCGAGGAGACGCCGCTGATCGGGCGGCAGGAGCCGACCATCCACGTCGTGCCGGAGTACGTGGCGACGTCGGGCGACGAAGCGGTGGCGCTCGCGGCCCAGGCCGGCCTCGACCTCGACCCCTGGCAGCGGCTCATCCTGCGCGACGGGCTGGGTGAGCGGGCGGACGGGTCCTGGGCGGCCTTCGAGGCGGCGATGATCGTCGCCCGCCAGAACGGGAAGGGCGGCGTCTTCGAGGCTCGCGTCCTGGCCGGTCTGTTCCTGCTGGACGAGCGGCTGATCCTCTACAGCGCGCACGAGTTCAAGACCGCGCAGGAGATGTTCCGCCGCATCGAGGACCTGATCTCCGGGACGGCCCAGTTCCGCAAGCGGGTCAAGCGGGTCGACCGGACGCGCGGCGAAGAGGGCGTCGAGCTGCTGCCGACGCCTCAGTGCCCGAAGGGGCAGCGGCTCCGGTTCGTCGCCAGGAGCACGGGGTCGGGCCGCGGGTTCACCGGCCACTGCAACATCTGGGACGAGAGCCAGCACCTGTCCAATGCCAGCGTGGACGCGCTCATGCCGACCATGTCGGCCATCCCGAACCCGCAGCTGTGGTACGGCGGCAGCGCCCCGGACAAGGACCTGGCCCCCTGCGAGCAGATCACCCGCGTCAGGACCCGGGCGCTGTCGGATAAGCCCGGCCGTCTGGCGTACTTTGAGTGGTCCGCCGAGCTGCACACGCCGGAGTGCGAGCGTGACTGCACCGAACATGACGACCCCGACAGCCCTCTGACCTGGGCAAAGACGAACCCTGGCCTGGGGATCCGGCTGTCGGTGGAGCACATCGCCAACGAGCGGGACTCGATGAGCGAGCGCGGGTTCGCCCGCGAGCGTCTGTCGGTCGGCAACTACCCCACCGTCGGCGGCGGCTGGAAGGTCATCCCTCAGCCGGCCTTCGAGGCGGTCGCCGACGAGACGTCTCGCCCGCTCGACCCGGTCGCGTTCACCGTCGAGGTCGCTCCGGACCGGCAGGCCGCGGCAATCGCGGTGGCGGGCCTACGCGAGGACGGCCTGCTGCATACGGAGGTCGTCGCCTACCAGCCGGGCACCTCGTGGGCGCCGGGCAGGCTCGCGCAGCTGGTGGCCAAGTGGCGGCCGTGCGTGGTGGCGATCGCTCCGGCCGGGCCCACCGGCAGCTTGGCGCCGGACATCAACGACGCCCTGGAGGAGCTGGACGAGGACGTCCGGATGGAGCTGACGCTCATCAAGGGCCGCGACTCCGGGGCGGCGTGCGGCGGCCTGTACGACGCGATCGTGCGGCCGAGGAACGCGCCGCCGGACTGGACGCCGAGCGTGCGCATCCGACCGCACCCGGCGCTCACGGCGGCCGTGGCGGGCGCGAGCAGGCGCTATCTCGGCGACGCGTGGGTGTGGGACCGGCGGGCCGCCTCGGTCGACCCGTCCCCGCTCATCGCGGTCACCCTCGCCCGCTGGGCCTTCCTGACCCGTCCGCCCGAAGAGGACGAGCCCGCGCAGCCGTGGGCCGTGTATGTGTGACTCCCAGACGGCGTCGTAGTTAGGGGGCTGCTTGTTCGTCGTACGTGTAGGCAGTCTCTCCCAGCAGGGTTGTGAGGGTCTCCATCGCTTGAGAAGCCATGCCGCGGATCAAGCGGATATCTGTCGAACTGACACGCTGGCTTTCTTGCAATTCGACATCCCTTCCTGCGTCTTCGATAGGCATAAGGCGTACCAGGAGCCGCGTTGTGTCGACCAGGGCTGGCCAGCCCCAGAGGTTTGTCTCCTCGGCAATGCGTCTGGCCATGTAGGGGCCATACTGCCGAAAACCGAAAGCGTGCGCGGTCGCGGTGAGGGCACGATGCAGTTTGGTGACCCGAGAGGCCGCAGAGAAATCCAACCGGTTCTCTCGCATAATTGAGAGGACTTCCTTGAGTACCTGCCGCGCCTTGGCCGCCGTTTCAGCGCTCACGGGCGTGTCTGTCTCTGGCGCTACCGGTCTCCTCGCCTCTGCTTGCGCCTCTTCTAGAGCTTCCTGCGCCTCCTCGACGCGCTCGGCGAGTTCGACGTTCACGCCCATCGCGTCGATCGTCCTCGCTCGCTGGAAGGCGTCGCGGATCTGATCCCGGAAGACAAAGACGGCGATCACGAAGACGAGCGGCCAGACCAACGCCTTCACGAATTCCAGGATGAGCTTGGCGATCTCCACGCGGTTCCCCTCGATTCGCGTGCCGGGTCGACGACGCTACTGAGACCTCACGCCCAGCGGACCGGTTCCGCTCGCTCGTGACCAGATCGCAGCCCACGCGGGTGAGGAGGCGAAGTGACGACTGCCGTGGAGCCCTGGGCGGTGGACGGATGAGCGTCTTCGGGCGCCTGTTCAAGCGCGGCGAGCGGTCGATCACCACGCTGGAGGACTACGCCAACGCGCTCAACGAGTTCGTCTACAACGGACACGTCTATGGCCTGACAGGCGCGAACGTCCAGCTATCCCAGAACGGCGCGCCGGTCGAGTCGATCGCGGCGGACTTTGTCGAGTATGCGACACGCGCCTACGGAGCGAATGGTGTGGTGTTCGCCTGCATGGCGGTCCGGCAGCTCGTCTTCTCCGCGGTGCGGTTCCAGTACCAGCAGATGCGCGGCGGACGGCCCGGCAACCTGTTCGGCGACGCGTCGCTGGCGCTACTGGAGCGGCCATGGGTAGGTGGCACCACGCAGGACCTGCTGTCGCGGATGATCCAGGACGCCGACCTGGCCGGCAACTCGTACTGGACGACGTTCGACGGCGAGATGGTGCGCCTCCGCCCGGACTGGGTGGACATCATCCTGGAGCCGCGGATCTTCCGCGACGGCATCCTCGGCTACCGCAAGGTCGGCTACCTGTACACCGAGGGCGGCTACCGGCCGGGCGGCGGCGACTCGATCCCGCTGCTGGTGGACGAGGTCGCCCACTTCGCCCCGATGCCGGACCCGCTGGCGACCTACCGCGGGATGAGCTGGCTCACGCCGGTCCTGCGAGAGATCCGCAACGACGGCGCGATGAGCGACCACAAGGGCCGCTTCCTGGCCAACGCGGCGACGCCGAACCTGGTCGTCCGGCTGGACTCGGCGATCAAGCGGGAGGACTTCGAGCGGTTCAAGGCCGCGATGGACGCCGAGCACAAGGGCTTCCGAAACGCCTACAAGACCTTGTACTTGGGTGGCGGGGCTGACGTCACCGTGGTCGGCAAGGACTTCAAGGAGCTGGACTTCAAAGCCGTCCAGGGGGCGGGCGAGACCCGCATCGCGGCCGCGGCCGGAGTCCCGCCCGTAATCGTCGGCCTCTCCGAGGGCCTCCAGGGCAGCTCCCTGAACCAGGGCAACTACGGGCAGGCGCGCCGACGTCTCGCCGACGGAACCATGCATCCGCTCTGGGCTTCGGCGGCCGGCTCGATGGACCCGCTGCTGCGCGTCCCGCCCGGCGCACGCGCCTGGTACGACGCCCGCGACGTGCCATTTCTTCGCGAGGACCGCAAGGACGCCGCCGACATCCAGTACCGCAAGGCAGCCACGATCCGGCATCTCACGGACGCCGGCTTCGATCCCGACTTCGTGATCGAGGCGGTCGAGTCGGAGGACATGGCTCTGCTGCGCGGCCGCCACACCGGCCTGTTCTCCGTGCAGCTCCAGCCGCCCGGCAGCGGCCAGCCCACCGACCAGACCGATCCGCAAGAACAGCCCGCGCTTGAGGCCGGGACGGAGGCGACGTGATCGCAAAAGACGACCTGCTGCGCTCGGTGCCGTTCGAGCAGCGCGACGGCGAGGGCGAGGGCGACGGCCTGACGCTGGACGGCTACGCCGCGGTGTTCGGCCAGCCCACGGAGATCGACAGCTGGGAAGGCACCTTCACCGAGGTGATCCGCAAGGGCGCCTTCCGCAAATCGATCCGCGAGCGCACCCCGGTGATGCAGTTCGACCACGGCAGGCACCCGCTCGTCGGCAGCATCCCCATCGGCGCGATCACCGATCTGCGTGAGGACGATCAGGGCCTGTACGTCTCGGCGCGCCTGTCGGACAACTGGCTGATCGAGCCGGTCCGGGACGCGATCCGCGACGGCTCGGTGGACGGCATGAGCTTCCGGTTCAGCGTCGTGCGCGACGAGTGGCGCGACAAGGACGGCAAGCTCGTCAAGCCGGACGAGCTGGCGCACCTGCTGTGGGACCCGGGCGACCGCGGGCCGCTGGAGCGCACGCTCATCGAGCTGAAGGTCCGCGAGCTCGGCCCCGTGGTCTTCCCCGCCTACGAGGGGACCAGCGTGGGCGTGCGGGCTGCCACCCTGGCCGCCGAGATTCGCTCCGACGACCACCTGCGCCGCGAGGTGCGGGCCGCGCTGGCTCGCCAGGCGCCCGCGCCGCCCACCACCGACCAGGACCTGGACGACCCGGCCATGCGCCGCGAGGTCGCCAGGGCGCTCCTGTTCGGTGCCGACCCCAAGACTCCGGACGCGCCGCCCGAAGGGCACCCGTCCGTCCCGCAAGCCCGCTCCGCCGGCGCGCCGACCGCCCCCGCAATCGGGGACGGTCACCCGCCGCAGAGCACCGACGCGCCGCCCCTCGATGGGCACCCGCCGGTAGATCCATCGACGTCAGACCGGCTCCGCTCGCAGATCCGCGAGATCAGCGGGCTCATGGCCGAGCGTCTGGCCGCCATCGAGGAGAGATGATGGAGCTGTCGCATTCGCAGGCCGTGATCCGCCTGCGCGACATCCAGGCCGAACTGGAGCGCCTGGGAGAAAAGGAAGACCTCACCGTCGAGGACGAGCAGCTGTTCGACGAGCTGACTCGCGAATTCGCCGAGGTCGATGACCACCGGCGGCAGATGGAGCGCCGCTCGGCACTGGAGCGGGTCCGCTCCGCGACCAAGGCCGTGGACCGTGGTCCGGCCGCCCTGAAGGTCGAGCGCGGCACCCCGGTGAACAAGGCCGACGGGTACGACCTGGACCCGATCCTGAACCCCGACAGCGTCGAGGACCGCCGGTTCCGCAACCCGTGGGACATCAGCGAGGTCCGGCAGTGGGGCCGCGACCCCGATGAGGTCAACCAGGAGCTGGCCGCCCGCGCCCTGTGCGCGATCGAGAAGATGCCCGGCGCCAACGACCAGATCCGCGAGTCGGGCACGCGGATTCTGGAGCGGTGGGACGACCGCAACGCCTACATCGCCCGGCTGATCCTGCACACCTCCAGCCCGGCGTACATGCGGGCGTGGTGCAAGAAGGCGCGCGACCCGCAGGGCGCCGACCTGACCTACGAGGAGCGCATCGCCTGGCAGCAGGCCGAAGCGTTCCGGGCGATGTCCCTGACGGACTCGGCGGGCGGCTACCTGGTGCCGTTCCAACTGGACCCGACTGTCATCATCTCCGGCGACATCTCCGTCTCGGAGATCCGCCGAGTCGCCAGGCAGGTGATCGCCACCGGGGACGTCTGGAACGGTGTCTCCTCGGGCGCGGTGTCCTGGAGCTGGGACGCCGAGGCGTCGGAGGTGTCCGACGACTCCACGACCTTCGCCCAGCCGTCCATCCCGATCTACACCGCCCGCGGGTTCGTGCCGATCTCGATGGAGGCGCTGGCCGACGAGGCCAACGTCACCGCGACCGTGGCCGAGCTGTTGGCCGAAGGCCGCACCGACCTGGAGGCGGCGGCCTTCGTCACCGGCTCGGGCGTCGGCCAGCCGACCGGCATCGTCACCGCGCTGACCGGCACGGCCAGTGAGCTGACGGCGGCGGGCGTCGCCAGCTTCGTGCTGGACGACCTGTACGACGTCCATGGCGCACTGGGGGCCCGGTACCGCCGGATGGCCTCGTGGCTGGGCAACACGCTCATCTACAACCTGATCCGGCAGTTCGACACCTCGGGCGGCGGCGGGTTCTGGACCAACCTGGGCAACGGCACGCCGGAGCTGCTGCTCGGGCGCCAGGCCCTGGAGGCCGAGGACATGGCGGGCGCCCTGACCACCGGGAACAAGATCCTGGTCTTCGGCGACTTCCGCAACTACGTCATCGCCGACCGCGTCGGCATGACGGTCGAGTTCATCCCGCACCTGTTCCACACGGCCAACAACCGGCCGAGCGGACAGCGCGGCTGGTTCGCCTCCTACCGGACCGGGGCCGACAGCGTGAACGACGGCGCCTTCCGGATGCTCAAGACCGGCTGATACGCGGACCGGCGGCCGCAGCGCACGAGCCCGGCCGCCGGTCCGACCAACGAATGGAGTCATGCCGATGGGCAAGATTTACCGCGCCAAGAAGGCCGTCGCCTTCGCCCGGCCCGGGGGCGGCAACCGGATCATCCCCGCCGACAAAATCGTCAGGGACGACGACCCGATCCTGACCGGCCGCCGCGACCTGCTGGCCGACGAGTCGCTGTTCGAGCCGCTGGACGACTATCTCGACCGTGAAGTCGAGCAGGCCACGGCCGACCCGGGCGAGAAACGAGCCGTGACCCGTGCTCGCAGGCCGCGGGCCGCCAAGTTGGACGCGTCGAACAAGACGCCGGAGGCGGGCCCCAAGGAGGCCGCCGCGACGGCCCGTGCCAGCGACAAGGAGGGGGCGAAGTGAGGCGCACGACCTACAACAACGTCCGGGCGGCCCAGGCGCTGGCACCCAGCACGGCCCGCACGGACGGCGCCGTCAACGGGGCGACCATCGACCGGTTCGTCAACGACGTCTACTACCGGTCCGTCACCTTCGTGATCAATGCGGGCACGGTTACCGACGGCACGCACACCGTCGCCGTGGAGGACTCCGACAACGGCAGCGTCTGGGGTGCCGCCGCCGCCGCGGATGTCCAGGGCACCGCGCCCGCCGTCGGGACCGCCAATGACGAGCGCGCTCACGAGGTCGGCTACGTCGGCCCGAAACGGTACGTACGGATCACGCTGACCACGGCGGGGGCGACGACCGGCGGCCTGATCGACGCCGTGGCGATCCTGGGCGTCCAGCCGGTGAAGCGCTGACTCCGTGCTGACCACTGTCCCGGCCGACTGGATCACCGTCGCCGAGGTCAAGGCGCACATGGACAAGACCTCGACGGCGGACGATGCCGAGCTGGCGGGCTTCGTCAGCGCCGCGTGCGAGGCGATCCGGGAGCGGATCGGCGAGGTCTCCGAGGTCACGGCCGTGGTGGAGGCGCGCTCGTGGACGGACGTGATCGTGCTGGAGCACAAGCCGGTCGTCTCGATCACCAAGGTCGAGCGGCTGCCCGGCCTGGAGCTCGTCCCCGAGGGCGACCGGGGCACCGGCGCCGACGGATGGCTGATGCTCCAGCCGGGCGCCGGGGTCCTGACGCACACCTCCCGCTTCCCCGGCGAGGTCCGCGTCACCTACCAGGCCGGCAGGGATCCACTGCCCGGAAACGTTCGCCTCGCCGGACTGGAGCTGGCCGCGCACCTGTGGCGCGCCTCCCAGCTCAACGCAGGCGGCGGCCGTCCCGCGATCGCCGACAACGAGCAGCCGATCATCCCTGGCATCGCCTACGCCTTGCCGATCCGCGTCCGAGAGCTGCTCGGCCTCGGCAACAACCCCACCTCGGAGGTGCTGATCGGATGAGCCTGGACGAGCGGATCACAGGCAAGGACGCTCCCCCGCCCGCGCCGCGGCCTCGTCAGGTGCCGCGTGAGGCCGTGCCCGTGGCGGGGCACACGGCGCTGACGGTGCAGCCGGGGCAGACGCTCATCGTGACGTTGCCGGAGGCGCTCAGCGCCGAGCACACCGCGAGCGTCGGCAAGGAGCTGCAGGAGCGGTTGCCGGGCGTCGAGGTCCTCGTCCTCGCCGGCGTCCAGCAGATCGCCGTGTACGACCCCGGCACGGAGGTGCAGTGATGGGGACGTTCTGCAGCTGGGCGCTCCCAGCACGGGAACTGACCGGGGACGAACAGGCGGCGCTGACCGTGTGGCTGAGGGAGCACGGCATCGAGCCGGGCTCGGTCGCGGCCGGATGCGTCGCCGTCATGGCCGGTAAGGACGGCTCGGAGCTGCATGTCACCGAATTCGTGACCGGCGAGGACGGCGGGCCCGTCGTGGACTATGCGGCCAACCGGGTGGTCACCCGACCGCGGATCGTGCCGCTGGCCACCGAACCGCCGTTTCCGGACGACAAGAAGCAGAGCCCGGCGTGAGCATCTCCACCGTCCCGGCCGTGATCGATGAGCTGGTCCGGCGGACGCGGCTCGTCCTGCCGGAGGTCCAGGTGCTGGACGGGGGTCCGCACCGGGACACCGAGCCGGACGTGATCTGCATCGGCTTCCAGATCCCGCCGGGCGCGCCGTCCGTGGAGGACACCCGCACCCGCCAGCAGCTCGCCACCTCGCCCGACCGCGAGCAGTACGAGATCACCTCGCTGGCCTCGTCGTGGCGCGGCGAGCAGCACGACGCCAAGGCCGTCCGCGACCGGGTGTACGAGATGATCGACGCCCTCGCGGCCGAGCTGGAGCGCGACCAGCGCCTCGGCGGGCTGGTGAACCGCGCGCGCCTGTCCACCGGCGCGCTTGCGCAGGAGCAGACCTCCAAGGGCGCCACGGCCACGGTCCGCTTCGTCATCTCCGTGGACGCCTTCACGCGCTGATGGCCGACGACGAGGTCCGGGATCTGATCCGCGACCTGGATCAGATCCCCCGCGAGCTGCGTGTCCAGATGCGCCCGGCGCTGCAGCGCGCGGGACGGGACCTGCTGCGCCAGGCGCAGCTCAACGCCTCATGGTCCTCGCGCATCCCCAGCGCGACCCGGCTCTCCGTCCGCTTCAGCCGCGATCCCGCCGTCGACGTCCGCACGGACGGAAGGCGCGCCCCGCACGCCACCCACTACGAGAACGAGGGCAAGCCGGGGACCTTCAAGCACCCCCTGTTCGGCAACCGGTCGTACTGGTACTCCCAGCGCGCCCGCCCCTACCTCGGCCCCGCCTTCGACGCCAAGGCCGACGATGCGTTCGCCGCGATGGCCGACGCCGTCGACCGCGTCACCCGCGACGCCGGATTCCGCTGAGCCCTTCTCCCCTGCGCTCCCCGCTCCGTCCTGCCCCCGAGGAGGGTCATGACCGCCTTGCCTACCAACGTCGCGCCCCACGCGGGGCTGCGCGTCGACAGCCTTCTGACCGCCTCCGCGGCGGCGCCCGGCGGGGACGACTGCGCGACCGGCGTCGGCGTCTACCTGCTGGTCCGCAACACCGGCGGCGTGGCCCGCACGCTGACGCTCGCGACCCCGCAGGTCGTCGACGGCGACCTGGCGGTGGCCGACCGGCCGTTCACCATCGCGGCGACAACCGGCATCCACGTGATCCCCGTCCCGGACCTATACCGCAATCCGTCGACCGGCCGCGCGGCGATCACCTACGACGACGCGACCGGCCTGCAGATCATCGCGGTGCGTGTCCCGTGAAGCGCCCGCTGGTGCGGCTGGAGCACCCCGACCTGCCGGGCCGGGTCATCGAGGTGCCCGAGTCCGGCGTGGCGATGCGACGCGCCTCCGGCTGGACGTTCGCTCCCGATCCCCCGCCGCCGGACCCCGAGGACGACACCGAGGACGGCGAGCCCGGCCCCGACCCCAAGAAGGCCGCGCCGCGGCGTCGGCGTAAGAGCGAGGAGGAGTAGCTGATGCCTGCTACGCCGATCACCGCGTCCCTGCGGTACATCAACCCCGGCGTCACGAAGATCGTCTGGGCGGACACGCTCGCGAACAAGAACAACCCGCTGCGCGCCGAGATCAACGCGGGCACCGACCTCACTCGCGAGGTCCAGAACGCCGACGGCTGGGTCACCGAAAGCGAGAACGTCGAGACCCCGGACCTGGACTCCGAATTTACGGGCAAAATTCCGGGCCGGACCTCGGCGGAAGACTCGTCGCTGGCGTTCTACGCCTCCGAGGACGGCACGGACGTCCGGGGCCTGCTGCAGCGCGGCGACGCCGGCTACATCATGATCTTCGACGGCGGCGATGTCGCGGGCCGCAAGATGCGCGTCTTCCCCGTCCGGGTTTCCAGCGTCGGCATGCCGATCGACGTCGAGGGCGGCGACGCGGCGGTCGTGAACGTCAGCTTCGCGATCACCTCCGAGCCGGCCGAGAACGTGGCGGTCCCGGCATGACGAGCCAGATCCTGCCGGGTGTCCCCGCGTCGGTGCCGCGCTCGAAGGTCGCCGCGCTGGCCGAGTCGCTCGGCTTCAACGTCCGCGACCTGCTGTCCCTGGAGTTCCACAACGAGGCCGTCCACGCCGAAGTCTTCGCCCATCACCCAGGTAAGGACCGTGGCGCGGACGGGCGTGCGTGGAGATATGCCGTCGGCGAGCACGCCGCAACGCACCGGGTGTGCATCCGCATCACCGACGACCCCGACGAGAAGGCGAGCGACGCATGAGCCTGCTGTCCAGAGAGCAGATCCTCGCCGCCGACGACCGGACGTACGAGGTCGTCGCCTGCCCGGAGTGGGGCGGTGACGTGCGGCTGCGCTCCCTGACCGGCGCCGAGCGGGACGAGTGGGAGAACTCGATGATCCGCCAGGTCGGCAAGAAGCAGGTCGCGAACATGCGCAACGCCCGCGCCAAGCTCGTCGCCCTGTCGGCGGTGGACGGGGACGGGCAGCTGCTCTTCACGCCGTCCGACGTGATCAAGCTCGGATCCAAGAACGCCGCCGCGCTCGACCGGCTCTTCGAGACCGCGCAGCGCCTGTCCGGCGTGACCGATGAGGACATGAAGGAGATCGAGGAGGGTTTCGGCGAGACCCAGGACGAGCCTTCCGCCACAGGCTGACCCTCGCCCTGGGTGGCATGACCAAGGGCGAGATGCTCGCCCGCATCTCCTCCTACGAGCTGACCGAGTGGATGGTCTACGAGCGGCTCTACGGCCCGCTCGCCTCCGAGCGTGACGACCACCTCGCCTCGCTGCTCGCCGCCGTGATCTCCAACGCCTTCCGGGACAAGGGCAAGGCCGCCCAGCCCGGTGACTTCTTGCCGCGCTGGGAGGCGCCCGCACGCCCCGAGGAGGTCGAGGAGATTGGCGACGATCCGTGACCTCCTGATCCGCATCCGGGCGCAGGACCGCAACGTCCGCCGGGTGATCGACCGGATCAACGGCTCGCTCGACAAGCTCGACCGCAAGCTCGACCGCGTCGGCAAGGCGGCGCGCACCGGTGGGCTGGTCGTCCTCGCGGGCGCGGCGATCAGCCTCGCGACGGCGCTCGGCCCGGCGACGGGAGGCGTCGTGGGGCTGGGCCTCGCTCTGGCCGGGGCGCTCGCCCAAGCCGCAGGGTTGGCCGTCGCCTTGCCCGCCTTGGCGGTGACCGTGGTCGCCGCGCTGCAGACGCTGAAGCTGGCCTTCACCGGTGTGGGGGCCGCGATCGGCCAGGCGGTCGCGGGCAAGCTCGACAAGTTCGAGGAGGCGCTGGAGAAGCTGCCCCCGGCCGCCCGCAAGGTCGTGCGCGAGGTCGGCCTGGCGATGTTCGGCCTGCGCACCAACGTGCAGCAGGCGTTCTTCCGGCCGCTGGTCGCCGAGTCCAAGGGGCTCGGCGCGCTGCTGCGCGGTCCCATCCAGCGGGGCATGGCGGGCGTGGCGACGTCCATGGGGCGGGTCGGCGCCCGGATCGTCCAGATCGCCCGCGAGCGGAAGTCGATCAGCTTCCTGGAGCGCGTGTTCGCCTCGCTGGGCAAGAGCATCGACAACGCCGGGAAGGGGGTCGCGCCGCTGCTGCGCGGGTTCCGCGCCCTGGCCGACGCCTTTCTCGGCGTCGTGCCCCGGATGGGCACCGGCCTCGCGCGTCTGGCGACGGCGACCGGCAAGTGGATGGAGAAGATCGCCGCGAGCGGTCAGGCGGCGCGGTGGTTCAGCAACGCCCTCTACACGCTCAAGCTGTTCGGCAGCATCCTGCGCAGTCTCGGCATCATCTTCATGTCGGTGTTCAGGGCGGCCACGGCGGGCGGCGGGAACCTGCTGGCGGTGATCGCAGCCGGTGCGGCGGCGCTGGCAAGGTGGACGCAGTCGGCGCACGGTACGGCGGTGCTGCTGACGTTCTTCATGAACGCGCGGGACACGCTCTCGCAGCTGTGGCGGATCGCGCAGAACCTCGGCATGGCGCTCGGCGGGATCTTCGGCCCCGCGTCCGGGCAGGCCGGATCCCTGCTCGACACGATCGAGCAGCTCACCGCGAAGTTCGCGACGTGGACCCAGAGCACCGAGGGTCAGCAGAAACTCACCCAGACCTTCGCGCTGCTCGGGCAGATCGCCCGGGACCTGCTGACGATCCTCCCCGGCGTGGCCAGCGTGATCGCCACCCTCGCCGGATGGTTCGCCGCGCTGCCCGCCCCGGTCCGCGGGGCGGTCTCGCAGTTCCTGGCCTGGTTGATCTTCCTCGGGCTGGTCACCGGCAAGATCGGGCCACTCCTTAAGGGCTTCGGCCTGCTCGGCGGGGCACTGGCGCGACTCGGCAAGCTAGTGGGGCTGGACAAGGTCGCGGCGGCGGCTGGCCGCCTGGCCAAGCGCATGGCCATCGCCGCCGCGCGGGTGATCGCCTCGCTCGCGCGGATGGCCGCCAGCTTCGCCGCGACGGCGGCGCGGATGATCGCCAGCACGGCCGCCGCCGCGGCCCGGGTGATCGCGCAGTGGGTGGCCATGGCCGCCAGGGCGGTGGCCCAGGCGGCGATCATGGCCGCCGCGTGGCTGATGGCCAACCCGATCGCGCTGGTGATCGCGCTGATCGTCGGCCTGGTCGTCCTGATTGTCAAGAACTGGGACAAGATCAAGGCCGCCACGCTCGCCGCCTGGGACTTCATCTGGAAGTGGATCAAGAAGATCGCCGGGTTCATCTGGACCCTCTTCCTGAACTTCACCCTCTACGGGCTGATCATCAAGCACTGGGACAAGATCAAGAACGGGACGGTCGCGGCCTGGAACGCCGTGTGGAACTTCATCAAGAAGGTCGCGCAGGGCATCGTCAACGTCTTCCTGAAGTACCACCCGGTCGGCATCATCCTGTCGCACTGGACCCAGATCAAGAACGGCGCGGTCTCCCGGGCACAGGCACTCCTCAGCTGGCTGACCGGCCTGCCGGGGCGGATCATCCGCGCGGTCGGCGGCCTGGGCCGCCTGCTCTACGGCGCGGGCCGCGACGTGCTGGTGGGGCTGTGGAACGGCATCGTCTCGATATCCGGGAAGATCGCCGGCTGGATCGGTGATCTGGTCCGCAACATCGTCCCCGGCCCCGTCCGCCGCGTCCTCGGCATCAGCTCCCCCTCGAAGGTCTTCATGGGCCTGGGCCGCAACATCGGCCAGGGCCTCATCCTCGGCATGGACTCCACCCAGCGCGCCATCGGCGCGGCGGCCGTCCGGATGGCGGGCGCGGCCGTCCCGGCGTTCGCCACGCCCGGCGCCCCGGGGATGGGCGTCCCGCCGGGCCTCGCGCGGACCTCGGCCGCCGGATCCCGCGAAGGGCTGTCCGCGCGCGCCATCGCCGACGCCGTCGCCGAGGGCCTTCGCCGCTCCGGCCTGAAGGTCGACATGGACGGCAAGCAGGTGGCCGAAATCGTCTCCAAGCACATCGGCCGGGGCACCGACCAGCGCCGCCGGACGGGCTGATGCCGAGCACCTGGAAGTTCGTGGACCGGCCCGAGGAGGTCCACTCCACGCTGCTCGACATGAACGACGGCGCGGACTGGCGGACGTCGAGCGAGGACTTCAACATCTCCCCGCCGCCGGTGAACCGCAGCCTGGTCCGCAACGCGCTCATCGACGGCGGCATTCTCACCGCGGCGTCGTATGACCTGCGGGAGCTGCAGTTCACCGTCCGGCTGCACGGCGAGACCGAGGCGCAGCGGGTCAGCCAGCTGAAGGCGTTCGAGAAGGAGCTGGCCAAGCCCGCGAACCTGCTGATGTACCAGTCGCAGCTGCACGACCGGCCGGTGTTCTTCCGGACGTTGCGGTCGGACAGCTTCGAGCTGGACACGCAGTTCGTCCCGGGCTCGGTGTGGCAGATCAAGGCGAGCATCGCGGCCGAGCCGTACGCGATCGGCATCCGCCGCGACTTGGCCCCCATCGCGGTGGCCAACGACCCGGCGGCCGTGACGAATCCGACCCGCTTCGACATCCAGGGCATCGTCGGGGACGGGCCGACGCCCGCGTTCGTCAGGATCGACGACCTCGGCGACGAGACCACGATCGTCCTCGCGCAGCGCACCATCAACAACCCGACCGCGCTGACGAACTGGGTCCAGGCCGAGTCCGGGACCATGGGCGTCGACACGGCCACGTTCAACGCCCCGGCCACGTTCAGCGGGACGCCGAACCGGGGGACCCGGACGACCTTCGCCACGAACAACCTGGTCTCGCGCCGCATCACGGTCACCGTGCCGACCGCGTCCTCCTCGGAGGCGCTCCGCGGCCGGTACCGCGTCTTCGTCCGGGCGTCCGTCGACGCCGCCGCCGACGACTCCACGTTCTTGATGAGGTGGGAGCGCTTCGGCCCCGCCTTCGCTCCCGGGCCGACCGTCACCGTCACCATTCCCAATGGCGAGTTCCGGCTGGTCGACCTCGGGATCCTGGAGGTGCCGACCGCCACGACGGCGCCGTCGAGTATCGGCTACTCGGCCCTGCCGCCCGGCTTCGTCGACGAGGAGCTGGCGATCCACGCCTCGCGCATCGCCGGGACCGGGGCCCTCGATCTGGACTACGTCTACCTGATGCCGGCCGACGAGCGGCTGTGCTCGGTGCAGCAGGTCCGGGCGAACGGCTTCCTCATCCTGGACGGCCCGAACGACAGCACGTACGGGATGGCCGCGGGCTCCACCCCCTTCGGGCTGGTCCGCACGATCGACAACGGCGGCGGCCTCGTCCCCCGCATCGGCGGCCTGCCGATGCTCGTGCCCGGCGTGTCCAACCGCTGGTACCTGCTCACCAGCCGCGCCCTCTCCGATACCCGCACCGTCGAGATCAGCTACTGGCCGCGCTGGCTGGACGTAGCGACCGCATAGGAGGAAGCCGTGGCCAACGGCGTTTTCAATATCGCGCTCGGGAAGGCCGGCTACTACGCGACCCTGCCCGCCGCGAGCGACGGCCTCGTCGTGGTGCTGCTGAAGGTCGCGCAGGCCGATGACACGCTTCGCGACCACGACACGCTCGCCGCAGTCCTGGCGGCCAACACCGAGGCCGACTTCACCAACTACGCGCGCGCCGCGGCGGCGGGCGTGGTCGTGAATGTCAACGACACCTCCAACCTCGTCGACGCCGACATGAACGACATCACGTGGGCGAATGCCGGGGGCGCGTTGAACAACACGCTGGTCAAGCTGCTGGTCTGCTACGACCCGGCCACCGGGTCGGGCACCGACGCCGAGATCATCCCGCTGACCTTCCATGACTTCGCGGTCACCACGGACGGCAGCAGCATCACGGCACAGGTCGCCGCGACGGGCTTCTTCCGGGCCACCGGCTGAGGACGCGCTGATCCATGGCGCATGAGGGGCGCCTGGGCACGGCCACGGTCGAGGCGTCCAACACCGTCGGCGCGGTCACGGTCGGGCAGGCGGTCGCGGCAGGGCGGACGGTCCTCGGGGCCGTGGTCTGGTCCCAGGACAACACCACCATCCCCAGCATCTCGTCGGTCACCGACTCGCGCGGCAACACCTACGCCGTGGATGAGGACGCGGGGAGCGGCAACTCGACTGCGAGCTGCGCGATCTTCCGCGGGCGGGTGACGACGCCGCTGCAGGTGGGCGACACGATCACGGTCACGATCGGCGCGGGGCGGCAGAGGTGGTGCCTGCAGGCCAACGCGTTCGACGATGTGATCGTCAGCCCGCTCGACCGGACGCAGGCCAACGACAACCCCGGCAGCTCGTCCAGCCTTTCCACCGGGACGACGGCGGTCACGCAGCAGGCCCGCGAGCTGGCATACGGAGTCTACGGGTTCGGGCGCGGCAGTGATCAGAACATCACGGCCACGGGCGGCTGGAACGCGGACGCGCAGGTCAACACTGTTTCGGCGAGCACCAAGCGCGGACTGCAGGTCGCCTGGATCTACCTGAACTCAACCGCCGCCGTCGAGGGCACCGCCACCACGAGCGCGCCGACCACCTACTCCGGATGCGTCGCCACCTACCGGATCGTGACGGATCAGACCGTCGTGACCGGGCAGGCCGCCGAGACCGACGCCGCGCAGCCGATCACCCCGCTGCGCACGGTCCCGATCGGCCAAGCCGTCGAGGCCGACGCCGCGCAGCTCATCGCCGGTGGCGAGATCGTCCCGTTCGGTCAGGCGGCCGAGGCCGACGCCGCCACGCGGTTCGCCTCGCCGACGGCCCGCGCCGCCGAGTCCGAGGCGGCGGGCGTCATCACCCCGGTCCGCATCATCCCGATCGGCCTGGCGGTCGAGGCCGACACGGCGTCGGCGTTCGCGGTCACCAAGACCCGGGCCATCGGCCAGGCAGCCGAGACCGACGCCGCCGACGTGGTCGGGCCGCGGGTCGCGCTCGCGCCCGAGACGCTGCTCAACGGCGTGCCCATCCCGCTCGGGGTGCGGATCTACAACAACTTCCTGCCGTCCTTCGACGTCTGGGTCACGCGGGCGGTGGACGACTTCTCCTTCCGCAGCTCGATCCCCGGCGGCTTCGCCAGCGCGACCATCACCCTGCATCGGCCCTCCATCGCCAGCAGCCCGGCCAGCGGCCACCTCTACGGCGCGGACAAGTCCGCCTTCGACGAGCTGGCCCGTCTGTTCAACCGCGTGCAGATCGTCGACATGAGGTCCGCGGAGATCGTGTGGGAGGGGCGCATCGAGGGCCCGCGCCGCTCGACCGAGACCGACACGTGGGAGCTGAGCTGCCTCGGCGCGGCCGTCGCCGCCTCGGACGTCCAGCGGCCGATGTTCTACGTCGACTCCTCGATCGAGTCCTGGCTGCAGCGGCCGGAGAACTTCTGGCAGTTCCAGGCGGACGAGGCGACCAAGACGATCGAGGTCCGCTGGGAGGGCAATCTCATCTGGCCCGGCCCCGCGGGCGCCGGACTGGGGATCTTCACGGCGCTGACCCACCAGCGCGCCGACGAATGCAATCTCTACATCGGCCGCTACGACGCCACCTTCGCCTCCTCGGCTCCGGCAGGGGCTGGCGATCAGAACCCCAACCACCTGTGGAACTCGGTCTTCGTGGACGGCAGCTCGGACCAGGGCGGCGACGGCCTCTTCCACGCGACGAACTTCACCCAGAACGTCCGGCACTGGCGACGTGTCAACGGCGCGCTGAGCTCCTTCGGTGAAACTGGCGGCTGGCAGGTCAGCGATGCCTACCGGCTGGAGATCCGGATGGGGGTCGGCAACAACGCCGGCTTCGGGGACTACACCTCCGCGCCGGACAAGGTCGTCGGCCGCATCGCCAACCCCGTCGTCCAGGTCCTGCGGATGGACCGGAACGGAACCCTGCTGACGGACCCGGCCGACTACCCCGGCGCCTACGTAACCGTTCCCCAGGTGGTCGAGGACGTCGTCGGGCGGCTGCTGGTCAAAGGTTGGAACAGCGGGCACAAGGGGAATGGGATCTTCGGCTCCGACAAGCCCTTCCCCGGCCAGGTCCGCCCGATCGACGTGCACATCGACACGTCCTCGACCGCCGCGTTCACCGACCTGACCTACTTCGACGGTGCGACGGCCGAGCAGATCCTCAGCGACATGATGCTCGCCCAGCCCGACGCGTACTGGGCCATCTGGGAGAGCCGCTGGGGAGCCACCGACGGCGAGGGCATCAAGATTTTCCCCGACGACGCGCGCAACGACTACGGCTACCGGTTCGAGTGGGCGCGCTGGCCGCTGAACTGGGGCTACCAGGCGTCCAGCCTGGACGGGCTGGAGGAGCAGCCCAGCGGCGAGGGCCTGTACAACTACATCTTCTACAAGCACCCCGTCGAGTCCGCGTGGGACGAGACTCCGGGCTTCAAGCAGACGCGGCAGGCCCTGTCGGGGCGTCACGGCGACAGCCAGACCTTCCCCGACTTCTTCGAGGGCAATGACCTGTCGTATGCCACCGTCACGCGCGCGATCACCGTCACCCGGGACGAGCCGGCCGAGACGATCGGGGACGCCGAGCTCGCCGGGCTGCTGAGCCACTATCGCCGCACTGGCAACGCGGGCACCATGACCATCCGCCGCCCGATCCTGTACTACGACCCCGGCGAGACGTCCTATGCCGGTGCGGCGCGGATGGTGCAGCCGTGGGAGATCCGCCCCGGCAAGCTCATCAAGATCACCGATGTGCAGCCGCGCGGGATGATCCAGGACCACTCCTATGGCGAGACCACCCCGCCAGAGGCGCACGACGGCACTGTGTGGCGCGTGATGAGCACCGAGTACTCCAGCTCCGACAACAGCTGCCGCCTGGAGCTCGATCAGCCCGCAGCCTGGGCGATGCCCACGCAGACCGTCAAGGCGGCTCAGCCGGGCGGGCCCACCGTGGCGAGGGGCAAGACCGTCACCACCCTGAACGCCAACCCGTTCTTCTCGGCCGACCTGTCCGGCTGGACGCCCTTTCAGGCGAGCATCGTGCGCTCCACCGCCGTTGTGTATCCGCGCGGCGTCGCCTCGATGCGGATCACCCCGGACGGCGTGTCCTCGGCCGGTGCCGGTGTCAGCGCCCTGTCCGCTGCTGGGACCGTCACGCCAGGAGGGCAGTACACGGGGCAGATGTGGGCCCACGTTCCGGGCGGCACCCTCGGCGTCCAGATCGTCGTCAACTGGCACAATGCCGCAGGCACCTTCCTGTCCAGCAGCACGAGCGCCGCGGCGACCCCGGCGGCCGGTGTCTGGACCTACCTGGAGGGGACGTTCACCGCCCCGGCGTCGGCCGCGCGGGCGAGCATCCTGGCGTGGCATTTCGGGACGCCCCCCGCCAGCAAGGTCTGGTACGCGTGGGGCGTCCAGCTGGTTTCCGTGTCGTAAGAACGGCGCCCCTCCTGAGCCCATCCCCTCCCCCGGCCGTGACCGCATGGTGCGCCGCTCCGTAGTGGCGGCGCGCGGTCGCGGACGTATCCGGCCGCGAGGCATCCCCGGAGGTGCTGTATGACCACGCCCGACCCGACCCGTCTGGAGCTGGCCATCACCGAGCTGAAGGGCTCCATGGACGCCGGCATGGCCCGGATCGAGGGCCGCCTGGACCTGCTCGTGCAGCGCGCCGAGCACTCCGACCAGCGGGCGCGGGATCAGGCCGCCGAGATCCGGCGGGTGGACGACAAGGTCGACAAGGTCGACGACCGGGTGGACAAGGTCGAGGCCGCCGCCGTCACCCGCGCCGAGCTGGACGAGCGATCCAAGCGGACGATCCAGATCGTGGCGATCATCTGCGCTCTGCTCGGGAGCGCGACGGGCGCCGGGACCGCGATCCTCATCGCGGTGATGAGCAACGGAGGTTGACGTGGCAGACAACGACCCAATGCCACCTGTGCCGCGCGGCGACGCGCAGGCGACCGAGGCCGACGAGGATCTCGTCCTCGAACGCCTCTACGGCCCGCCCGACCGGGACGGCGCCTTCCGAGGGGAGAGCTGATGGAGTGCTCCGTGTGCGGGCTCGCCCCGTGCGATCTGCCGGACGGCGTCGACCCGGAGTTCGTCTTCGAGCGCGGTGACGACGGCGAGACCCGATGCCAGGGGTGCGCCCGATGACCGCGGCAGGAATGATCGCCGAGGCCCGCAAGTGGATCGGCACGTCGGGCCGGCCGAACGCGATCACGCGAGAGTACGCCTCCCGGCACGGGGACGCCTACCTGCGCGCGGCCTGGTGCGACATGGCCATCACCTACTGGGCCCGGCACAGCGGCAACGCCGCGGCCGTCCTCCCGGGCGGGGATCGCGCCTACACGGTGTGGCACGCGCAGGACTTCCAGAAGGCCGGGCGCTGGCACAGCGGGACGACCGCGAGCGTCAACCGGGCCAAGCCCGGCGACATCGTCTTCTTCGACTGGGGCGCGACGAACAACATCGGCGCGATCGACCACGTGGGCCTGGTGGAGGTCGTGCTCGGCGACGGGCGGCTCCAGACGATCGAGGCGAACACCTCCGACGCGGTGAAGCGCCGCGTCAGGAGTTCCAGCGTGATCGCCGGTTACGGGCGCCCCGCGTACGGCGGGGGCAACTGGACGGAGGACATGGTGAAGAAGCTCCCCATGCTCAGCAAGGGCGACCGCGGTGAGCACGTCCAGTCATTGCAGGGGCTCCTGATGGCGCGCAGCCACCCCGAGGTCCGCATGACCGGGCGGTTCGACTCCACGACCGAGGCGGCCGTGAAGGCCGTCCAGCGGTGGGGTGGCGTCGACGACGACGGCGTCGTCGGGCCGCAGACCTGGCCGGTCCTGCTGCGGGTGCACGCGTGAAGCCGACGCTCGGCCGCATCGTCCACTACCGCGGCAAGCAGGGCCTGACCGCCATGCGCGCCGCGATCGTCACCGCCACCACAGCCACCCTCGACCCCCGCGGCGTCGAGGCCGGCCAGGTGCCCGCGCTCGACTCCGACGAGCACGTCCACCTGTGGGTCTTCACCCCGGGCGAGCAGGGCGGGTTCGCCGAGTTCAACGTCCCCCGCGGCGAGGCCCCGGATCCTGGCGAGGAGATCCCGCCCGGCTCGTGGGGTTGGCCATCGCGCGTCTGATCATCTCGACGGCGTGCTCCACGGTCTCGGCCTCCTCCGGCAGAGCGGCTCCTTCCAGGAATGCCTGATGCGCGGCCGGGTCGCAGCCGAGACATGGACAGATGGCCTCGCCGGTCTCAGCAGCGGCGGCGTGGATGGACTGGTAGGTATCCAGCTTCTCGCCGAAATACTCCGACCCGTCCTCGGCGAGGGTCTTGAGCCTCAGCGCCTGGGTGGGGTTGGGGACGAACTCGGCCATGTCGGCTCCATTCAGTGGGAGGGCCATGCGGTCATCCTCTGCCAGGTCGCTCGGGGCCAGTACCTGAAATCCGGTATCGGCGCCCCCTTCGTGCACGCCGCGCTCGGCAACGGGCGCGGCTGATCCGCAACGGATCTATCGCCGCCACCAGCGGCAACGTCGCTCCAGCTCCCACCCTGGGAGCAGATGGGAGTTCATCGTGAACAACTACATCCTGAGCCTGGTGCGGACGTACGTCCCCATCGGCGTCGGCCTGGCGCTGACCTGGCTCGCCCGCGAGCTGGGCATCGTCCTGGACGGGGACACCTCGGCCATGGCGTCCGCCGTCGCCGTGGCGCTGGCGTCCGGCGCCTGGTACGCCCTGGCCCGCGCGCTCGAAGCGTACTGGCCCACGTTCGGCGTCCTGCTCGGCTCGGCGAAGGCGCCGGAGTACAAGGCGCTGACTCCGCGCCGGTGAGCCCGTCCTTCACCAGGCGGCAGATCCGCTCGGGCGCGGGTACGCCAGACCCGCGCCGGTAGGCTGACCTCGAACCCCGTCACGGTCTCACGGCCGTGACCCGACGCCCCGCTCCCCTCGCTTCGGCGGTGGGGGCGGGGCGTTTCCGCGTGTCCGGAGCACCTCGACGAGGTCGGCTGTGGTGAGGCCACCTCGGGCGAGCACGGTCTCCAGGTCGAGGACGCTCGCGCAGTAGTCGACCAGGCACCGGTGCTGGCGGGCCCTCAGCACGGGCTGGCCATCCAGCTTGATCAGCTCGACATCCCACCCTCGCGGCCCGACCCATCTCACGCGCACATGCTATGACCTGGGGAAACGTGGTCGGCTCGGCAGGATATTGATCGCTTGCCCCTGGACTGGTCCGTTGCCTCGTACGGTCGGCACATGGGCCTCGCGCCATGGGCTCGCACCCCTCGACCACCTAGCGCAGATCGCCCCCGCGGTGACCGTCGCCGCCGTCGCGATCCGGGAGAGCGGCGGCGAGGCTGAGGTGTGCGGCGGTGGCCCTGTCACTCGGCTGCTGGACCGAGACGATGATCGTGCATGGCAACCTCGCGTCCCACAACTGCGGCGCCACCGAGGCCCTGCCCGAGTCGGTAGAGAAATTTGCACCGCTGCGGTAGACATTCATTCACCGGCGCCCGGCTTGTGTCACAAGACACAGAACATTCGGAAGATACTTGGCAAGGGCGCCGCAATCGCTGCGAAAAGCTGCTTACGATGCTGGCTCCTGAGAATCTCTCAGGGATGGGGCCTGGTACCCGCTCGTCCCGCAGACTGCGCGCGGTACCAGGCCCCGCGGCCATTAGGGGCCGCCAGCCGTCACTGCGTGAGAACGAGCGCGATGATCCACGAGCCGTGTCTGGCCAGTTCCAGCAGCACGCAAGTCATCCAGCATCGCCCACCGGAGTCGACGGCTTTCCCTTCCTGGGGCTCGTCCATGACGTGACGCGCCCTCCTGCCCCGGCCTGGGGGGCGGCCGGTCGGCCCGCGCAGATGAGGATCACCTTGCGCGCGCGCCAAGGCGATTCATGTGCGGGCTGATCCGGAGACTAGCGCGATAACCCAGGGGACGGGAAATCCATCTCGATAAGTGCATGTGCAGGTGCACTTGAAAGGCATTTCATCCGGTCTGGCGAGCAACGGCCAAAATGGTACATGCACCGAAGTGACTGATTTTGTAATAGCGGATACGTCCCGCATAGCTGACATATCAGTCCAATGGGGCGATCTCGTCAGGCCCCCAGCGACCCTCGGCGAGCACTCGCACATAGGAACGGAGTCCGGCAACAACCCGCTAGATCGGCGCCGGACCCCGTCCAGGGGTTACGGTACCTGCGGATAAGAGCGGTGCATAGCGGTGGAGAGCGGTGCGCCGCTATGCGCTACACCCTGCCGCAGGGCACCGCTCTACGGTGACGCGCATGGCAGAGGAGATCCCGCCGTTCGAGCCGCGACCGGACGCCTACATGTATGCCCAGGTGGCGGACCACCTTGCCCTCCGGATCGAGAAGGGCAGGGCCAGCGAGCGGATCGCCGACGCGCTGCGGCCGGGTGCGCGGCTGCCGGGCGAGCGGGACCTGGCCGAGGAGTACGGGGTGTCCATCGTGACCGCACGGCGCGCCGTGCGGGAGCTGCGCGAGCGGGAGCTGGTCGTCACGCTGCCTGCCAAGGGCACCTACGTGACCGAGCCGGACTGATCTCCCTACAGACAGAGAGCCCTCGCCTGCGCGCATGCGAGGGCTCTCGGTGAGCAATTAGCGGAGTGCGTCCCGTTCCCGGCGCGCCTCGTCCCGCTCCTCGGTCAGCCGGGCGATCTCCTCGGCGACGCGGTCGAGGAACGCGTCGACCTGCTCGACCGCGTACCCGGTCGCCAGCCGCGTGGTCCAGAAGGTCGTCCGCATCACGTCGGCGGCGGTGAGCCGGTCGGGCACGGCTCCGTGCCGCGCCTTGACCGGCTCTTCCGAGACGCCGAGCACGCCGGCGAGTGAGGACACCTGTGCGGTGAGGGCGTCTATCTTCGCGTGCAGTTCAGGATCGGTGGTCATGGGGCTGTCCTAGCACGTCGCGGGGGCGGTCGCCGGGGTTTCGGCGCGGGTCATCTCGGCCAGGTAGAACCCGGCGGTGTTCGGCGAGTAGGTGGCCTCGCGCAGGGTCCACGCGCTGCCTGCGAGCAGGGTGCGCAGTTCGTCCGGGCTGAGCAGCAGGCGGTCGAACCAGTCCGACGTCCACGTCTTGTACCGCACCCTCATGCGCACCTGTCCGGGCAGCCGCCCGCGGTCGGCGTTGCGGTCGTGGTAGGCGCAGTGCTCGGGGGCGGAGGCTTCGTGCGGGTCGTGGCCGATCGCCAGTAGCCGCGCGCCGGGCCGGGCGAGCCGGGCCAGGCTGTCCAGGACCACGGGCGCGTGCTCGCGACTGCCGAGCAGGCCGAGGTTCCCGCCGAGCATGAGCAGCGTGTCGAAGGTGCCGAGGTCACCCGGGTCGGTGGCGGTGCCGATGCGGGCGTCCAGGCCCTGCGCGCGGGCGACCGCGACCGCGCCGGGCGAGGGGTCGATCCCGATGACCTCGCGGTCGCCGGTGAGCGCGAGCATGTGCCGTCCTGCGCCGCACCCGACGTCGAGCGCCCGCCCGGACGCGAGCGCCACGGCGCGACGCTCTCCGGCGATCCACTCGTCCGGCCTGGTGAAGTAGCGGTAGGCGTCCTCGATCGACACGAACCCGTCGTCGCGCTCGATGATCTGCAGGTGGGCGCCGCGCCGCGGCCCGGCCGCGTAGGCGTCGCGCAGCAGCGCGCCGTAGCCATCCTCCGGCGCGCTCTCGCCGCGCTGGTCGTCGTCCCGGTCGACAGGCCGGGCTGGGCTGATTGGGGGCATATGGACCTCCGGCGCGCTGAGGATTGGTACCGCGGCCCCGGACGCGCGCCAGCTGGTCCAGGGCCGCGGGGTCTAGGGGCGAGCACCGCCCCGTGATCGGCGGCGAACCCGACTCCGGCCGCGGCCGATCATTCGCTTGAGCCAGGGACCGAACCATGGCCGGGCGCCAGGGCAGTTGCGCCACATGGGCATGGTCCACGCCGGCATGAACCAGCTGGAGTAGTAGAGGAGCTGCAGCAGCCTCTCGTCCGGCCCGTCGGCCCGGCCGTCCTCGTGGGTCACGC
>NZ_SMJX01000519.1 GCF_004348535.1 Actinomadura sp. KC216
CCCCTCATGGAGCATCTCCGTGAGCTGCGCAACCGGTTGATCAAGGCGATCCTGGGCCTCGTGCTCGGCGCCGTCGTCGGATGGATCTTCTTCCCCCCGATCTGGAACTTCCTGAAGCAGCCGTACACCCGGATCCCGCCCGAGCATTGCCTCGAAGGCAAGTGCGACCTGGTCGTGCACGGGATCTTCGACGGGTTCTTCATCCATCTGAAGGTCGCGCTCATCGTCGGGGCCGTGCTGTCCTCGCCGATCTGGCTGTACCAGATCTGGGCGTTCGTCGCGCCCGGCCTGTACAACAAGGAACGCCGCTGGACGTACACGTTCATGGCGGCGGCGGTGCCGCTGTTCGGCCTCGGCGCGGCCCTGGCGTACCTCACGATGGACAAGGGCCTGAAGATCTTCATCGGGCTCGCGCCGGGCGACACGACCGTCCTCGTCGGCGTCCAGGACTACCTGAGCTACGCGCAGGCGATGCTGTTCATCTTCGGGCTGACGTTCGAGCTGCCGCTGTTCGTCGTGATGCTGAACCTCATCGGGGTTCTCACCCACGAGCGGATCCGCAAGTCGCGGCGGCTGCTGATCTTCGGGGTGTTCGTGTTCGCGGCCGTCGCCACCCCCAGCCAGGACCCGTTCACCATGCTGGCGCTGGCGCTGCCGACGATCGTGCTGTTCGAGGTCGCCGAGCTGATCGCGTACTTCCACGACAAGCGCAAGGCCCGCGAACCCGACCCGTACGACGACCTCGCCGACGACGAGGCGTCCCCGCTCGACCTGGACGCCATCGACGCCGAACTGGAGAAGGGCGACCGCGCCCGCTGACCCCCGCGGCGACGGCGCCCTCGCGGGCCTCGCAGGCCCCGCCGAAACGGCCGGGGCTCGCGGGGATCGTCTCCGGATTGGGAATCGGGCCGGTCGAAACCGTAGGCTCCAAGGTATGACCTCCCCCGACACCGACACCGGCACCGGCAGCGCCAACGGGGCGGCCGGCGAGTCACCGGCCGCGCGGTACGCCGCCTACCGCAGGCGCACCGCGGGGAACGGCCCGGCCCTGCTCGACTTCCGCACCCTGTACGACTTCGAGCTGGACCCGTTCCAGATCGAGGCGTGCCAGGCGCTGGAGGACGGCAGCGGCGTCCTCGTCGCCGCGCCCACCGGGTCCGGGAAGACGGTGGTGGGGGAGTTCGCCGTGCACCTCGCCCTCACCGGCGGCGGGAAATGCTTCTACACCACGCCGATCAAGGCGCTGTCGAACCAGAAGTACGCCGACCTCGTCCGCCGCTACGGGCCAGAGAAGGTCGGGCTGCTCACCGGCGACAACAGCGTCAACGGCGAGGCGCCCGTCGTCGTGATGACCACCGAGGTGCTGCGGAACATGCTGTACGCGGGGTCGCACACCCTCGCGGGCCTGGCGTTCGTCGTGATGGACGAGGTGCACTACCTCGCCGACCGGTTCCGCGGCGCCGTGTGGGAAGAAGTGATCATCCACGTTCCGGACTCGGTGCGGATCGTGGCGCTGTCGGCGACCGTCAGCAACGCCGAGGAGTTCGGCGAGTGGCTCCACGAGGTCCGCGGCGACACCGCCGTGATCGTCGACGAGCACCGTCCCGTCCCGCTGTTCCAGCACATGCTGGTCGGCACCCGCCTGTACGACCTGTTCGTCGACACCGGCAAGGGCAAGGACCGGCAGGCGCGGCTGAACCCGCAGCTCACCCGGATGGCGGTGGACGAGGTCCGGCGCGCGAAGGTCAACCAGGGCCGCCGCACCGGACGGCGCCGCGCGCCGCGCCCGCAGCGGTACCGGCCCCCGGCCCGGCCCGACGTGATCGAGCGGCTCGACCGCGCCGGGCTGCTCCCGGCGATCACGTTCATCTTCAGCCGCGCCGGGTGCGACGCCGCCGTCCTGCAGTGCCTGCACGCCGGGATCCGGCTGACGTCCAAGGAGGAGGCGGAGGAGATCCGCGCGCACGCCGAGCTGCGCACCGCCGACATCTCCGCCGAGGACCTCCGCGTCCTCGGCTACGGCGACTTCCTCGCCGCCCTCGAACGCGGTGTCGCCGCGCACCACGCCGGGATGCTCCCCACCTTCAAGGAGATCGTCGAGGAGCTGTTCACCCGCGGGATGATCAAGGCGGTGTTCGCGACGGAGACGCTCGCGCTCGGCATCAACATGCCCGCCCGCACCGTCGTGATCGAGAAGCTCGACAAGTGGAACGGCGAGGCGCACGTCGACCTCACGCCCGGCGAGTACACGCAGCTCACCGGGCGGGCCGGGCGCCGCGGCATCGACGTGGAGGGCCACGCGGTGGTGGTGTGGGGGCCGAACGTGGAGCCCGCGTCCGTCGCCGGGCTCGCCGGGACCCGCACCTACCCGCTGAACTCCAGCTTCCGGCCCTCCTACAACATGGCCGTGAACCTCGTCGGCGCGGTCGGGAACGAGCGCGCCCGGACGCTGCTGGAGGAGTCGTTCGCGCAGTTCCAGGCCGACCGGGCCGTCGTCGGCCTGGCCCGGCAGGTGCACAAGAACGAGGAGGCGCTCGCCGGGTACGCCAAGGCCGCCGAATGCCACCTCGGCGACTTCATGGAGTACGCGGCGATGCGGCGCCGCCTGTCGGACCGGGAGGCGGAGCTGTCGCGGGAGCGGGCCGGGGCCCGCCGCGCCGAGGCCGCCAAGTCGCTGGAGCACCTGCGGCCCGGCGACGTCATCCTCGTCCCGTCGGGGCGCCGGTCGGGGCTCGCGGTCGTGCTCGACCCGGGGGTCGGGCGCCGGTCGGACGGGCCCGCGCCGCTCGTGCTGACGATCAACCGGTCGGTGCAGCGGCTGTCGATCCAGGACTTCCCCCGCGCCGTGGAGCCCGTCGAGCGGATCCGGATCCCGAAGTCGTTCAGCCCCCGCAACCCGCAGGACCGCCGCGACCTGGCCTCCACGCTCCGCGCGAAGGTCCCCGACGACGTCCGCGACCGCAAGCGCGCCCGCGGCGACTCCGCCGCCCCCGACGACGCCGAGATCAGCGAGCTGCGCACCGGGCTGCGCCGCCACCCCGTGCACGGCTGCGACAAGCGCGAGGAGCACGCCCGCTGGGCCGAGCGGTACCATCGCCTCGACCGCGAGACCGAGCAGCTCCGCCGCCGCGTCGAGGGCCGCTCCCAGGTCATCGCCCGGACGTTCGACCGGGTCTGCGCCGTCCTGGAGCAGCTCGGGTACCTGGAGGGCGGCTCCGTCACCGCCGAGGGCCGCCGCCTCGGCCAGATCTACAACGAGCTTGACCTGCTCACCGCCGAGAGCCTCCGCGCCGGGCTGTGGGACAAGCTCGACCAGGCCGAGCTCGCCGCGTGCGTGTCCGCGCTGGTGTACGAGTCGCGGCAGCCCGACGACGCCGCGCCGCCCCGCACCCCCGCCGGGCCCGCGCAGGACGCGCTCGCCTCGATGGTGCGGCTCTGGGGCGAGCTGGACGCCGTCGAACGCGACAACCGCGTGTCGTTCCTCCGCGAGCCCGACCTCGGGTTCGCGTGGACGGCGTACCGGTGGGCCAAGGGCGACGACCTCGACGAGGTCCTCCTCGAAAGCGACCTCACCGCGGGCGACTTCGTCCGTGCCGTGAAGCAGCTCCTCGACCTGCTCGGGCAGGTCGCCGACGCCGCGCCGCCGAACAGCCACATCCGCAAGACCGCCCGCCGCGCCATGGACGCGATGCGCCGCGGCGTCGTCGCG
>NZ_SMJX01000520.1 GCF_004348535.1 Actinomadura sp. KC216
CTTTCACCCTCGACCTGCACAACATCCGCGCTCCCGGATGTCAGCTCCTCAACGCGGACCTGAACGGCGCGGACCTGAGCTACGCGTACTTGCGGGACGCGGACCTGAACCACGCGGACCTGAGCCTCGCGGACCTGAACTTCGCGGACCTGGGCGACGCGGAGCTGGGCGGCGGGAACCTGAGCGGCGTGTACCTGCGCGGCGCGGAGCTGGGCGATGCGGACCTGCTCGGCGCGGACCTGCGCGGCGCGTACCTGGGCGACGCGAACCTGAGCGGCGCTGAACTGCACGGCACGCACCTGCTCGGCGCGTACCTGACCAGCGCGAACCTCCACGGTGCGCGCCTGAGCTACGCGATCCTGAAAGGCGCGCACCTGAACGGCGCGGACCTGCGCCTTGCGGACCTGCGCCTGGCGAACCTGAGCGGCGCCGACCTGCGCGGCGCGGACCTGCGCGGCGCCAACCTGCAGAACGTCAAGGGGATGTCGGCCGACGAGGTGCGCCGCGTCGCGCGAACTGATGCGGCTACCCGGTTCTGAGAACAGCCTCGGCAGGGACCTTTGACACGAGTTCCACCCACTGATCTGCGAATTCGGCCGCTTGCGGCTCGTGATACGTCCGTCAGTGTGCCGTCCGCCGTAAGTTCCCGCTGAAGGCCCTTCAGCGGAACTCACATCCGGAAGCGGGGAACGGGAGGGGAAGTTTCTGGTGACGGCGGGGGGCGATCGGGTGGGGTCGCTTGTGCCCGGTATCCGGACTCGGGCGTGCTGGGTGACCCAGTAGAGGAGCCAGGCGGCGCCGGTGGCGCCGAGGGCGTAGGCGGCGCCGCAGACGGCGGCGAACAGTGCCGCCTGGGCCAGGCGGCGGGCTTTGCGCTCGTACCGCCGCCGCGGGCCAGGCCGCCCCCGGGCCGCCCCCCAGGCGCGAGGTGCGGGGCGGGGCGTTCGAGGTCAGGGGCGGTGCTGCGTCGCAGCAGGCCGCGAGCCCGGTGCCCCCACATGTGGGGACCAGGAATGGACACCATCTCCTCCAAGATCCTTTTCACGTCTCCCGGCCGTTCGTCCATTCACTAATCTGGGATGTGAACAGCACGAGACGTGAAATCGAACGTGACATCAAGATCCTGGTAGGTTCGGCCCCGTCCCCGGAAGCGGGGAACCCGAGTGAACTCAAAAATGTTTCGCCGCCCTCTCCTTCCCCGCCCCAGGGAAGGGTCCCCTGGGGCGGTGACCCAAGGTTTTGCAGGTCAGAGCCACCTGGGATCGGGTGTACGTTCATGATCAAAAGAAGGCATCCCCCCGGTGACGCATCAGAAAAGCGTCCGCCGCACCCTGAAAACGGACATTCTGGAAGTTATCACGCTTGTCACATACCTCGACGATTCGTTGAAAAGTCGTGGGGCTTCGGACAGTCGGCTGTTCCTGGCCGCGGGCGTCGGTCATTCGAAGTTGGTGAATACCCTCGACGGCAGTGAGGTTCCTCACTGGCGCGTCCTGCAGCACTATGTCCTCGGGCCGCTGAGCCGCCAGTGGGATCCCCTGAGTGCGGAAGAGCTCGCTCAGCTTTGGCGCCTGTACGAGGCGGCGAGCGCGAAGCGGCCGCCCAAGGAGCCCACCGAGCCGGACCAGATCACCTTCCTGGAGCAAGACCTGGCGCAGGTGCGTCACCTGTGCAGGCGTCTGCAGAATCGGCTGAACACCGCGCTCGCCACCGGCATGGCCGATCAGGAGCGCACCGGACGGCTGACCGAGCTCGTCACCACGCTGCGCGGCCAGGTGGAGCAGCTGACCGACGAACAGCGCTTGACCCGCTATGAGATTCAGGTGAGGGCATCAGAGGTCTCCGGCGTGCTATCGGTCTCCTCGCGAACGGAGGCCTGTTCGTGGCGGGTCAGCAGACCGATCACGATCGCTCCGGCGGCGACGATGACGGCGCTGATCAGGGCCGTCACTTGCAGTCCTGTGGTGAAGGCGTCCCGGGCGGCATCCAGCAGCTCGGGGCCGGCCGGTCCGGGAAGCCGTTGCGCGGTCTCGACGGCGCCGGCGAGACTCTCCCGGGCCGCGCTCTCGGCGGCGGGCGGGACCCCGGTGGGCAGGGAGTCGCTCACGTCGCTCCGGTAGATCGCCGTTCCCAGGCTGCCGAGCAATGCCAGCCCGGCGGCGAGCCCGAACTCCTGACCGGTCTCCGAGATCGCCGAGGCCGCGCCGGCCCGCTCCGGGGGTGCCGTGGAGATGATCCGGTCCATTGCCAGGAGGATCCATGGGCCGAAGCCCAGGCCCATCACGGCCAGGCCGGTGATGACCCATGCCAGGCTGCCGGTGCTGATCAGTAGCACGCCGGCCGCGACGACGCCCATGGATCCGGCGAGCACCACCGCCGGCCGGAACCTGCCGACGACCTTAGGCGCGAACTGCGTGCTCAGCAGCACCGAAGCGGTCTGCGGCAGCATCCACAGACCGGCTTCAAGGGGCGACAGGCCCCGGACCAGCTGCAGGTACTGATTGACGAAGAGCATCACGCCGCCCATCGCGATGAGCCCCACCATCAACGAGGCGAGCGAGACGCTGAAGTCGCGGTAGCGGAACAGCCGTAGATCGATCATCGGGTCGGCCAGCTGCCGCTGCCGATGCACGAAGACGACGCCTAGGGCAAGGCCGGCCACGACGGTCACCGCCACTGGCGCGTCCGTGCCATGGGTGGCGATGCGCTTGATGCCGTAGATGAGCGAGAGCACGGTGCCCAGGGAGAGGACCGCGCTCAGAAGGTCGAGCCGTCCGGCCTCCGGGTCGCGGTACTCCGGCAGCAGGACCGGCCCGGCGAGCAACAGGATCGCCATCACCGGCACGCCCAGCAGGAAGACCGAACCCCACCAGAAGAACTCCAGAAGCAGCCCGCCGACCAGCGGACCGATCGCGGACCCCACCATGAACCCGCCCATCCAGACGGCCAGCGCCTTGGTGCGTTCCGCGTCGTCGGTGAACATGTTGCGGATCAGCGACATGGTCGACGGCATCAACGTCGCCCCCGCCACGCCGAGCAACGCGCGGGACACGATGAGCATCTCGGCGGTGGTGGAGTACGCCGCCAGCAGGGACGCCACACCGAAGGCGGCCGCGCCGGCCAGCAAGACCCTGCGCCGCCCGATCCGGTCCCCCAGCACCCCCATGCTCACCAGGAATCCCGCGATCATGAAGCCGTAGATGTCCAGGATCCACAGCAGCTGGTTCGCCGTCGGGTCCAGGTCAGCGCCCAGGTGCGGGACCGCAAGATGCAGCACGGTCATGTCGATCGAGATGAGCAGCGTGGGCAGAGTGAGCACGATCAACCCGATCCACCGCCTGCGAACGGCGACCATATCCGGTCCTTCCTCGCTTGGGGTTCAGCCGTCCGGCCGCGCGGGCGGCCAGTCGCCTACGAGTAAGAAGCCGTCGATTGAGCACTCGATTCCGCGATGTCGCCTGGCTCGGCCGAAGGCCTCACACCGACTCCGTCACGCGACCTAAGCCCCTTCTCGCAGTAGGTGGAGCCATCCGTTGATGGCGGGTGATCTCAAGGATGGTCTGGTAGCGGACGGAGAGCTTGTCATAGCGAGTCTCCACGGCCCGGTGCCGGTCGGGTAGCCGGGTCACCTCGCCGTGCACCGGCCCCTTCATCCGCAGCCACGACCCCGCCC
>NZ_SMJX01000521.1 GCF_004348535.1 Actinomadura sp. KC216
GGGTGGCGGTTTTCAGGGCTGATTCGAGGAGGGGCCTCGGTAGGTCGGTTCGTTCGACGCGGACGTCGTCGCAGCCGACCCAGGTGGCGGCGCGCCAGAGGGCGGTGGCGAGTGCGGCGGCCGACGTCTCCGTGCGGGCGGACGTGCGGGTGGCCCACGGTTCCAGGGACGCCTGGCGGGCGACGAGGGTGCGGCCTTCCCTGGCGGGGTCGACGCGTCCGAGCAGGCGGCCTCCGGCGAGGAGGGGCATCGCGAAGTAGCCGTGGACGCGCTTGGCCTTCGGGACGTACGCCTCCAGGCGGTGATCGAAACCGAAGACGCGGGACGTGCGGGCCCGGTCCCAGACGAGGGAGTCGAACGGCGAGAGCAGGGTCGTGGCGTGCCTGCCGCGCGGCGGCGCGGCCAGAGCGGCGGGGTCGGCCCAGGCCCGCTGGGGCCAGCCCGCGACCGCGGCGGGGACGAGCCCGGTCGCCTCGATGACCTGGTCGACCTGGTCCTGCCTGATCCGGTAGTAGTCGGCGAGGTCGCCGCGGGTCGCGACGCCGAGGGCCCGCCCGGCGCGGGCGACGAGCTCGGTCAGGCAGGCGTCGTCGTCGGGTTCATGGGTGCGGAGCTCGTCCGGGACGGCCCGTTCGGCCAGGTCGTACACGCGCCGCCAGCCGACGCGCTCGACGCAGACGACCTCGCCGACGTCCAGCAGCCACTCGATGCCGATCTTGTGGTCGCTCCAGTCCCACCATTCGGCGCTGGCCTTGGCGCCGCCGAGTTCCTTGGTGGTCAGCGGGCCGTCGGCCCTCAGGCGGGCGCGGATCTCGTCGCAGACGCCCTCGGGGACCTTGTGCCAGCGCCAGCCGCGGCGCAGGTAGGCGCGCCGGCGGAACGCGAAGAGCGGCCAGTCGGCCATGGGGAGGATGGACGCGGCGTGCGCCCAGTACTCGAACGCCCTGTACCCCTTGCGGTGGCCGTTCGCGCTGCTCCAGTAGGCGGCCTCGACCGCGCCGCGTCCGACCGGGCCGAGGCGGGCGTAGGGGACCAGCTCATGGGACCGGGCGAGGACGGAGATCGTGTCGAGCTGGACGGCCCCGAGCCGTTCCAGCATCGCGGTCACGCCGCCTCTGGGCCGCGCGCCCAGGAGACCCTGGGCCCGCAGCTGGAGCCGCCGCGCCTCGTCCGCGCCGAGTTCTACCGCCGGTGCTGTGCCGTCTGCTGTCCGAACCACGCCCGCGATGCTACGTCACAACACCGACAAAACCGGATTGCCGGTCGCGCCGCGCTGGTGCGCCCGGGGTCAGGTGATCTCCAGGAGTTTCTCGCGGACGGCGTAGACGACGGCCTCCATCCGGGAGTGGAGCTGCAGCTTCTCCAGGATGTTGCGGACGTGGTTCTTCACGGTGTTCTCGGAGATGAACAGCTCGCGGGCGATCTCCCGGTTGCCGAGGCCGCGCGCGACGAGCCGCAGGACCTCCATCTCGCGGTCGGTGAGGCGCGGCGCGGGGACCTGCTGGGTGCGCTCCTCGCTGCGCTTGGCCAGCGCCGCGAACTCGGTGATGAGCTTGGAGGCCATCGACGGGCTGATCAGCGACTGCCCGCCGTGCACCGCGCGGACGGCCTGCGGCACCTCGTCGATCGATATCTCCTTGAGCAGGTAGCCGCTGGCCCCGGCCTTGATCGCCTCGAAGAGGTCCTCCTCCTCGTCGCTGATGGTCAGCATGACGATCTTCGCGCTGGGGGCGGCGTCCTTGATCGCGGTGCAGGCCTCGATGCCGCTGCGGCGCGGCATCCGGATGTCCATCAGGACGACGTCGGGCAGCAGATCGCCGGCCATCTCGACGGCCTCGTGACCGTCGCCGCCCTCACCGATGACCTCGATGTCGTCCTCGCCCTGGAGGACCATCTCCAGACCCCTGCGGAACAGCGCATGGTCGTCGACGATGAGCACGCGGATCGGGTCGGCCGTCCCGGCCGGCTGGGCCGCCTCCCGCCCGGCGGGGGCAGCGCCGGCCTGACGGGGTACCGCCGCGGCGTCGCGAGCCTCGGGATTCTCGCTCACCAGAGTCGCGGCGTGGAGGAGACGCCGCTTCCCCCCTTCACTATTCAGCGATCTGGAACCACCGGAGGGGTGCTCTCCGACGGGTCGTCCTCGGGAAGATACGGGTTCCGGGGGCGGACCCGGGGGATTTCGGGCCGGGGTGTCCCCCGGTGAACTGCTGTGCGTCCCGGGAGGTTCCCGGGTGGGCCGCTGCGGGCCCCGCGAATCGTGCGACCCGCAGGACCACCGCCGCGGCGCGGTGACCGGTCGGGATCCGGGGCGGCCGGCTGTGCCGCTCCGTACCGGATCCTCCCCGGACCACCGCGTCCGCGGATCGGCTGGAACGCCTTTTCAGATCATGACACGGTTCGGACGGTGACGTGACGCGAGTGCCGCATCACGGAACGGTCTCATCTTCGTAGGTCGGCGTAGGTCTGCGCAGGCCACGCCCTCACGGACGGGCCGGTTGAAAGACGGTCACTCTTCGACGAGCCTGATCACTCCGTAATCCCAGCCTCTTCTCCGGTAGACGACCGAGGGATGCCCGCTGGCCTTGTCGCGGTACAGGTAAAAGTCGTGGCCGACGAGCTCCATCTCGAAGAGGGCCTGCTCGATGCCCATGGGCTCGGCCTTGTGGAACTTCTCGCGGACGACGAGGGGGCCGTCGCCGTCCATGGGGATCGGGACGAGGTTCTCGTCCGGCGAGACCTTCACCGGCTCGGCTCCGGTTCCGGTGCCGGGTTCGGCCTTCGCGGGCGGTTCGGCGGCTTGCGGCGGTTCGGGGAGTGCCTCGGGGAGTGTCTCCATCGTCGCGAGCTTGGCCCGGCCCTTGCCGCCGTGGCCCTTGCGTCGCTCGGAGCCCCGGCGCATCCGTGACTCCAGCTTGTCCAGCGCCAGATCGAGGGCGCCGTAACGGTCGTCGGCGGCGGCCTCGGCCCGGATCACCGGGCCGCGGGAGCGGATCGTCAGCTCGACCCGCTCGCGCTGGTCGGCCTGTCGCGGGTTGCGTTCCTCGGACACCTCCACATCAACGCGGATGACCTTCTGGTCCAGCCGCTCGATCTTGGCGAGTTTGTTGTCGACATGGCGTCGGAATCGCTCGTTGACGTCGGTGTGCCGGCCCCTCACGGTGATGTTCACGCGGGACCCCCCCCTTCTCCCGGTTGTGATCCGGCCCTGCCCGGGACGCCTGATCGAAACACCTTTCGTCGATGGGGAATTGCTCACTGCCCCGGACGGACACCACAGGACGGTGGGTCGCACCCGCCCGGCCGACCTGGTCTTCGTCCCCACATCCGCCTGCTGAGGGGCTCGCGGCGCTCTCGCCACTACTGCCCTTCTCCCTGTTCGGGGGATGTCGGATCCCCCGGCGGGGCAGGACTTACCTCTAAGGCGCACCGTGATCGGTCGACGAGAAGTCGCCTTACGTGGGCCGTTTCGCCTGCGCCTGGCATCGGCTAGCCGGATCGGCTGTCGCACTCCTGACGAGCACTGCGATCCGACGCAACCACGGACCCGGGCGGGTGCCATGTCAGGAACGCTAACCCCTTACGCCTCGAATGTCAGGGGGGTGGGCCGAGGAATTGCTCACTGAACGTCATCGGGACCTGCCCCACCGGGTACCCCACCCC
>NZ_SMJX01000522.1 GCF_004348535.1 Actinomadura sp. KC216
GGCGGGGCCTGTCGGGCGGGCAGCGGCAGCGGCTGCTGCTGGCGCGGGCGCTGCTGGCCGACCCGACGGTGCTGGTGCTGGACGAGCCCGCCGAGGCGCTGGACCCGGCCATGGCGGACGCGGTCACCCGCGACCTGCTGTCGCGGCCCGGTGGCGGGACGCTGCTGCTGGTCACGCACCGGCTCGCGGCGCTGGACGCGGCCGACGAGGTGATCGTCCTGGACCGGGGCCGGGTGGTGCAGCGCGGCGGGCACGGCGAGCTGCTCGCGGCGCCGGGCGCGTACCGGGACCTGTGGGACGCCGAGACCCTCACCGCGTGACGGGGTGGCCGCCCTGACCGCTTGGACCTGTCGATCTTGTCGGGATTGGACCTGTTCACCCGGCCGTTCCCGGTGCACTCTAGGCGACCATGGATACGGCGAGGGCTTCGACGACGACACCCGGGCGCGGGCCCGGAGACGACACGGTGGACGGCCGCGTGGACGGCCGCGCAGTCGGCCGTGCGGACGGGTACGTGCACGGCTATTCCGGGCGGGAGGCGCGGCGGCTCGGCGACCAGGCGGACGCGCTGGCCGATCTGCTGCACGACGGCACGTCCTACCCGCCCGGGAGCCGGGTGCTGGAGGTCGGGTGCGGTGTCGGGGCGCAGACGGTGCATCTGCTGGCCCGCTCCCCCGGCATGCGGCTGACCGCCGTGGAGCTGTCCCCCGCGTCGCTGGAGCAGGCCCGCGCGCGGGTGGCGGCGGAGCGTCCCGGCGCGCGGGTGGAGTGGCGGTGCGGGGACCTGCACGACCTGCCGTTCCCCGACGACGCGTTCGATCACCTGTTCGTGTGCTTCGTCCTGGAGCACCTCCCCGACCCGCGGGCCGCGCTGGCGGGCCTGCGGCGGGTTCTGCGGCCCGGCGGGACCGTCACGGTGATCGAGGGCGATCACGGGTCGGCGTTCTTCCACCCCGACAGCGCGCCCGCCCGCGCGGCGATCGGGCACCTGGTCGCGCTGCAGGCGGCCGCGGGCGGGGACGCGCTGATCGGGCGGCGGGTGGCGCCGCTGCTGGCGGCCGCCGGGTACGGGAACGTCGAGGTGGGCCCGCGGACGGTGTACGCCGACGGGAGCCGCCCGGACCTGGCGCGGGCGTTCACCCTCGACACCTTCACCGCGATGGTCGAGGCGGTCCGCGGCGACGCGCTCGCCGCGGGGCTGGCCACGCCCGCCGGCTGGGACCGCGGCATCGCCGGCCTGCGCCGCGCCGCCGCCCCCGACGGCACATTCCACTACACCTTTTTCAAGGGCACGGCGGTCAACCCGCCCGCGTGAAGGGAAATATTCGGTTGTGCTCGCCGCCGCCGGGCTGATCTCCTAGGGGCATCGCCTTTCCGGTGCGATGGCCACGGGTTACTTCTGTCTGCAAAATAGAAACACCACCCGAGGCCGCCTGTGATCTCGGAAGGGCTCCGACCGCCGCAGAGCGCGCCCGGTGCGCAGGTGAGAGTTACTTCGACACATAATCGAGTGGTTGCGGGTTCGAGTCCCGTCACGAGCCTCGGGCTCGTGTAGCTCAAGGGTAGAGCGCTACGTGCCTCTCGCCGTCCTGTCCTCGGGCGCTCTCTTCGGTCACAACCGAATACGCACCTCCCGGTGCGCAGGCGAAACGGATACTTCGAGGTTCGATTCCTTGCAGGCCCTCTCATGGGCCTGTGCCCCCATTCGGCGGGGCCATTCCGTGCGCCGACTTGATCTCGGGAGGGAGCACGTGATTCGCGGGCGCGCGGCGCTTCGCGGGCATCTGAATGCGAGAAGGGCTCCCTCCGGCTTTGGAAGGGAGCCCTCGCTCATGGCGAAGTACAACCGCGCCGCCGTCCGCGCGGCCACGGCCAGCGCGATCCGCGCGGAGACGTCGCCGTCCGGCCGGACCTACGAGGGCGCGCCCGGCTACGCGCGCGACGCCAAGAGCGAGCTGTTCCTGCTCGCGGTGGCGAACATGGTCGGCGAGGACACCTTCTACGAGTCCGCCGGCGACCGCGACGCCCGCTTCCGCGACCTGGTCCGCCGGGTCGCGGTCGAGGACGGGGCGTGGACGGCCGGTTTCCTGCCGTGGCTGCGCGGCGAGGCGAATATGCGCTCGGCGCCGGTCGTCGCGGCGCTGGAGGCCGTCCGGGCGCGGCTGGCGGCTGGACGGCACGGCCGCAACCGGCAAATGGTGGCCGATGTGCTGCGGCGCGCCGACGAGCCCGGCGAGGCCCTGGCGTACTGGACCTCGACCTACGGCCGCGCGGTCCCCAAGCCGGTCAAGCGCGGCATCGCCGACGCCGTCCGGCGCCTCTACACCGAGCGGTCCCTGCTCAAGTACGACACCGCCGCGCACGGGTTCCGCTTCGGCGACGTGATCGACCTGGTGCACCCGGCGCCCGCGGCGGACAAGCCGTGGCAGGGCGAGCTGTTCGCGCACGCGCTGGACCGGCGGCACGGCCGCGGGACGGACGTCCCCGAGCGGCTGGCGACGCTGCGGGCCCGCGCGGCGCTGATGGCCACGCCCGCCGCCGAGCGCCGCGCGGTGCTGCTCGCCGACGGCGGCCCCGAGCGGCTGCGCGCGGCGGGCATCACCTGGGAGGCGCTGGCCGGGTGGCTGCAGGGCCCGATGGACGCCGCCGCGTGGGAGGCGATCATCCCGGGCATGGGCGTCATGGCCCTCGCGCGGAACCTGCGCAACTTCGACCGGGCGGGCGTGTCCGACGAGGCCGCCGGGGCGGTCGCCGCCACGCTCGCCGACCCCGGGGTGATCGCGCGCAGCCGCATGTTCCCGTTCCGGTTCCTGGCCGCGCACAGGGCCGCGCCGTCGCTGCGGTGGGCGTGGCCGCTGGAGCGGGCGCTGAACCACTCCTTGGCCAACGTCCCCGCGCTGACCGGACGGACGCTGATCCTGGTCGACCGGTCCGGGTCGATGTTCGGGCGCGTGTCGAACCGGTCCGGGCTGAACCGCGCCGACTCCGCGGCGATCTTCGGGACCGCGCTGGCGATGCGCGCGGACGCGGCCGACCTGGTCGAGTTCGGCACCGGCCACCGCACGGTCCCCGTCCGCCGGGGCGAGTCGCTGCTGACGGTGCTGGACCGGTTCGGCAACCTCGGCGGCACCGACACCGCCCAGGCCGTCCGGGCGACCTTCCGCGGCCACGACCGCGTCGTGATCGTCACCGACGAGCAGGCGTGGGGCGGCCACCGCGGCGCCGACCCGGCCGATCGGGTCCCCGGACGCGTCCCGGTCTACACCTGGAACCTGGCCGGATACCGGTACGGGCACGGCCCCTCCGGCGCGGACGGCCGGCACGTGTTCGGCGGCCTGTCCGACGCCGCGTTCCAGCTGATCCCCCTGCTGGAGAGCGGACGCGACGCGGCCTGGCCGTGGCGGCAGACCGGGTGAGGCCGGGGGCGGGGCGGTCAGTCCTGCGGGAGCAGGGGCCCCAGGGGGCCGAGGTCCAGGTTGAGGTCGTGCTCGTCCAGGCCGAAGTGGTCCTTCAGACGGGTCATCGCCTCGTCGAGGCGCAGCAGCGCCAGCCCGAGGTCCTCGACCTGCTCGGCGGACAGGTCACCGC
>NZ_SMJX01000523.1 GCF_004348535.1 Actinomadura sp. KC216
GTCCCAACCCCCCCGCCGGACGGGTGCCAGCTCGCGCGGAGGCGCTCCCACAAGGTCCTCCACGTGCCGCGCCATGCCCGGCATGTGGAAGGAGCACCCCCGTGAGACACCAGACCGCGATCGGGGCGGCGGCGCTGTCCGCCTGCCTCGCCGTGGCGTTGTCCGCCCCCGCCATAGGTGCGACAGCCGGTTCCGCCTCCCCCGCCAAGCCCGACCCGCGCACCCTCGCCGCCGGCTCCGCCGACCGCGTCGTCGCGGCCCAGCCGTCGACGTACAAGACGGCGCCTGAGGACGACATCTTCCGCCTCGGAGTCGTGTCCTCCCTGAACGGCCTCCAGCACGTGTCCTACGCGCGGACGCACGCCGGCCTGCCGGTGTTCGGCGGCGACTTCGTCGTCACGACGAACGCCGGCGGCACCGTGCTGAGCAGCTCCGTCAGCCAGACCAAGGCGCTGGACGTCGACACGACGGCGAAGATCTCGGCGGCGCAGGCCGCGAAGACCTCCCGCGCCCGCGTGTCCAAGGTCGAGAGCGTCTCCACGCCGCAGCTGACGGTAATGGCGGACGGCGCCGGACGCCTCGCGTACGAGACCGTCGTCACCGGCGTCCACAAGAAGGCCCCGACGAAGCTGCACGTGTTCGTCGACGCCAAGACCGGCAAGGTCGTCCGGACGTTCGACGAGGTCACCCCCGCGGACGCCGGAGCCGCGGCCGTGGCCGACGACCGCAGCTACTACCACGGCACCGTCGACATCAGCACCGCGGCGACGTCCATGACGGACCCGACGCGCCCTGGCCTGACGTGCGGCGGCCAGAACGGCCAGACGTTCACGGGCACTGACAGCGCCTGGGGCAACGGCAGCGGCACCGACCTGGAGACCGCCTGCGTCGACGCCATGCACGCCGCCCAAAAAGAATGGGACATGCTGAAGGAGTGGCTCGGCCGCAACGGCATGAACGGCAGCGGCCGCGGCTTCCCGATGCGCGTCGGCCTGAACCAGGCCAACGCGTTCTGGAACGGCAGCTACACCAACTACGGCCGTAACTCGGCCGGCACCAAGCAGGCCACGGGCATGGACGTCGTCGGCCACGAGAACGGCCACGGGATCTTCCAGAACACGCCCGGCGGCTCCACCGGCGGCAACGGCAACGAGAAGGGCGGCCTGAACGAGTCGGCCGGCGACATCTTCGGTGCGCTGGTCGAGTTCTACGCCAACGAGCCCGAGAACCTCGACCCGCCGGACTACCTGGTCGGCGAGGAGGTCGACCTGGTCGGCCGCGGCCCGATCCGCAACATGTACAACCCGTCGCTGGTCAACAACGACCCGAACTGCTACTCGTCCTCGATCCCGCGCACCGAGGTGCACAAGGCGGCCGGCCCGCAGAACCACTGGTTCGTGCTGCTGGCCGTGGGCTCGAACGGCACCCCGTCCAGCCCGACGTGCAACAACTCGACCGTCACCGGGATCGGCATCCAGAAGGCCGGAAAGGTCTTCATGGAGGGCCTGAACCGGAAGGTGACGGCCTGGAGCCACGCGCGCGCCAGGCTGGAGACCGTCAACGCCGCCAAGCAGCTGTTCCCCGGCTCCACCGCCGAGTGCACCTCGGTGAAGGCCGCGTGGGCCGCGGTGAGCGTCCCGGCGCAGTCCGGTGAGCCCGCCTGCTGAGTGACAGCCGGTTCCTGACCATCTCGTAACTCGCGGCCCGTGACGGGGCCCGCTCCCCCGTCGCGGGCCGCTCCCCTTTGCCCGTTCTCCAGGAGGAACAACGCATGAGATCGCGCACCATGGCGACTCTGGGGGCGGCCGCCCTGGCCCTCTCCACCCTGCTGCCCGGCGCGACCGCGTCGGCGTCCCCACCCGCGGCCTCCCCGGCGGCCCCGGCGGCACGAGCCGCCGCGCCCGACATCCCGCTCGCCAACCTCAAGGCGCACCTGTCGCAGCTGCAGAGCATCGCCAGCAGCAACGGCGGGAGCCGCTCCCACGGCCGTCCCGGGTTCCGCGCGTCCATCGACTTCGTGAAGGCCAAGCTGGACGCGGCCGGGTACCAGACGTCCATCCAGTCGTTCACCTACCTCGGCGCGACCGGCTACAACCTGATCGCGGACTGGCCGGGCGGCGACGTCAACAACACCCTGATGGTCGGCGCGCATCTCGACAGCGTCTCGGCGGGCCCCGGCATCAACGACAACGGCTCGGGCTCCGTCGCGAACCTCGAGGTCGCCCTGGCCGTCGCCCGGGAGGGCTACAAGCCGGACAAGCACCTGCGTTTCGCCTGGTGGGGCGCCGAGGAGCTCGGCCTCATCGGGTCGAAGTACTACGTCAACAACCTGCCCGCCGCCGAGCGGTCGAAGATCAAGGGCTACCTGAACTTCGACATGGTCGGCTCCCCCAACCCCGGCTACTTCGCCTACGACGGCGACGGGACGAGCGGTGGCGGCGGCCCGGCCGGGTCCGCGGAGATCGAGCGGGTGCTCCGCGAGCACTTCGCGACGATCAACGTCCCCGTCGAGGACACGGCGTTCGACGGGCGCTCCGACTACGGCCCGTTCATCCAGTACGGGATCGCCGCCGGCGGCCTGTTCACCGGCGCCGAGGGGCGCAAGACGGCCGCGCAGGCGCAGAAGTGGGGCGGCCAGGCGGGCGTCGCGTACGACCGCTGCTACCACGCGTCGTGCGACACCACGGCCAACATCAACGACACGGCGCTCGACCGCAACGCCGACGCCATCGCGCACGCCGTCTGGACGCTGGCCGGCGGCGGCACGCAGCAGCCCGGCGAGACCGTCTTCGCCGACGACCTCGAGTCCGACAAGGGCTGGACGGCGAACTTCGGCGGCGCCGACACCGCCACGGAGGGCGCGTGGGAGCACGGCGCCCCGGAGTCGACCACCTGGTCGGGGACGGCTCTCCAGCTCGCCGCGGCGGGCGGCTCCGGCGCGCTCGTCACGGGCGCTGCGGCCGGGTCCGCCGCCGGGACGTACGACCTCGACGGCGGCGTCAGCAGCATCCAGTCGCCCGAGATCGCGCTTCCGGCCGGGGCGAAGACCCTGTCGTTCTCCTGGTTCCTCGGGCATCTGAACAACAGTTCCGCCGACGACCATCTGCGGGTGCGGATCGTGGGGCCGAACGGATCCACGACCGTCCTGGACGAGAAGGGCGCGGCGGCGAACCGCGCCGCCGCCTGGCGGACGCAGACGGCGGATGTCTCCGCATATGCGGGTCAGAACGTCCGACTCGTGGTGGAGGCGGCGGACGGGGGCACGGCGAGCCTCATCGAGGCCGGCCTGGACTCCATCAAGATCACCAAGTGAGGTGCCCGCATTCACCCAGGTCAAGGGGGCATTTCAGAATTTTCGATGGCCCCGTTCACCGATGTTGAAAATCCAGTGGCGAATGGATCCGTTGACACCCGACCCGCCGTCACGGTCCAATTTTGGACAGCCCGACATCACTCCCAAGGGCTGACATAAGGCGGCCGCACGGGACGAAATCTCGGCCCGGCCCGTGCACCGCCGCCGCCCAGACGGGGCCCCGCCCCCCGCC
>NZ_SMJX01000524.1 GCF_004348535.1 Actinomadura sp. KC216
CCCCGCGAGCGCGGCCCGGACGCTTCGTCACGGCTCGCCACACCCGCCCCCAGCACGGGCAATGCTTGATCCAAAAGGGCGAAACCGGTCACCGGTGGGACTAACATCGTGCTACGTGACGAGCATCAGCCTTGACGGCACAGACCTGGCAAGTATCGACGTCGACGCCATCGTGATCGGCGTCGCACCGGCCGGGACGGGTGCCGCCCCGGCCGCCGGCTCCGAGAGCCTCGACCGCGCGCTGGACGGCAGGCTCGCCGAGGCCCTCGCCGCGCTGGGCGCCACCGGCAAGGCCGGCGAGATCACGAAGCTGCCCGCGCTCGGCGCCGTCGCCGCCAAGGTCATCGTCGCCGCCGGGCTGGGCGAGACGCCCTCCGCCGAAGACGTCCGCCGCGCGGCGGGCGCCGCCGTCCGCGCCCTCGCCGGGCACGCGAAGGTCGCCGTCGCGCTCCCCGCCTCGTCCGCCGACGACGTCGAGGCCGTCGCGCTGGGCGCGCTGCTCGGCGCCTACTCCTTCGACGCCTACCGCACCGGCGACGAGCACAAGAGCCCGGTCGAGGAGATCCGGCTGCTGGCTCCGGTGTCCGAGGAGGCCGCCGTCGAGCGCGCCCGGGTCCTCGCCGCGTCCGTCACGCTCGTCCGCGACCTGGTCAACACCCCGCCGTCCCACCTGTGCCCCGAAGACCTCGCCGGCGAGGCCGAGCGGGTCGCCGGGGAGACCGGCCTCGCCATCGAGGTGCTGGACGAGAAGGCGCTCGTCGAGGGCGGCTACGGCGGCATCACGGGCGTCGGGCAGGGGTCTGTCAACCCGCCGCGGCTCGTCCGGCTCGCCTACGCCCACCCGGAGGCGGCCAAGACGCTCGTCCTGGTCGGCAAGGGCATCACGTTCGACTCCGGCGGCCTGTCCCTCAAGCCGTCCGAGGCCATGGACTGGATGAAGTCCGACATGGGCGGCGCGGCCGCCGTGCTCGGCTCGCTCGCCGCCATGACCAGGCTCAAGCCCAAGCTCAACGTCGTCGGCTACATGGCGATCGCGGAGAACATGCCGTCCGGCACCGCGCAGCGCCCGTCCGACGTGCTGCGCATCTACGGCGGCAAGACCGTCGAGGTCCTCAACACCGACGCGGAGGGCCGGCTCGTCATGGCCGACGCCCTCGTCCGCGCCGGCGAGGACTCCCCCGACCTCCTCATCGACGTCGCGACGCTGACCGGCGCGCAGCTCGTCGCGCTCGGCACCCGCACCACCGGCGTCATGGCCAACGACGACGACGTCCGTGAGAAGGTGGTCGCGGCGGCGGGGCGCGCCGGGGAGACCGTCTGGGGCATGCCGCTGCCGGCGGAGCTGCGCAAGGGCCTCGACTCCGCCGTCGCCGACATCGCCAACATCAGCGGCGACCGGTGGGGCGGGATGCTCACCGCGGGAACGTTCCTCAAGGAGTTCGTGCCGGACGGCGTCAAGTGGGCCCACCTCGACATCGCGGGCCCGGCCTTCAACAAGGGCGAGCCCTACGGCTACACCCCGAAGGGCGGCACCGGCGTCGCCGTCCGCACGCTGGTCCGCATAGCCGAAGACCTGGCCGCCGGAGTTCTGTAGGGTCCCGGAGAGCGGGACGCAGGAATTCTGCAGGGGCCCCGCCCGCTGTCCGGGGTGGAGAACAGAATAGATTCCTTGTGGCGGCGGGGGCCCGCGACCGGCGCGCCCGCCCCGGACTACGACCACCTGAAGTGGCGCCCGGTCCACGCGGCGTCACGACCCCGGGGAAAGGGAGCGTCCAGTGGCTGACAACGGCCCCTTCGACATCGTCGTCCTAGGTGCCGGCAGCGGCGGTTACGCGTGCGCGCTGCGCGCCGCCGAGCTCGGCAAGTCCGTCGCGCTGATCGAGCGGGACGAGTCCCTCGGCGGGACGTGCCTCAACCGCGGCTGCATCCCCACCAAGGCGCTGCTGCACGCGGCCGAGGTGGCGGACCAGTCCCGCGAAGCCGCCAAGTTCGGCGTGAAGGCCACCTTCGAGGGCATCGACATCGAGGGCGTGCACGCCTACAAGGACAAGGTCGTCACGACGACCGTGAAGGGCCTCACCGGGCTGATCAAGGCCAAGGGCATCGAGATCGTGCACGGCACCGGGCGGCTCACCGGCCCGACCACGGTCGAGGTCGAGACCGCCGCCGGCGAGACCCGCACCGTCGAGGGGCGCCACCTCGTGCTCGGCACCGGCTCGCAGCCGAAGTCGCTGCCCGGCCTCGACATCGACGGCGAGCGCGTCATCTCCAGCGACCACGCGCTGCGGCTCGACCGCGTGCCCGGCTCCGTCGTCATCCTCGGCGGCGGCGTGATCGGCGTCGAGTTCGCCAGCGTCTGGCGCTCGTTCGGCGCGGACGTCACCATCGTCGAGGCCCTCCCGCACCTGCTGCCACTGGAGGAGGAGTCCAGCTCCAAGCGGCTGGAGCGTGCCTTCCGCAAGCGCGGCATCAAGTACGAGCTCGGCACCCGCTTCGAGAGCGCCAAGCCGACCCAGGGCGGCATCTCCGTCACCCTCGAAGGCGGCAAGACCATCGACGCGGAGCTGCTGCTGGTCGCCGTCGGCCGCGGCCCGGTCTCCGACGGCATCGGCCTGGCCGAGGCCGGCGTCGAGACCGAGCGCGGGTTCGTCAAGGTCGACGAGTACTGCCGGACGAACGTCCCCACGATCTCCGCGGTCGGCGACCTGATCCCGACACCGCAGCTCGCCCACGTCGGGTTCGCCGAGGGGATCCTCGTCGCCGAGCGGGTCGCCGGGCTCGACCCGGCGTCGATCGACTACGACGGCGTTCCCCGCATCACCTACTCCGACCCGGAGGTGGCCTCGGTCGGCATCACGTCCGCCGTGGCCCGCGAGCGCGGGTACGAGATCAAGGAGGTCACCTACGACCTGGCCGGCAACCCCAAGAGCAAGATCCTGGGGACGCAGGGCGAGGTCAAGGTGATCGCGGCCGTGGACGGTCCAGTCCTCGGCCTGCACATGGTCGGGGCGCGCGTGGGCGAGCTCATCGCGGAGGGGCAGCTCATCTACAACTGGGAGGCGCTCCCGGGCGAGGTGGCCCAGCTGATCCATCCGCACCCGACCCAGTCCGAGGCGGTCGGCGAGGCGCATCTCGCCCTCGCCGGCAAACCATTGCACGTACACGGCTGAACGCCGCAACGAGTATTCCGAAGGAGCAGCTGAGACATGCCGGTCTCCGTCACCATGCCCCAGCTCGGCGAGAGCGTCACCGAGGGCACCGTCACCCGCTGGCTCAAGAAGGAGGGCGAGCGCGTCGAGACCGACGAGCCGCTTCTGGAGGTGTCGACCGACAAGGTCGACACGGAGATCCCCTCCCCCGCCTCGGGCATCCTGACCAGCATCACCGTCGCCGAGGACGAGACCGTCGAGGTCGGCGCGGAGCTCGCCGTCATCGGCGACGAGGGCGAGGCGCCCTCCGGCGGCGGCGCCCCCGCCGCCGAGGCGCGGCAGGCGCCCGCGGCCGAGGCCCCCGCCGAGC
>NZ_SMJX01000525.1 GCF_004348535.1 Actinomadura sp. KC216
GTGCTGCGGATGATGTGGTGCGCGATCCGGCGGGCGGCGAAGTCGGCACCGTGGACGAACCGCATCACCGGCCCGAACGTCGCCGCCGCGGCGAGGCCCGCGAAGTAGATCCCGGGCGCCGACGCCTCGAAGTCGCGGCTGAGGACGGGGACGCCGAACCGGGTCGCGATACGGCGGCGCAGGTCGGACGAGAGCAGCGTGAGGCGGTCGATGTCCGGGACGAACCCGGTGGCGGCGATGACGTGGTCGGCCTCCGTGACGAGGCGGCGGCCGGTGCGGTCGGTGGTCGTGACGGCGACGCCGCCGTCCTGCTCGACCACCTTCCCCAGGAACCGGCCGGTCGAGACGCGGACGCGCCGGTCCAGCCGGTCGCGCAGCCACCACGCGCCGGCGGGCGGGAGCGTCTCCTTGACGATCCGCTGCCGCGTCCCCTCCGGCAGGTACCGGACGAGCCCGGGATGCTCCGCCCACACCCACGTCCGGTACCCGGCGCCGAGCCCCGACCGGGGGCCGCCGAGCAACTTGGCCCGCAGGGAGCGCGTCCGCTCGGGCACCGCGTTCCAGTCGATCTCCCGCCTGCGGGCGAGGACGTGCGGGTACGCGCCCGCGTCGGCGAGCAGCACCGCCGTCTCCAGCGCGGACTGCCCGGCGCCGACCACGGCGACCTCCTGGCCCGCGAACATGCCGAAGTCGCGGTGGGCGATGCTGTGCGAGACGAGCCAGGACGGCAGCCCGGCGAGCTCGTCCGGGATGTGGGCGAACGGGCCGACGCCGACGGCGACCACGACCGTGCGCGTCGCGACCGTCTCGCCCGTGGACAGCGTCACGACGTAGCCGCTCGCGCCGCCCCGCTCGACGTTCACGACCTGCGCGTCCTCGGTGCCCGGGATCACCACGGACGCGAACCAGCGCCCGTACTCGATGAACGTTTCGAGCGGGATCGGCTCGCCGACCCGCCAGTCCGGGTGCCGGTCGGTGAAGCCCATGCCCCGGTGCGGCGCCCCGAAGTTGGACGCGAACGGCTCGGACTTCAGGAACATGCCGAGCGGCATGTGCTCGTCCCAGAACCGCATCGGCTTGCCGATGATCCGCACGTCGAGGCCAAGGTTCTGCAGGTAGGCGGCCGTGGACAGGCCGTAGGGTCCGGCGCCGGCGATGACGACGTCGCAGGCCGAGTCGTTCATGATCGTTCCCCCCGTGTGAATGTGGATTACCTGGTGCGGAGCCGTCCTACGGCGCGGAGCACGCTCTGCCGGCCCATCGCGAGGAACGGCGGCAGGTCGTCGCCGGCGTACCAGGCGAGCTCGTCGGCCTCGCGCAACGGACGGAGGGTCGCGGGCTTGGGAAAGGGGGGCCTGGGCAGGGGAAGGCGTGTCTTGGGGACGGCGTACCTGGGCAGGGCGCGCAGCGAGCGGGCCGCCGACTGCTGGAGGTAGTGGTTCTCGACCAGCAGGTTGCGGCCGAACGCCGGGCGGACGGCCGGGACGCGCCGTCCGGACTGGGCCAGGTGCAGGACGCGGATCTGGTCGAGCCCGTTCTCGTCGGTGAAGAGCCGGAACTGCGCCCCGAGGCGGGGGTTGAAGTCGAGCAGGTGGTAGCCGCCGCCGTCCGGGTCGAGCCGGAAGTCGAGGTCGACGAGGCCGCGGCAGCCGAGCAGCCGGACGATCCGGACCGCGAGCCGCCCGAGCTCGGCGTTGTCGACCCATTCGCCGGAGACCGTGTGCCCGGCCTGCGGCGGGTGCGCCAGGTGCTTGCGGCCGACGCCGCCGAACAGGCAGTCGAGGGACTCGTCGAAGTAGCCCTGGAAGAACCAGTCGCCGCCGCCGGGCGGGATGCGCCGCTGCAGGATGAGCGGACCCGCCTCGCCGTCCGGGTCGCGGACGCGGTCGCGGCTCGCGGCGAACAGCCGGTGCGCCTCGGCGGGCGTCCGGACGAGCGTGGTGCTGCGCAGCCCCGGGCCGCGCAGCCACGGCCGCGCCCATTTGGCGATCAGCGGCAGGCCCCAGTCGCGGGCGGCCTCGTCCACGTCGCCGGTGGACGCGGGCGTCCGGCTCGGGGGGCACTGGATGCCGTAGCGGGCGCACGCGTCCAGCAGCAGGCTCTTGTCGGCGACGCCGCGGGGGACGTCCGGGTCCTGGTGGGGGAAGGCGAAGTGGGGCGCGAGCGCGTCCGCGTGCTCGGCGACGAAGATCGCTCCGGCGTCGTCCAGGGGGACGAGCAGGGCCTGGCGGCCGACGCGCTCGCCGATCGTGCGCAGGTGGCTCAGCAGCGCGGCCGGGCGGGCGGCGGGCGGCGCCCACGGGTGCCCGCGGTGCAGGTAGCGGGAGCGGGACGACGGGTTCCCGCGCCCCTCCAGGATGGCGTGCACCGGCACCCCGGCGCGGCCGAGGCTCCGGATGGCGGCGAGCGTCCCGTGGTGGAAGGGGTTGCGGTCGGTGCGCAGCAGCAGGGCGGGCAGGCCGGTGTCGAGCCGCGCCGCGGCGGCGGACGGGACGTGCGTGTCGAAGAACATCCGTTCAGCGGACCCCGGTCCAGCGAAGGGCGGGGCACCGCGGCCCTCCTTTGTCGTGATAATTCTTTTCGCCCGGATTACGAAGGGCGATCCCTCTGCAAATTCCGACGATACGCCTGCGGACCGCAGATATCCATTTTCGCGCTCACTGCATTTGGAGCGGGCGACCTCGAAAGGCCCTTCCTTTCTGTCTGCTATTCGGCCGTCCTGGTCAATATGTGTGATCGAGGATCGAGGACCGAAGGCGCGCGCTCGGTATCGGACATTCCGTGGAGGACGTCCAATACATCGCTCAGGGTCTCGTTGAGGACGTCGGGACCGTCGGCGACGCCGGGGTCGCCGGGCGTGCCGTCGCTGGGGAGCCCGGCGACATCGCGGGTGACGGCGGCCAGGAGCGCGACCGTGCGGGAGATGTCGTAGGCGGCGGACGCGGCCGCCGCCTCCCGGCCCTCCTTCTCGGCGATGCTCGGGACGAGCAGCCTGCGGGCGACCTCGTCAGCGAGCGCGTCGGGATCGTCCACGGGCACGAGCGCCCCGACCCCGGGACGGACGACCTCCGCGAGGCCGGGAATGTCCGTCCCGACGAGGGGGCGTCCGGTGGCGAGGGCCTCCAGCGCGGTCAGCGGCAGCCCCTCCCAGCGCGACGGCAGGACGACGACGTTCGACGCCGCCAGCCAGTCCCGCGGATCCCGCACGGCCGGAACGAAAAGCACACCGGCCACGGGCTTGCGGCGGAGGACGTCCAGGTCCTCGCCGTCCCCGACGATGGCGAGCCGCGCGGACGGGCACCGCGCCGTGACGCCCGGCCATGCCGCGACCAGGACGTCCTGGCCCTTCTGCCGGGTCAGCCTGCCGATGCAGACGGCGAGGGGCGTCCCGGCGGGCAGGCCGAGCCGGGTCCGCGCGCCGACGCGGGCGGTGGCGTCGGCGGGCCCGAACCGGCCGCGGTCCACGCCGTTGCGGACGAGCCGGTACGGCCCGGGCA